>NZ_JARAVL010000002.1:0-380793 GCF_033792725.1 Streptomyces sp. PA03-5A | reverse complement strand
CGCCAGGCGGCGAGCACCGCCGGGTCGCCGGCGCCGGCGGCGCGCATCCTCGCGACCGCGCCGGCCGCCCTGACGGGGCCGCGCATCTGCGGCCGCGGGCCGGGCAGCGCGGCCACCGGCACGGTGTGCAGACGGGCCAGGAGCGTGCCGGCCTCCGCCCAGGGTGCGGAGTCCGGGTCGTCGCGGTCGACCGGCTCGCCGAGGGGCCACAGGCTCACGGTGCGGCCGAGGAGCACGGCGCTCAACGCGCCGCCGTGGTCGGGCAGCGGCGCCGGGGGCAGCAGGACGCCGTCGAGCAGAGGATGGGCGGCCACGCGCAGCCGCAGGTCGAGCTCTTGCGGATCGGTGCCCGGGGCGTGGGCCTTGGCGACGAGGCGGCCGCCGCGGACGACGGTGGCGTCGGGCCGTTCGGCGAGCACGGCGGGCCGCGCCTGGGCGGGTACCCGCGAGGCCGCTGCCGCGACCGCCCCCAAGGCGTGCGTCAGCGGTGCTCCGCTGCTGGTCACTTGCTCCCCCATGCCCCGTGTCACCGGCCCACTGTGCGGCAGCGCGCCGCCCACTGGCAATGCCGGGTGTGATGCCCGGGTACCGCCACGGTACCCGGGCATTCATGCCGTCCGCCGTACCCCCGTCCCCACGGGGTTGGTTCACCGGTCCTCGCGGACCCGGACCGCTCTTCCGGGGCCGCGGGGCGTCTGTCAGCGCCCCATCAGACCAGCTACGGACGACGCCTGTGTGACCACTGCGTCCCAGCCCCCGAAGGCCACCGCGAGCAGCACCGCGAGCGGCAGCACCATCGCCACCGCCACCAGCGGATGCCGGGTGCCCGACGGGCGTATGCCGAAGGCGGCGATCCTGCTGCCGCGCGCCGGCCGCACCGTACGGCTCACCGTGTTCGCCATGGCCCTCTCCCGGTCGTGGTCCGTGATCATGCACAGTTGTCTGGGCGGCGGGCGTTTGACCTCGGGGGACGAGTGCTCCGCCCGCCGCTTGACCTCAACATTAGGCGCGGCGCCGGCGCCGGTCGTCATGCCCTCGTACCGCTTCCCTGGCCTCCCCGAGGATGACTCCGGGTCCGGTCGCGTACTCCCCTGGGTGGAGGGACCCGGCCGCACCCCCGGGACATCCCCGAGGGGATCTCCCGGGCGGGCGCGGACGGGGACCGTCAGCCCCGTTCCTCGTCCTCCGCGTCGCCGGTCGGCATGGGCTGCTCGACCAGGGCGAGGACCCGGGTGGCCATGAAGCGCGCGGTGCGCACCACGGAGCCGGACCGGGTGACTTCGCTCACTTCCACCACCCCTCGGCGGACCGCCGTTTCGACCCTGCGGCCCGCCCTGGTGGCGACCACTTCGTACGTCCTTGTCGTGTCGCCCGCGTCGACGACTATCTCCACGCGGTCACCCTTCATGGCGTCAATCCCCCTTGTCCGACGGACTGTTGACGGCATGACGAAATTCCTGGCCGTCAGCGGCCGGAATTTTCCCCACCCTTCAAGGATCCCATCCGGCACTGACAATCCGCCGCCCCGCGCGGGCGCGGCCTCGCGGCGCGACGGGCGGTCAGTCCGTAAGCTGTCGGCGTCAGACTGGCCAGGCAGGCAGCGGGGATGGACGACATGGCGATGATGCGGCTCCGGCGCGAGGACCCGCGTGTCGTCGGCTCGTTCCGCCTGCACCGGAGGCTGGGCGCGGGCGGCATGGGCGTCGTCTACCTGGGCGCCGACAAGCGCGGCCAGCGGGTCGCGCTGAAGGTGATCCGCCCCGAGCTGGCCGAGGACCAGGAGTTCCGCTCCCGCTTCGCGCGCGAGGTGTCCGCGGCGAGACGCATCCGCGGCGGCTGCACGGCCCGGCTGGTCGCCGCCGATCTGGAGGCGGACCGCCCGTGGTTCGCCACGCAGTACGTTCCCGGGCCCTCCCTGCACGACAAGGTCGCCCGGGACGGCATGCTCCCGGCCGCCGAGACCGCGTCCATCGGCGCCGCGCTGGCGGAGGGGCTGGTCGCCGTCCACGAGGCCGGGGTCGTCCACCGGGACCTGAAGCCCTCCAACATCCTGCTGTCGCCCAAGGGCCCCCGGATCATCGACTTCGGCATCGCCTGGTCCACCGGCGCCAGCACCCTCACCCACGTGGGCACCGCCGTCGGGTCCCCCGGGTTCCTCGCGCCGGAGCAGGTCCGCGGGGCGGCGGTCACCCCGGCCACCGACGTCTTCGCCTTCGGCGCGACGCTGGCGTACGCGGCGATGGGCGACTCGCCGTTCGGGCAGGGCAGTTCGGAGGTCATGCTCTACCGGGTCGTCCACGAGGAGCCGGACCTCACCGGTGTGCCGGACTCACTGGCCCCGCTGGTGTACGCCTGCCTCGCCAAGGACCCGGAGCAGCGGCCCAGCACGGTCCAACTCTCCGAGCGGCTGGCCGAGATCGCCGCCCGTGAGGCCCGCGGCCTCGGCGCGGCGCCGGGCCGGCGCGACATCGTGCCGAGGGCGTCCGGTCCGCGCGCCGAGCGCCCCACGGGCCCGCGGGCGCAGGCGTACGCGGACCAGCAGACCGAGCGGCGGACGGCGGCGGGCACGCCCGTCCCGCCGCGTACCCCGGCCTCCCCCCGTACGCCCGCCTCGCCGCGCACCCCGGCCCGGACGCCCTCCGGCCGCACCCCGGCCCCCCGTACGCCGGCGGGCCGCCGGCCCGTGGGTGCCGACCGCAGGCTGCTGCGGCAGCGGCTCATCGTCTTCGTCACCGTGACCCTCCTCGTCGCGCTCGGCATCGCCGCCGCCCAGGGCTGCCAGGGCCCCAGCCGCGGCATCGGCCTGCTGCCCGCGGCCGGCGCCGACGCGACGGCGCCGCACGCGCCGTAGGCCTGCCACCTCGTAGGCACGGCCACCGGGACACCGCCGGCCGCCTGTCCCGGTCCGGTCCGCGTCCCGGCCGCCCGGACCGCCGGGACCCGCACGAACCCCCCACGCGCCTGCGCCGCAGCGGCTGGGGGGACACGAGCGGTGGGTGCGGTGCCGATTGATGTGGGGCAGCGCCGCGAGCGCCGAGGCGGGGGTCCCCCCGGCCGAAGGCTGGGGGCGTGCCCCGGCGCGGCACCGACCCCACAACGACCGCGCGAGGGTCAGTGACCGCGCCGGATGGGGGTCCCCCCGGCCGAAGGCTGGGGGGAGGGAGGGCGGCGGGGAAACCCCCGACGCCAACCACAACGGCGCCGCACACGAGACGCGGTGCACCAGGGGGTGACGGGAGGGCGCCACGTGAGCTAGTTTCTAAGCGCTTGCTTAGGGCTACGCACACGCGGAGGGACGCATTCGCATGACGGTCACACCGGAGGAGCTGCGCGAGCGGGTGCGCGCGCTGCTGGCCTCTCACGATCCGGCGGCGACGGACCGCCTGGACTTCCTGCGGGCCAGGTTCGACGCCGGCCTGGCGTGGGTGCACTACCCGGAGGGCCTCGGCGGGCTGGGTGCGCCGCGCGCCCTGCAGGGGGTCGTGGACGCCGAGCTGACGGCCGCCGGGGCGCCGGACAACGAACCGCGCCGGATCGGCATCGGCCTCGGGATGGCGGCCCCCACCGTCCTCCGGTACGGAACCGAGGAGCAGAAGGCGCGCTTCCTGCGCCCGCTGTGGACCGGGGAGCAGGTCTGGTGCCAGCTGTTCAGCGAGCCCGGCGCCGGCTCGGACCTGGCGGGCCTGCGCACCCGCGCGGTGCGGGACGGCGACGACTGGGTCGTCACCGGCCAGAAGGTGTGGACGTCCAACGCCCACAACGCGCGCTGGGCGATCCTGATCGCCCGCACCGACCCGGACGTCCCCAAGCACCAGGGCATCACGTACTTCGTGTGCGACATGACGGACCCGGGCGTCGAGGTGCGGCCCTTGCGGCAGATCACGGGTGAGGCCGAGTTCAACGAGGTCTTCCTCACGGACGTGCGGATCCCCGACGCCCACCGCCTCGGCGAGGTCGGCGACGGCTGGCGCGTGGCGCAGACGACGCTGATGAACGAGCGGGTCGCCATCGGCGGCACCGCGCTCCCCCGCGAGGGCGGGATGATCGGCACCGTCGCCGCGACGTGGCGGGAGCGGCCCGAGCTGCGCACGCCGGACCTGCACGACCGGCTGCTGCGGCTGTGGGTGGACGCCGAGGTCACCCGCCTCACGGGCGAACGGCTGCGCCAGCAGCTCGCGGTGGGCGCCCCCGGCCCCGAGGGCTCGGGCATGAAGCTGGCGTTCGCCTCGCTCAATCAGCGCATCAGCGGCCTGGAGGTGGAGCTGCTGGGCGAGGACGGGCTGCGCTACGGCGAGTGGACGATGAGCCGTCCGGAGATCGTCGACTTCTACGGCCGCGACGCCGGTTACCGCTATCTGCGGGCCAAGGGCAACTCGATCGAGGGCGGTACGTCCGAGATCCTCCGCAACATCATCTCCGAGCGCGTCCTCGGCCTGCCCTCCGAGCCCCGTACGGACAAGGACGTCCCCTGGAAGGACCTGCCGCGATGAGCTCCGACCTGCTCTACTCCGACGTCGAGAACGACCTGCGCGCCGCGGTGCGCGGTCTGCTCAGCGACCGGTGCGCACCGGCGGACGTCCTGGCGCGCTGCGAGGGCGACGAGCCGTACGACGCCGCACTGTGGCGGACCCTGGCCCGGGAGGTGGGGGTCGCGGGGCTGCTGGTGCCGGAGAAGCTCGGCGGCCAGGGCGCCTCCGCGCGGGAGGCCGCGGTCGTGCTGGAGGAGCTGGGGGCCTTCGTGGCACCCGTGCCCTTCCTGGGCAGCGCCGTGCTGGCCACCGCGGCGCTGCTGGCGGCCGGCACCGCGGAGGCCGACGCCGTCGTGACGCGCCTCGCGGAGGGCGAGCGGACGGCCGCCCTGGCCGTGCCGCTGCCCACGGCGCCGGGCTCGGACGTCTCCCAGGGCGTGCGGGCCGACGCGGACGGCGTCCTCACCGGGCGCGTGACCAGCGTCGCCGACGCGACCGCCGCGGACGTGCTGATCGTGCCCGCGCACGGTCCGGACGGGCCCGGGCTCTACGAGGTGCGCACCGACGCGCCCGGGGTCGCCCTGTCCGTACCGGTGCCCCTCGACCTGACCCGGCCGATCGCGGACGTCTCCTTCGACGGGGCGGCGGCCCGCCGGCTCGCCGGGCCCGAGACCGCTGCGGCGGCCGTGGAACGGGCCCTGCTGACGGGGGCGGGGCTGCTGGCCTCGGAGCAACTGGGCCTGGCCCAGTGGTGCCTGGACGAGACGGTGGCCTACCTGAAGGAGCGTCACCAGTTCGGCCGGGTCGTGGGCTCCTTCCAGTCCCTCAAGCACCGGCTCGCGGACCTGTGGCTCGAGGTCGTCCAGTCCCGCGCCGCCGCGCGCAACGCCGCCGACGCGCTCGCGGCCGACAGCGCGGACGCCCCGGTCGCGGTCGCCATGGCACAGGCGTTCTGCGCACCGGTCGCCGTGCGGGCCGCCGAGGAGTGCGTCCAACTGCACGGCGGCATCGGCATGACCTGGGAGCACCCGGCCCACCTGCGGCTGAAGCGCGCCAAGGCCGACGAGATCGCCCTGGGCACACCCGGCCGCCACCGGGCGGCCCTCGCCGCCCTGGTGGACCTGCCGGCCGCGGCGGGCTGAGTCAGTCCCGGGGGCGGCCGGTCGCCACCGCGTAGAACGCGACCGCGGCGGCCGCCCCCACGTTCAGCGAGTCCACCCCGTGCGCCATGGGGATGCGCACCCACTCGTCGGCGGCCACCAGGGCGCGGGTCGACAGGCCGTCGCCCTCGGCGCCGAGCATCAGCGCCGCGCGTTCCAGCCGGTGCGGGGCGGCCTCGTCGATGTCGGTGGCCTTCTCGTCGGGGGTCAGCGCGAGCAGCTTGAAGCCCGCCTCCCGGACCGCCTCCAGGTCCCGGGGCCAGCTCTCCAGCCGGGCGTACGGGACGGAGAAGACGGCGCCCATCGAGACCTTGACCGACCTGCGGTACAGCGGGTCGGCGCAGTCCGGGGAGAGCAGGACGGCGTCCATGCCGAGGGCGGCCGCGCTGCGGAAGATGGCGCCGATGTTGGTGTGGTCGTTGACCGACTCCATGACGACGATCCGCCGCGCGTCGCCCAGCAGGGCCGCCGCGTCGGGCAATTGCCTGCGCTGCATCGAGGCGAGGGCGCCGCGGTGCACGTGGTAGCCGGTCACCTGCTCGGCGAGTTCGGGGCTGACCGCGTAGACCGGCGCCGGGACCTCGTCGATGACGTCCCGCATGACGTCGACCCACTTGGCCGACAGCAGCATGGAGCGCATGCGGTAACCGGCCTGCCGGGCGCGCCGGATGACCTTCTCGCCCTCCGCGATGAACAGCCCCTCGGCGGGCTCGCGGCGTCGGCGCAGCTCCACGTCGGTCAGCGACGTGTAGTCGTGCAGACGCGGGTCGTCGGGGTCGTCGATGGTGATGAGCTCAGCCACAGGGTGATACTGCCTTGTCCGAAGTGCGGTGCCAACGGCACCGACGTCACTTGTTACCGCCGGTTACGCGATCGCCCACGGCGACGACCTCGCCGACGACGATCACCGCGGGCGGCCGGATGCCCTCCTGCGCCACCCGCTCCCCCACCGTCGCGAGCGTCGCGTCGACCCGGCGCTGGGCCGCCGTCGTGCCCTCCTGGATCACCGCGACGGGGGTGTCCGCGCCCCGGCCGTGCTCCACGAGCGCCGCCGCGATCGAGCCGATCCGCTCCACGGCCATCAGCAGCACCAGCGTTCCGCGCAGCCGGGCGAGGGCCGCCCAGTCCACGAGCGAGCGCGGGTCCTCCGGGGCCACATGGCCGCTGACCACGGTGAACTCGTGCGCCACCCCTCGGTGCGTGACCGGGATGCCGGCGGCGGCCGGGACGCTGATGGAACTGGAGATCCCCGGCACGACGGTGCACGGGATGCCCGCCTCCGCGAGCGCCTCCGCCTCCTCCATCCCGCGCCCGAACACGTACGGGTCCCCGCCCTTGAGCCGCACGACCGCCTTGCCCGCCTTCGCGTGCTCGATCAGCGCCGCGTTGATCGCCTCCTGGGCCATCGCCCGGCCGTACGGGATCTTCGCGGCGTCGATCACCTCGACGTGCGGCGGCAGTTCGTCGAGCAGGTCGCGCGGGCCGAGCCGGTCGGCGATGACGACATCCGCCTCCGCGAGCAGCCGGCGGCCGCGCACCGTGATCAGGTCCGGGTCGCCCGGGCCACCGCCGACCAGCGCTACGCCCGGGGTCCTCCCCCGGTGCTGCGGCGCGGCGAGCGAGCCGTCGCGCAGGCCCTCGACGATCGCGTCCCGCACGGCCGCCGAACGCCGCGGGTCCCGGCCGGTGAGGACGGCGACGGTCACACCCTCCGTACGGCCGGTCGCCGGCGTCCACGCGGTCGCCGCCTCGGCGTCGTCGCTGCGGACGCACCACACGCGGCGCTCCTCCGCCTCCGCGGAGGCCGCGGCGTTCGCCTCGGGGTCGGTGGTGGCGATGAGCGCGTACCAGGCGTCGGCCAGGTCGCCCGGCCGGTAACGGCGGCGCTCCCAGCGGATCTCGCCCGCCGCGGCCATCGCGTCCACGGACGGCGTCGCGGACGGGGAGACCAGGACGACGTCGGCGCCGGCCGCGACCAGCGGGGGCAGCCTGCGCTGGGCGACCTGGCCACCGCCGAGGACGACCACGCGGCGGCCCGTGAGGCGCAGTCCGACGGGGTAGGCGGGTGCGTCGTTGCGGTCCTCGGCGGCAGTCATGGCGGTGCGGCTCCTCGGGTGTGCCTCGCGGCGTGTGCCTCGCGGCGCGACGGGGGGTGGGGTTGCGGGGGTGCGGGGCGACCCTGCCCCGCCCCAACCCTACGGTGCGGGGTGGCTGCGCCGCAGCGCCCAAGATCACACCTGCGGTGCGCTTGCCGTCGTGGTCGTGTGCGGGTTGTTCGCGCCTGCGGCGGGCATCCCCCACCCACCCTCCCTCCCCCAGCCTTCGGCCGGGGGGACCCCCATCCGGCACGGTTGGTGCGGGCCTGCGCGCGTGCATGGTGGGCCAGGGTCGGGGCCTTCGGGGCTGGGCATTCTGGACCGCATATTTATGTGCATGGCGGGCGGTCCAGGTCGGTGCCGTCTCTGCTGCACAACACATACACGTCAGCGTCCAGAACGCCCACCCTCCCCCAGCCTTCGGCCGGGGGTGCCCCCAACGACCCTCCGTATCGTGCGGCGACCAACGGCCGGTGGGAGGTAGGAGGGCGGTCCGGGGTTGCCGCAGGTGCCCTAATTACCCCCCACCGGCCGTCATGCGCCCCAACCGGCATGAGGAGGTGTGGCGGGGTGCGCCCATGGGGGTCCCCCCGGCCGAAGGCTGGGGGAGACGAGCGGCGAACCCGGGCGCCGAACGAGGTAGGGCCAAACCGCGAGCGCAGTGGGGGTCCCCCCGGCCGAAGGCTGGGGGAGTGCGCCGGCGCGGCCCCGACCCCACCACGTACGCAGCGAGGCGGTCACTGACCGCGCCGGGCAATCGGGCGGGCGGGCGGCGGGGAAACCGCCCGCCGCAGGCGCAACGCACCCGCACACAACAACCGGGCCACGAGCCAACCCGCCCACCACGACCGCCCGCGTCAGGACTTCTCGGTGACCCCCGCAGAGTCGAACGTCGCCACCTCGTGCATCGCCCGCGCAGCACTCTGCACCAGCGGCAGCGCCAGCAGCGCGCCGGTGCCCTCGCCGAGGCGCAGGTCGAGTTCGACGAGCGGGCGCAGGCCCAGCTTGGTCAGCGCCGCGCGGTGGCCGGGCTCCGCGCTGCGGTGGCCGGCGATGCAGGCCGCGAGGACCTCGGGGGCGATGGCGCGGGCCACCAGGGCGGCCGCGCCCGCGCTGACGCCGTCGAGGATGACCGGGGTCCGCAGGGACGCGGCGCCGAGCAGCAGGCCCACCATGGCCGCGTGCTCGAGGCCGCCGATCGCCGCGAGGACCTCGATCGGGTCGGACGGGTCGGGCCGGTGGAGTTCGAGGGCGCGCCGCACGACGTCGATCTTGCGGGCGTGCATCTCGTCGTTGATGCCGGTGCCGCGTCCGGTGACCTCCGCCGGGTCGACCCCGGTGTAGACGGAGATCAGGGCCGCGGAGACGGTGGTGTTGGCGACCCCCATCTCCCCGGTGAGCAGCGCCTTGTTGCCCGCGGCGACGAGGTCGCGGGCGGTCTCGATGCCGACCTCGATCGCGCGCAGTGCCTCCTCGCGCGACATGGCGGGCCCGGCGGTCATGTCGGCGGTGCCGGGACGGACCTTGCGGGGCAGCAGACCGGGGGTGCTGGGCAGGTCGGAGGCGACGCCGACGTCCACCACGCACACCTCGGCGCCCACCTGGTGGGCGAAGGCGTTGCACACGGCCCCGCCGCCGAGGAAGTTGGCGACCATCTGGCCGGTGACCTCCTGGGGCCAGGCGGTGACGCCCTGGGCGTGCACCCCGTGGTCACCGGCGAAGATCGCGACGGCCGCGGGCTCCGGGATGGGCGGCGGGCACTGCCGGGACAGGCCGCTGAGCTGCGCGGAGATGATCTCCAGCATGCCGAGTGCGCCGGCCGGCTTGGTCATCCGCTTCTGCCGCTCCCAGGCCTCGCCGAGCGCCTTCGCGTCGAGCGGGCGGATGCCACGGAGGGTCTCCTCCAGGAGGTTGTGCGGCTCCTCGCCGGGCAGGGCCCGGTTGCCGTACTCCTCCTCGTGGACGACCCAGGCCAGCGGGCGCCGCTTGGACCAGCCGGACCGCACCAGTTCGGGGTCCTCGGGGAACTCGTCGACGTAGCCGACGCAGAGGTACGCGACGACCTCGAGGTGCTCGGGCAGCCCGAGTTCGCGGACCATCTCGCGCTCGTCGAAGAAGCTGACCCAGCCGACGCCGAGGCCCTCGGCGCGCGCGGCGAGCCAGAGGTTCTCCACGGCGAGCGCCGACGAGTACGGGGCCATCTGCGGCTGGGTGTATCGGCCCAGCGTGTGGCGGCCGCCGCGGGTGGGGTCGGCGGTGACGACGATGTTGACCGGGGTGTCGAGGATCGCCTCGATCTTCAGCTCGCGGAACTGCTTGGCGCGGCCCTTGGGGAGGGACTTGGCGTACGCCTCGCGCTGCTGCATGGCGAGCTCGTGCATGCGCTCCCGGGTCTTGGCGGAGCGGATGACGACGAAGTCCCACGGCTGGGAGTGGCCGACGCTCGGCGCGGTGTGCGCCGCCTCCAGCACGCGGATCAGCACCTCGTGCGGGATCGGGTCCTTGCGGAAGCCGTTGCGGATGTCCCGGCGCTCGCGGATGACGCGGTGCACGGCGTCCCGCACGGTGGGGTCGTAGCCCTCGGCGGCGGGCAGCAGCAGCTCCGGGTCCTCCTCCTCGCCGGCGACCGGCGCCTCGGGCTCCTCGGACGCCTGGGGCTCCTCGGGTGCCAGGTCCGCCTCATGCTGCGGCTCGGCGACGGTGACCGGAGTGTCCTCCTGCACGACCGCGGCGGGTGCGGGCTCGGCGACCGGCTCGACTGCGACGGGCGCCTCCGGCTCCACGACGGGCACGGGCTCGGGCTCCATCTCGGCCTCGACGACCGGCTCGGGCTCCGGCTCCGGCACGACGGCGACCGGCTCCAGCACCACGGCGACCGGCTCCAGCACCACGGCGACCGGCTCGGGCTCCGCGACAGCTTCAGGCGCCGCGACGGGCTCGGGCGCCTCCGGTACGACCGGTGCCACGGGCACCTCGGCGGCGGGCTCCATGCCGAACGGCAGCGGCTCGTCCGGGGTTTCCAGCGGCGACGCGAGGATGGCCACCGGCTCGGGCTCCGGTGCGGGCACGGGCGCGGGCGCGGGCACGACGGCCTCCGGCACCGGGGCCGTCCAGGTCTCGCCGGACGCGGGGGCCGGCACCGGCGCCTGGGTCTCGGCGGGGGCCTCGTCGCGGGGGATGTCCAGGTACTCCGGTCCGATGGTGGGCGGCCCGGACTGGGGCATGGGCGCCGGGACCGGCTGCGGCGCGGGCGGCGGCGTGGCCGGGCCGCGGTCGGCCAGGGAGCGCACGATGCCGCCGCCGTTGGACGGGTCCGGGATCGGGGGGCCCATGTGCAACGGGCGCCGCGGCGGTACGGGTGCGGCCTCCTGCAGCTGCACCTGCGCGGGCACATGGGGCTGCGGGACCGGCTCGGCCGCCCGGACCTGGACGGCCTCCTCCGCGGGCCCGGGCTGCGCGACGGGCTCCGCGGCCACGGGTACGGCCTGCTCCGGCACCGCGTGCTCGATCACGAACGGGGCGGGCTGCGGCGGCACGGCCTGCTCGGCCGGGAGCGGTTCCGGCGCCGCCATGCCGGGTGCGACCTGCATCTCCGTGCGGACGGCGGAGTAGTCGAGGGAGACGGAGTCACGGCCGCCGCTCTCGTGGGCGTCGTGCTCGATGCCCTCGGGCGCCACCGGGACCCCGTGCGGGGTGTGCTCGACCGGCACGGGGGTGGGGGCGGGGGCGGGGGCCTGCGCCGGGACCGGCGCGGCCGGGATCACGGGAGCGGGCGCCGGAACGGGTACGGCGGCGACCGGCGCCGGCTGCGGCGGCACGGGCTGCGGGTCGCCCCAGGACCCCTGCAGACCGGGCATCAGCAGCATCTCCTCGTCCTCCTCCACCGGCACCGGGCCGGACGGCTGGTCGAGGTAGTGGTACTCGGGAGGAACCGGCGCGGTGAGCGGATCGACGTCCCACGAGGGGACGGACTGCTGCTGCGCGCCACTGCCGGGAAGGTCGGCGTGCGGCTGCAGAACCGCTTCTTCGCCTGCGTTCTCCGGCAGTCCCTCACCCGGGACCTGGCCGGTGTCAGTCATGCGTGCCCCTCGCCCATCGGTTTCGCTCCTTCCATCGCTGCGCCGAGCACACTGCCCACAGAGAGAACGAGCGTGGGCGGCAACCGGCACGACGACGGCGATTGACCGGTACTGACCATTACTGATCAGCCCTCACGCGACGTCAATGCGCGACAACGGCACAGCGGTCCGTCAGCCTACCGTGCGTGTGCCCGCGCGTGCTCAGGGGGGTTCACCTCAAACCGGTGCCAATGCGGGCGCAACCCACTGGCTCACCTGCGGTGTCCGAGGAGCGCGAAGACCACCGTGCGCTCCCGCTCGGACCACTCGTCGTCCAGCTCGACTGCCTGCAACAACGTGCGTTCCACGGCGTATCCGCCCTCGTCGAGGGCGCGGCTGACGGCTTCGGCCTCGTCCCGGTTCGCGGCGCTCGCGGCGATTCGCTCCGGCCGGCGCGCGACGCAGGCGGCGACGACCTCCGGTCCGCCGCCTCCGATGCGCACGATGTCCGGTTCCGGAAGGTCCTCCAGCACGTGCGGCGCCAGGCCGTGGACGACCCGGACCTGGACCCCGAAGTCCCGTGCGGTGTCCTCGATCCGGCCGCACGCCTCGGCGTCGGCCTCCACCGCGATGACGGCCGCGCCGAACCGCGCCGCCTCCACGGCGACGGCCCCCCCGCCGGCGCCGATGTCCCAGAGCAGGTCGCCGGCCCGCGGTCCGAGCCGGGCCAGTTGCAGGGCGCGCAGGTGCGCCGGGCCGTCCCCGGGCACGTACCGCTCGGCGGGCAGTGCCCAGCCCCGTACCCGGTCGGACGAGTCGGGGTCCCCGCCGGCGAGCCAGCCGGCCTGCGCGGCGGCGGCCGGAACCGGAACGTGGGCGGGGGCGGCGGCCGGGGCGGCACCGACGACGAGGACGACGTTGGGGTCCCGCCAGGTGTGGTCGGCCACCTTGTCGGAGGTGAGCACGGTGACCTGCTCGTGCTCGGTGCCGAGGGCCTCGCAGATCACGAAGGTGCGGTGCTCGTCGCCGAGCAGCAGGGCGAGTTCGGCCGGCCCGGCGCCGGGGGCCGTGAGCACGGCGACCTTGGGATGGGCGCGGCAGACGTTGACGGCCCGCCGCAGGGTGCGGGTGTGCGCGACGACCACCCGGGCGTCGTCCCAGGGCATCCCGGCCCGGGCGAAGGCCTGGGCGACCGAGGAGACGCCGGGCACGACCTCGACCTCCAGCCCGTACTCGGGGGTGCGCAGGGCGCGGACGACGCCGAAGAAGCCGGGGTCGCCGTCGGCGAGGACGACCGCGGTGCCCCGGTGCCGCGCGATGCGGCGGGCGGCCAGGTCGATGCTGCCCAGTACGATCCGCTCGGCGTCCTCCGGCACGAACGGCAGTGCCAGGTGGTGCCGGGTCCCGGCCACCAAGGTGGCGGCCGACAGCGCGGAGCGCGCTGCCTCGCCCGGTGGTGAGCCGTCCCACCCGATCACGGTGACACGGTCGGCCATCGTCGTCCTGCCTCCTGGGCGCGTCGCGGTGTGGTGCCCGGGGGGTGAGGTGATCCCGGGGTGTGCACAGTACCCCGGCCAGGATCTTGCGCTAGCCCGTGCTCACTGCCAGTCGGCGTACGCCGCGTAGTCGGAGCCGTCGGCGGACTCCTCCGCGAGGCCGTCGAGGTCCTCCGGGAGCAGGCTCCAGACGATCAGGTCGGTGCGGATCTCCTCCCAGCGGCCGCCCTCCGTCTGCGTGCGGACCAGGCCGGCGTTGCGGAGCACGCCCTCGCTGATGCAGCCGATCTTCTGCGCGACCTGCTGCGAGGCGGCGTTGTCGGCGGCGGTGCGCAGTTCCAGTCGCTCGAACTTCTGGTCGTCGAAGAGCCACTGGGCGGTGGCCTGGACGGCCTCCGCCGCGTAGCCCTCGCCGCGCGCCCAGGGGGCGATCATGTAGCCCGCCTCGCTGCTGCGGATGCGCCAGTCGGTGCGCTGCAGGTGGACGGTGCCGACCAGCCGCTGGGTGAGGAACTCGGTGACGGCGAGCACGATGCCGCGGCCTTCCGCGCGCTCGGCGGGGGCGAACCCGGCGATGAAGGAGCGGGCGTCCGCCTCGGTGTAGGGATACGGCACGGAGGTCCAGGCGATGACGGACTCGTCGTTCATCATCTCCGCCAGGGCGGGGACGTCGGACTCCTCGTACGTGCGCAGCACCAGCCGCTCCGTACTGATGGAGATCTCCGGGAAGCTGGTCATTCGACGCTCCGTAGCCAGGGCATGTGTGAAGTGCACAGCATGCAACATCCACCGGGTCACCGCAGGACCGGGTCGCCGCGGGGCCTGCGCGGCCGTCGCCCCAGCGTACGTCCAACCATCGGCACGACGGGAGCAGTTGGTGTGCTGTTCCCCGGCTTTTCCGCAGGTCCGCTACGCCTGTGGTCCTACGGTCCTGCTAGCGTCTGCCCGCGTGACGGTGCACCACGCAGCAGGAGTCGGATATCAGCGGGCCGCGGGTGTGTACGAGCGGTCGCGACCCTCGTACCCCATGGCGGCCCTGGCCGAGTTGGCGGACGCGCTGCCCCTCGAGGCGGGCCGCACGGTGGTCGACCTGGGCGCCGGCACCGGCAAGTTCACCCGTCTGCTGGCGCTGACCGGCGCCGAGGTGATCGCGGTCGAGCCGGTGACGGAGATGCGGGAGCGGCTCGCGGAGCTGCTGCCGGGGGTGCGGGTGTCGGCCGGGACGGCCGAGGCCACGGGCCTGCCGGACGGGTGCGCGGACGCGGTGGTGGCCGCGCAGTCCTGGCACTGGTTCCAGGAGGAGGAGGCCCTGGCGGAGGTCGAGCGCCTGCTGCGGCCGGGCGGTTCGCTGGCACTGGTGTGGAACACCTACGACACCTCGGTCCCCTGGGTGCGGGACTACCAGGACATCGTCTTCCGGCTCGCGCCGCGTGACCTGCCGAGCCCTCTGGACGACGGCTGGCGCAAGGCCTTCACCGGCCGCCGGGGCTGGTCGCGGGTGCACGAGCGGCACTGGCCGAACCTGCACTCCACGACGGTCTCGGACGTGGTGGAGCGGATGACGTCCTCCAGCCACATCGCGGTGATGGACCCGGCGGAGCAGGAGCGGGTGCTGGCCGAGGTGGAGGCGGTGCTGGCCGGGCACGACGCCACGCGCGGCAAGGACGCCGTGGACATGCCCTACACGACGGACGTGTACTGGGTGCGGCGGCGCTGATCTCGCGGGTGTGTCGGTGGCACCCTGTTGAATGGCCGGATGGACGCGGACCGGCTCAGGGGCTTCTGCCTCGGCTTCAACGGCGCGGCGGAGGAGAACCCCTTCCCGCGGAACACCGAGGTGACCGTCTTCAAGGTCGGCGGGAAGATCTTCGCCATCAGCGCGCTGGGGGACGAGCCGCTGAAGGTGAGCCTGAAATGCGAGCCCGACCTGGCGGTGCGGCTGCGGGCGGAGCATGCGGCGATCGCGCCCGGCTGGCACCTGAACAAGCGCCACTGGAACACGGTCACGCTGGACGGTTCGCTGCCCGACGCGATGGTGCGCGAGCTGGTCGAGGACTCGTACGAC
Organism: Streptomyces sp. PA03-5A; assembly: GCF_033792725.1. NCBI lineage: Bacteria > Bacillati > Actinomycetota > Actinomycetes > Kitasatosporales > Streptomycetaceae > Streptomyces > Streptomyces sp. PA03-5A. The sequence continues at coordinate 365,449 of NZ_JARAVL010000002.1, read as the reverse complement.
CTGGTCGTGGCGCGGCTGCCGCGCGCGCAGCAGCTGCTGCTGGACTGGCCGGGGGCGGCGGGGAGCGGGGCGCGGTGAACGCGCTGCCCGCCCCCCGCCCGGGCCCGGCGGGTCAGAAGGAGGGGATGACGGAGCCGGCGTACTTGTCCTCGATGAACTTCTTCACCTCGGGCGAGGTGAGCAGCTTCTTGAGCTTCAGCACGCGCGGGTCCTTCTCGTCGCCCTCCTTGACGGCGAGGAAGTTGCCGTAGGGGTTGTTGTCGGCGGACTCCAGCACCAGGGCGTCCTTCGCGGGCTTCAGGCCCGCGGAGATGGCGTAGTTGCCGTTGATGACGGCGGCGTCGACGTCCTGCAGGGAGCGCGGCAGCTGGGCGGCCTCCAGCTCCTTGAACTTCAGGTTCTTGGGGTTGGCGGTGATGTCGGCGGGGGTTGCCTCGTTGCCGACGCCCTCCTTGAGGGTGATCAGGCCGTTGGTGGCGAGCAGCTTGAGGCCGCGGGCCTCGTTCACCGCGTCGTTGGCGACGGCTATCGTGGCACCGTTCTTGATCGCGTCGGCCGACTTCAGCTTGTCGGAGTACAGGCCCAGCGGCTCCAGGTGCACCGTGACGACGGGCACGATATGGGTGCCCTTCTTCTTGTTGAAGTCGTCCAGGTAGGGCTGGTTCTGGAAGTAGTTGGCGTCGACGGAGCCGTCCTCGGTGGCGGTGTTCGGCGTCACGTAGTCGCTGAACTCCTTCACCTCGAGCTTGAGCCCGGCCTTGGCCGCCAGGTTGTCCTTGACGAAGTTGAGGATCTCCGCGTGCGGGACGGGGCTCGCGGCGACGACGAGCGGGTCGCTCGCGCTGTCCTTCTTGGAGCCGGAGTCCGCGCCGCAGGCGGTCAGGCCGAGGGTGAGGCCGGCGGCGGCGAGGACGGCGGTCGTGATCTTGATGCTGGTACGCACGAAAAGTGCCTTTCTGGAACGGTGTTGCCTTGCGGTGTCAGGAGGCTTCGGGGGTCGCGGCCGGGCGCAGCAGGCGCAGCCGGGGCGTGGTGGAGCTGCGGCCGCGGTGCGAGGCGCTGCGGGCGGCGAGGTCGCCGGCGAGCTGGACGGCGGTCACGATGACGATCAGCACGCCGATCGTGACGAGCATCAGGGAGGTCTCGAAACGCTGGTAGCCGTAGCGGATGGCCAGGTCGCCGAGGCCGCCGCCGCCGATGGTGCCGGCCATGGCGGAGTAGCCGATGAGCGCGATCACCGTGGTGGTGAGCCCGGCGATCAGGGAGGGCAGCGACTCGGGCAGCAGGGCCTTGCGGACGACGGTCCAGGTGCTGCCGCCCATGGCCTGGACGGCCTCGACGAGTCCGTCGTCGACCTCGCGGACGGAGGTCTCCACCAGCCGCGCGAGGAACGGGATGGCGCCGATGGAGAGCGGGACGACCATGGCCTCGGCGCCGATGGTGGTGCCGATCACCCAGCGGGTGAAGGGCAGCACCGAGATCATCAGGATGAGGAAGGGCAGCGAGCGGCCGAGGTTCACGACCACGCCGACGACCTTGTTGACCGTGGCGTTGCGCAGCAGTCCGCCGCGGTCGGTCAGCACCAGCAGGACGCCCAGCGGAAGTCCCCCGGCCACCGCGATCAGGGTGGACCAGCCGACCATGATCAGCGTTTCCCAACAGGCCTGCGACAGCAGCGGCTGCATTTCCGACCAGCTCACTTCGCGCCCTCCTCGACCAGTTCGTCGCCGCCGACGGGGGCGACGTCGACCTGGAGGCCCTTCTCGCGGAGGAAGCCGATCGGCACCACGTTGTCCTCGAAGGCGCCGGGCAGCTCGATCCGCATCCGGCCGACCTGGCGGCCGCCGATGGTCTCCAGGGCGGCGCCGAGCACGGAGATGTCGATGTTGTAGGTGCGGGAGAGCTGGGAGATGACGGGCTCGGTGGCGGCCTCGCCGTGGAAGGTGAGGTCGACCACGGTGCGGCCGGCGCCGGACGGCTCGCCGCCGACCGGGAAGAGTTCGTGGGCCAGTTCGGAGCCGGGCGTGGCGAGCAGGTCGGTGACCTTGCCGGATTCCACGATGCGGCCTCCCTTCATCAGCGCGGCGGAGTCGCAGATGGCCTTGACCACGTCCATCTCGTGGGTGATGAGCAGGATGGTCAGGCCGAGCTGCTGGTTGAGTTCGCGCAGCAGCTGCAGGATCGAGCGGGTGGTCTCGGGGTCGAGCGCCGAGGTGGCCTCGTCGGACAGGAGCACCTTGGGGTCGCCGGCCAGGGCGCGGGCGATGCCGACGCGCTGCTTCTGGCCGCCGGACAGCTGCGCCGGGAAGGTGCGGGCCTTGTCGGCGAGGCCGACGAGGTCGAGCAGTTCGAGGGCCTTGCGGCGGCGCTCGCGGCCGGAGACGCCGAGGATCTCCAGCGGCAGCTCGACGTTGTCCCGGACGGTGCGCGAGGACAGCAGGTTGAAGTGCTGGAAGACCATGCCGATGCCCGTGCGGGCGGTCCGCAGCGCGGAGCCCGCCCGGTCGGAGCGGCCGGCGAGCGCGGTCAGGTCCCGGCCGGCCACCTCGACGGTGCCCGCCGTGGGCCGCTCCAGCAGGTTGACGCAGCGGATGAGCGTGCTCTTGCCGGCGCCGCTGCGACCGACGACGCCGTACACCTCACCCTCGCGGACGTGCAGATCGACGCCGTCGAGGGCCACCGTCTCCCGGTCACGGGAACGGTAGACCTTGGTCAGGCCCGTTGTGGTGATCACTGGATTTCCGTCACTGTCGAGTGCGCGGCGGACGAAAGCCGCACACGGGGCGTATGGACCGCGGACATGGCATGGCTGCGCCCCTCGGAGGGCGTGGGAGAAAGGTCAGCAGTGGGTGCCGGGCGGCTGGGGGTCGTGCGCCAGCCGGCAGCGGCGGAAGGTCTGCTGCAGTTCCAGGTCCATGGGGAGGTGCGATCCGTGGCAGGAGGGGCGGGTCTCGCTTCGGGGCGCGAGACTCAGGTGGCGTGGGCCCTCAGCGTGCACACATTCGACACATACGACGAACACCGGGCGTCATCGCCTCGGTCGCGCGGCAGCGGCGGTTCGTCGTGGTCATGCGCACCAGTAAAGCAGACGCCCGTACGGCGTACCAATATCCGATCCCGCCGTCCGGAATGTGGACACCCAGGGGGTGGGGACCCGGCGATTCCCGCCCGTAATAGAGTCGCGCCATGCTCGACGCGCTCACGATCGTGGTCTCGGCCACGGCGCTGCTCCTGGCCTCCTGGTGCGGTTACGCGGCCTTCCGCGACCAGCCCACCAAGGACTGGCACTTCATCGGCATGGCCCTGGTGGCGGTGCTGGCGCTGGTCCAGCTGGTGATAGGAGTGGTCAAGCTCACCGGTGGCGAGAAGCCGGTGGACGGAACGACGATCTTCGTGGCGTACCTGATCGGCGCGGCCTGCACCGTCCCGGCGGCGGGCTTCATGTCGCTGACCGAGCGGACCCGCTGGGGCTCGGCGATCGTGGCCGCAGGCGGGGTGGTCCTGGCCGTGCTCGAGGTGCGGCTCCACGACATCTGGGGAGGCGTCAGTGCCTGAGACCGCGAAGGGCAGTACTGCGCCGGCCGCCGCCGAGCGCGGGATCGGCCGCGGGCCGGGCAGGCTGCTGCTCTCCCTGTACGGGGTCTTCACCGTCGCCGCGCTCTCCCGCGCGGTCGTGCAGATCAGCCTGCAGTTCGACGAGGCGCCGCTGGCCTACCTGCTCTCGCTGCTGGCGGGCGTCCTCTACGCGGTGATCACGGTGGCCCTGTGGCGGGGCGGCGAGGGCGCGCGCAAGGTGGCGCTGGTCAGCTGCACCCTCGAACTGGTCGGCGTGCTGACCGTGGGCACGCTGACGCTGGTCGACTCCGGGGCGTTCCCGGACCAGACCGTGTGGTCCGACTACGGCATGGGCTACCTGTTCCTGCCCGTCGTCGTGCCGGTGACCGGCCTGCTGTGGCTGCGCCGGCAGGCACGGCCACAGCAGGACTCCTGATCCTGACGCGGGCTCAGGCGCTCGCGGCGTAGGTCTCGGGCCGGTCGGCCGGCTTCTCCATGTGCACCAGGCTCAGTTGCCGGGTGACCGGTTCGACGCTGCCCACCTGCGCGTAGCCCAGCTTGCGGTACAGCCGCAGGTTGAACTCGCTGCGGTGACCGGTGAAGAGCCGGTACCGCTTGGCCTCGCTCTCCGCGGCCAGCCGCTCCTCGATGGCCCGCAGCAGACGGCCGCCGAGTCCGTGCCGCTGCATGCGGGGGTGGACGATCAGCTTGGCGATCCGCGCGGTGCCGTCCTCGTCCACGGAACCGCGGACCGAACCCACCACCTCCTCGCCGAGCCGGGCCACCACCACGACCCCGCCCTCGAGTTCGGCGCGCAGCGCGTCGAGAGTCTGGGTCAGCGGTTCTATGCCGTAGTCCCCGTACAGTGCGGCTTCGTCCTGGTAGCAGAGGTACTGCAGTTTGAGGATCTTCTCGGCGTCGTCGACGGTCGCCGCAGAGATGGTCACGCTCATGCCCATGTGCGCTGGCCTCTCCTTCGAGTCCGCCCGGGCCGCGGGGGGTGAGGGTGCGGCGCGGGACGTTGCCCTGAATCGTTTCCGGAAGGCGGCGCGGCCGTGCACAAGCGTCCGTACGCCGACTGTTTACGGTGCATTACCCCGTCGTACGGGTGCTGCAACCCCGGTTGCGAGGATCGTACGCAGGCAACTCAAGCACCGGGAACGCATCGGCCCGAGGCTGCCCTGTGAGATTCCCAACTCCCGGGAGATTTCCCGGTAAGTGGGGTCGGAACGGGAGATCAGGGCGGATACCAGCTCGGGACAGCGCCCGGGCAGCCGGCGTGCGGCGGCCAGCAGGGTGCGCCGCTGCTCGGCGGCGAGCACCTGCTGTTCGGTGCTCGGCAGGGCCGCGGCGGCGGGGTGGCGGCCGGGGCCGTACGGCGTCTCCCGGCGGGCCCGGCGCACGGCGAGGCGGGCCTCGGCCCGCACCGCACGGCGCAGCCAGCGGGCGGGGTCGGCGGGCGGCTCGGGGAGCTCCAGCAACCGCAGCCACACGGACTGTTCGAGGTCGGCCGCCTCGATGCAGGCGGGGACCGACTCGGCCGCGGCCTCGGCGGCGAGCAGCGGCCGGATGGCGGCCAGTTCTTCGTGTCGTACGCGCGGGGTCATGCCCGCCGGGACACCCGTGCCGCGCCGGGTGGTTGCCCCCTGGCGGGGGAACCACCCGTGCGCGGGAGGGGATCACCTCGTGTTGACGATCACTTCCGGCCGAGGAAGTCCGCGCGGGCCAGGAGCGCGGTGTCGCAGTTGTCCGAGAAGATGCCGTCGATGCCCTGCTCGAAGTAGACCTTGAAGGCGCCGAAGGCGTCGCCGTAGGCGTTGGGGTCCGTGCCGACCCGGAAGTCGGCGGGCAGGAAGCTGTTCTCGTTGCGCATCGTGTAGGGGTGCAGGATCAGCCCGGCCTTGTGGGCGTCGCGCACCAGCGTGGTGGGCGTGCCGAGCTTGCCGGCCGCGTCACGCGGGATGATCAGGTTCAGGGTGGGGCCGATGCCCTGGGCGAAGCCGGCGATCCACTTCAGGCCGGCCGGGGTGACGAGGTCGGCGACCGTGCGCGGGTCCCCGGCGGCGACGAAGTCGTACGGACGGGTGGTCGCCGCGTCCAGCAGGACGACCTTGGGGTTGCGCAGGCCGAGCGCGCCGAGCCGCTGGATGCTGCCGGGCTCGAAAGACTGCAGGAACAGCGGGGAGTTGCGCTTGTCGCGGCCGTAGCGGCGCAGCAGCTTGGCGAGCCGCTCCTCCAGGCCCAGGCCGATGCCGCGGAAGTAGGTGGGGTGCTTGGTCTCGACGTGCAGCCAGACCGCCTTGCCGCGCTTGCGGCCCTGCTCGTCGGCCCAGCGCAGCACCTCCTCGAAGGTGGGCACCTCCCAGTGGCCGTCGTAGAGGGTGTTGCGCTGCCGCTGTGCGGGCAGGCGCTCGACCGCGCGCAGGGTCTTGAGCTCGGCGAGGGTGAAGTCATCGGTGAACCAGCCGGTGGTGGCGACCCCGTCGATGGTCTTGGTGGTCCTGCGGGAGGCGAACTCGGGGTGGTCGGCGACGTCCGTGGTGCCGCCGATCTCCGGCTCGTGGCGGCAGACGAGGTGCCCGTCCTTGGTGGGGACGACGTCCTGCTCGATGACGTCGGCGCCGAGGTCGAGGGCGAGCTGGTACGAGCCCAGGGTGTGCTCGGGGCGGTAGCCGCTCGCACCGCGGTGGCCGACGACGGTCGGGACCGGCAGCGGGAGGACGGGGACGGAACCGTGCGAGGAGCCGTGCGAGGAGTCCCGCTCGCCGGCCACGGCGGTGCCCGCGCCGCCGAGCACGGTGACGCCGGCGCCGAGCGCCGCGGCCCCGATCAGTGCCCGGCGCCCGGGCCCCCTGCGCTGCTCCCGGCCGCCCTGCTGCTCGTGCGTCATGTGCGCTCCCTCGTGTCGGCCGAACGTCTGTCCGGATCCTGCCAAGCGACGCGCGCATCGTAGGCGGGCCGGTGTTGCCGTCGGGCGGCGAGCGACGGAACGCGACGGAAACGCAGATCAACAATGCGTACCGGTCGTGTGAACCCGGTGTGCGTGTCGCGACGTGGCGGAAGTATCGTCCTCACCGGGGGAGGCGCACACTGGTGGGCGAACCCCCGCGGGCGTCCGGCCGGACTCCCGCCGACCACGACCGGAGGACCCGTTGTTCCGCATCATCCTCAAGGCACTGCTCGGAGCACTGATGCGCGTCCTGTTCCGCCCCAGGGTCGAGGGCGCGGAGCACATCCCGGGCGACGGTCCCGTGATCCTCGCCGGCAACCACGTCACGTTCATCGACTCGATGTTCCTGTCCCTGGTCGTGAAGCGTCAGGTCTTCTTCATCGGCAAGGACGAGTACGTCACCACCCCCGGGATCAAGGGCCGGCTGATGGCGGCCTTCTTCACCTCCGTCGGCATGATCCCCGTGGACCGCGACGGCGGTCACGGCGGCGTCGCCGCGCTCATGACCGGTCGTCGCATCCTGGACGAGGGCAGGGTCTTCGGCATCTACCCCGAGGGCACCCGCTCCCCCGACGGCCGTCTCTACCGCGGCCGCACGGGCGTGTCGCGGCTGGCACTGATGACCGGGGCGCCGGTCGTCCCGTTCGCGATGGTGGGCACCGAGCGGATCCAGCCGGGTGGCGCCGGCGTCCCGCGGGTGCACCGCTTCACCGTCCGCTTCGGCAAGCCGCTGGAGTTCTCCCGCTACGAGGGCATGGACCGCGACCGCTACGTGCTGCGTGCCGTCACCGACGAGGTGATGAGCCACGTGATGCTGCTGTCCGGCCAGGAGTACGTCGACATCTACGCCACGAAGGCGAAGGCGTCCAAGGCCACGGACCACGCGACGGCGGCGTAGCACCCCTGCACCCCTCCCCGCTCACAGGCGCGGCATCCGGCCGACCGGCCCGTTGCCGGCGGGCGTCCGCGCCGGGGTGAGCACGACCTCGCCGCGTGGGCCGCGGGAGATCTGGCCGATGCTCGCCGACAGGTCGGCCTCCATCCCGCCCGGGAGTTTGAGCCGGATCAGCACCGGCAGCAGGAACCCGACCGCGATGAGCCCGGCCAGCACCGGCGTCAGCGTCGTGAGCATCACGGCGGTGACGTGGTGCTTCCACAGGAAGTCGACCCAGGCCGCGGCGAGGACGGCGGTCGCCACGAGCACCAGCACCGCGCTGCTCAGCCGGCTCCCCCGGGCGGCCCGGGCGTCCTCCTCCAGCAGCCGCAGCGCCCGCTCCGCGTCCTGGTGCGCCGGGTCGAGGCGGCGGCAGCGGGTCAGGAAACGCCGGGCCCGGCTCCGGTGGAGCAGTTTCAGCCGGACGTCCACGGTCTGCGTGCCCAGGCGCTGCTCCACGACACCCGCCACGAAGTGCGGTTCGGCCTCGCGCTCGGCCAGCCGGATCGCGGCCCGGGCCTCCACGCCCGCGTCGTGGTAACGGTCGGCGCTCTGCTCGGCGTCGCCGGCCTGCACCAGCAGGCGCGCGAGCGCGAGCCGCAGCTGCCACTCCGGCTGGTCCCGCACCCCGCGCCGGCCCAGCACACGCCGCAGTTCCTCCTCGGCGGCGCCGAGGTCCCCCGCGCCCTCCGCCAGCGCCACCGCGAGCCCGAGGGCCGCGCTGCCGCTGTCCGGGTCCACCGCGACGGCCCGGCGGAACTCCCCGGCCGCCTCCGCCAGTGTGACGGCGCCTGCGCCCTCCCGGGCCCGGTGCAGTGCCAGGCTGCCCAGTTCGACGTGGGCCTGCACGTCGTACCAGTCCAGTTCCACGGCCCGCCGCAGCACGGTCTCGGCCTGCGTGTACCGGCCGAGCTGCACGTGGAGCGCGCCCAGTTCGGTGTGCGAGCGCCCGTACGGGTCCAGTTCCACGGCCCGGGACAGGTGCCGCTCGGCGGCGGCGGGCTCCCCACGCCGGTGCGCGATCAGCCCGAGGCAGGTGTGGGCGACGGCGTTGCGCGGGTCCTCACGGCTGACGGCACGGCAGTGGGCGGCCGCCTCGGCGAGGCGCTCGTCCGCCTGCGGGCCGCCGGGGGCGAGGTCCGCCAGGCGCACCAACGACCAGGCGCGGCCGACCCGGAAGTCGTGGTCGTGCGGCCACTGCCGCAGGGTCTCCCCGAAGGCGTCCGCCGCGTCCAGCGGACGCTGGTCCATCAGCGCGACCCAGCCGGTCGCGGCACGGGCCTCGGCCCGGCCGAGGGGACCGGGGGCGGACTCCAGCAGCTCGTCCAGGACCCGCCGGGCCGTGCTGTGGTCGCCGCGCTCCGCGTGCACCGCCGCCAGCTCGAACCGGATGGACGTCAGGTGCGGGCGGCCTCGGGTGAACTCCTCGACGCAGCTCTCGGCCTCGTCCAGGCTGCCGCATTCGCGCAGTGCGGTGGCCCGCTGGTCGTGGGCGGCCACGCTGTACGGGTCGTCGGCCAGGGCGCGTTCGCACTGGGCCAGGGCCTCGTCGTACCGGTGCTGCTCGCGGAGCACGGCGGCCAGCCGGCACCGCACGGACACCGCGTCCGGGACCCGGCCGAGCAGCGCCTCCGCGGCCTGTTCCGCCTCCTGGAAGCGGCCCAGCCCGGCGAGGGTGCCGATCAGCAGCCGGCACGCCCACTCGTGGTCCGGTTCGAGCTGCAGGGCCCGCCGCAGGTGGGGCAGTGCCTCCTCCCGGCGGTAGGTGCCGGCGAGCACCTGGGCCGTCGCGACGTGCGCGGCGGCGATCTCCGGGTGGCTGCCGCGCGCACGGCGCGCCACGGCCTCCGCCTCGTTCCACCGCCGCAGCGCGCACAGCACCTCCACCTTGAAGGTCAGCGTGCGGACGCGGTCGGGCCGCAGGACGAGGGCGCGGTCGACGCTCTCCAGGCACTCCGCGTCCCTGTCCTGGTCCCACAGGCAGTAGGCCAGGTCCATGTGGGCGTCCGGAGCCGTGGGACGGCGTTCCACGCTGCGCCGCAGCACCTGCTCCGCCTCGTCCCAGCGCCGGGAGCGGCGCAGCACCCAGGCCAGCAGACCCACGGCGTCGGCGGCACCACCGGTGAGTTCGCCGGCGCGCCGGGCGAACGGCAGCGCGTCGCCGGGGCGTTCCATCGCCGAGTACAACCGGCCCACGGCGATCAGCACGTGCGGGTCCTCGGGCCGCAGCCCGGCCGCCTCCTCCGCGGCCCGCTCGGCCTCGTCCCAGCGCCCGAGCTTGCGCAGTACCGAGAGCCTGCCGAGCAGCGCGTCCCGGTGGTCCGGTTCACGCCGCAGCGCCTCCTCGTACGCCGCGCACTCCTCTGCCGGGCGGTCCAGCTCGGCGAAGAGCCAGGCGAGCACGCAGGGGCCCGCGGCCGAGCGGGGCGTCGCGGCGGCGGCCCGGCCCGCGGCCGACTCGGCCGCGGGCCCGTCTCCGCGGCCGAGGTGCGCCGCGGTGAGCAGTTCCAGCGCCTCCACGTCGTCCGGACGCAGGCGCAGGCACTCCTCGGCCGCGGCCAGGGCCGCGTCGTAATCGTCCCGCCCCAGGGCCGTCCTGGCACGCTGGGCGGCCACGACGTCGGCGGGTACGCCGCAGCGCGCGGCCTCCTCCAGGGCGGCCTCGGCCTCGTCCCACCGTTCCGCCTCCCGGAGGCCGTCGAGCCGCGCGCCGTGCGCCTGCGCCGAGTTGCCGTCGAGCAGCAGGGCGCGGTCGACGGCGGCCAGTGCCTCGTCGGTGCGCTCCGCGGCGAACAGGACCGTCGCCAGGAGGGCTTGGGCCTCGGGGTCGTCGGCGGCGGCCTCGGCGCACTGCCGGGCGGCGGCCTCGGCGTCGGCGAGACGTCCGAGCCCGCGCAGGGACCGCACGCGCAGGCGGGCCGCGAAGCGGCGTCCCGGTTCCGCCCGCAGCGCGGCCTCGCACTCCTCCAGTGCCCGCGCATACTGCTCCCGCGCGTAGGACAGGCAGGCCTGTTCCTCCAGGAGCAGCCCCTCCAGGTCTCCGGTGCGGTCCGCGGCACGCACCGAGGCGATCAGGTCCGCCGCGTCGTCCCAGCGGTGGGCGCTGCGCAGCAGGGCCAGGGCGCGCTCGATCAGGGAGGTGTCTGCGGGGTCGAGCTCCCTGGCGCGTGCCAGGGCGGCGAGCGCCTCGTCGTACCGGGCGGCCGCGCCCAGGGCCCAGGCGAGGCTCGCCAGTGCCTCCGGGTCGGCGGGCCGCAGCGCGGCCGCGTGCGCGACGGCCGCGACGGCCCCGTCCACGTCGCCGCCGCGCAGCAGCAGCTCGGCGCGGACGCCCAAGCCCCAGCCGGAGCAGGGATCGAGTGCCAGCGCCTCCTCGGTGAGGGCCAGGGCGCGGTCGGGTGCTCCGCCGGCGAGTTCGGCGACGGCCAGTTCGAGCCTGACGCCGGGCGAGTACCCGCACGCCCGCACCGCCCGCCGGCCCGTGGCCAGCGCTCCCGCCAGGTCGCCGCGCAGCCGCTGCACCGCGGCCTTGTACTCCCACGCGAGCGCCCAGCGCGGTTCGAGCGCCAGCGCCCGGTCGCAGGCCAGGGCGGCCTCGTCCCGGCGGCCGAGTTCCAGGAGGCAGCGGGCGTGTTCGACGTGCGCGTCGGGCCGGCGGCCGTACCGGGCCACGAGGCGCTCGGCGGCCTCCAGTGCGGCCCGGCCCGTCCCCCGGCCGCTCTCGTACCTGGCCTCCGCCGTCAGTACGGCGATGTCGTCCCTGTCCAGGGAGCGGGCGGAGACCAGCTTGGCGTGGGCGACCTCGCCCCCGCTCCGGCTCGCCGCGATCCGTACGGCTGCGCAGCGGACCTCGACGGGGTCGGCGAGGCCGCGCTCGGCGTCCTCCAGTCCCCGCAGCGCGGCCGCGGTGTCGCCCAGTTCGACACGCGTCCACGCGGCGCCGATCCAGCCCTCCGCGTGGCGCGGTCCGACGGCGGTGGCCCGCTCGAAGGCCGCCAGTGCCTCGTCCCAGCGGCAGGCGTTGTGGTGCAGCCAGCCCAGCGCGGTGTGGACGTCCACGGCCTCCGGGAGCCGCGCCGCGGCCGCCGTGCCCTCGGCCAGGGCCTCGTCGTGGCGGCCCATGCGGTCCAGGGCCGCCACGCGCCACCCCGCCGCCGGGCCGCATTCCGGGTCGTGGCGCAGGGCCGTGGCGAACTCCGCCAGCGCCGCGGAGTGTTCGTACTGCCGCAGCCGCAACCGGCCCCGCGCGACGTGCAGTCGGGCCGTTCGCCCCGGGTCGACTTCCGCCCGGGCGAGTTCGGCGCCGATGAGGGCCTCGGCCTCCTCGTAGCGGCAGTCGAGGGTGTGCTCCCTCAGGACGGCCAGGACGTCGGTGTCCTGGCCGGACTGTGCGTCCGTGCTCATGGCGCTCCCTCCCCCGCGGCGGGTACCGGCAGCATACGGACTGCAAACCCGCCTCGCTCGCCGGGAGTTGACGTCGGTGGTCAGCGCGGGCACCGGTGCAACCCCTCGGCCCTCGTGGCGCGTCCCTCCGATTGACGGATCCGCCGGGGGCGGGGGGACGCGTGCAGTACATCGAGGTCACGGAGCTGGCAGGGGTACGGTCGGCGGTCATCCGCTTCCGCAGCCGTGCGACGGCGCTGACCTTCGAGCTGTACCCGATGGTCCACCTGGCGGAGCCGGCGTTCTACGCGGAGGTGACGGCCCGTCTGCGCGCCTCGTGCGATCTGGTGATCGCCGAGGGCGTCCGGGGCGGTACGGCGGCGCTGGCGCTCACGCGGTCGTACCGCAGCCTCGCGGGCCACGAACGTCTGGGACTGGTCGTCCAGGACATCGACTTCGCCACGCTGGGCGTGCCCGTGGTGTGCCCGGACATGACCGGTGAGGAGTTCGACGACAGGTGGCGGCGGGTGCCGCTCAGGGAGCGCGCGACGCTGGCCGCGCTCATCCCCGTCTACGTCGCGGGCATGCGGCTGCTCGGTACGCGCCGGTTCCTCGCCCGGCACCTGCAGCTGGAGGACCTGCCCGGCGACGACGAGGTGGAGGCCGCGGAATTCTGGACGGGGACGGACGACCTGGTCGTGCACCGGCGCGACCGCCTGCTGATCGACGCGGTGACGCATGTGCACCACGCCCGCGCCGGCCGTCCCGAGCCGTTCACCGCCGGGATCCTGTACGGCGCGGGGCACATGCGCGCGGTGACCACGGCGCTGATGGACCTGGGCTACACGCCCGCCGGCTCGCAGTGGCTGACGGTCTTCACGCTCGACGACCCCGGGGCCGCCTGACCGGGCCCCGGACGGTCAGGCCGTCAGCCCGTCAGCGGCCCACCGGGGTGACCCGGCCGTCCGCGAGCCGCTGGCCGCGCAGCAGGCGCCAGGCGGCGGTGGCCGCCAGCAGCAGGACGGCGCCCCCGGCGGCGGAGGCGGCGCGCAGGCCGTCGGTGAAGGCGGCGGGGTCGGCCGAGGCCGGGCCGCCGGAGATGCCGGTGACCACGGAGCCCAGGAGGGCGATGCCAAGGGCGGCGCCGAGTTCGTACGCGGTCTCGGAGACGCCGGAGGCGGCACCGGCCTGCTGCGGCGGGACGCTGGAGAGGATGACGTCGGCCGTGACGGTGAACGACAGCCCGGCTCCGGCGCCGACGACCAGCAGGGCCGCGCCGAGGAAGAGGTAGCCCGTGCCGGGGCGCAGGGCCAGGAGGGCGGTCAGGGCGAGTCCGGTGGCGCCGAGGCCGCCCGTGACGGCGACCCGGACCGACCAGCGGCGCGCGACGGCGCCCGCGACGAGCCCGGTGGCGGCGGCGCCGAGGGTCGCCGGGAGTTCGCACAGTCCCGCCTGGAGCGGGGAGCGGCCCTGGACGAGCTGGAGGAACTGGGAGAGGAAGAAGACGCTCCCGGCGAGCCCGAGCACGGTGAGCAGGTCCGCCAGCACCGCGCCGGAGAAGCCCAGGTGCCGGAACAGACGCATGTCCAGCAGCGGCTTGGACAGGGCGAGTTGCCTGCGGACGAAGGTGTACAGGCAGGCCGCGCCGAGGACGCCGGCACCGGCCGCGCCGGGTCCGGGTCCGTGCACGGCGAGCTGCTTGACGCAGTAGACGACGCCGAACATGCCCAGCAGCGAGAGCAGGACGCTGGCCGGGTCCCACGGGCCGGGCGCCGGGTCGCGGGACTCGGGCAGCAACCGGGCGCCCACGACGAGCAGCAGGGCCATGACGGGCAGGTTGATGAGGAAGACCGAGCCCCACCAGAAGTGCTCGAGGAGGATCCCGCCGGCGACCGGGCCGAGGGCGGCGCCCGCGGTCGAGACGGCGCCCCAGACGCCGATGGCGAAGCTCCGCTCGCGCGGGTCGGGGAAGAGGGTGCGGATCAGTGCGAGCGTGGACGGCATGAGGGTGGCGCCCGCGACGCCCATGAGGGCGCGGGCGGTGATGAGCTTGCCGGGGGTGGTGGCGTACGCGGCGAGCACGGAGAGCGCGCCGAAGGCGGCGGTGCCGGTGAGCAGCAGCCGCTTGCGTCCGACGCGGTCGCCGAGGCCGCCCATGGAGACGAGCAGGCCGGCGATGACGAAGGAGTAGACGTCGCCGATCCAAAGCAGTTGGGTGGAGGTGGGCCGCAGGTCCGCGCTGAGGAAGGGCACGGCCAGGCCGAGCACGGTGGCGTCGACGGCGATGAGCAGCAGCGCGAGGGTGAGGACGCAGAGGGCGAGCCAGCGCCCCGGGTGGCCGCGGTCGTCGTGGCGCGGGGTGGTGACGGGTGCGGCGGTGGTCACGACCCGCTCCGGGGGTCGCGCAGCATGCCGCCGAGCAGCAGTTCGGTGACCATGCGGGCGGGGTCGAGGCGGGCCATGCGGCCGTCCTGAACGGACCAGGCCGAAGCGGCGATGAGCGCGTACAGCGCCTCGACGAGCCAGGCGGGGGTCAGGTCGTAGCGGAACGCGCCGTCTTCCTGGCCGCGCCGGAAGAGGGCGGCGACCCGGGCGTCGATGCGCGCCCAGCCCTCGTTGATCTCGGCGACGTCGTAGATCTGGTTCTCGCCGTAGAGGAAGGCCAGGAAACCGGAGACGGGCACGGCCTCGCTGATGAGCCGGCGGACGGCCTCGACGGGGTCGCCCTCCTCGATGCGCGCCGCGTCCAGGCGCTCCTCGGTCTGCGCGATGCCGAGCAGGCCGAGGGCCCGCACCAGCGCGTCCCGGCCGGGGAAGTGCCGGTGGAGCGTGGCCCGGCTGATGCCGGCGGCCTTGGCGATCTCGTCCATGGAGGCGGTGGCACGCCGCGACAGCAGGTCGGCCGCGTCCCGCAGGACCTGCTCACGATCGAAGCTCATGAGACAAGGCTAACCCATATGAGACATCAGTGTCTCACGCGCGACGACGAAGAAGCCCGGCCGGGTGGACGGACCCGGCCGGGCTCCCTGCTCGCGGGATCAGCCCTTGGCCTGCGCCCACGCCAACTGGACGGCGAGGTCCCGCTTGACCTCGGCGAGCTGGACCACCACCGCCGACGGAGCGGTCCCGCCGCGACCGTCGCGGGCGGCCAGCGCGCCGGGCACGTTCAGCACGGTGCGCACCTCGGGAGCGAGGTGCGGGGAGATCTTGGCGAACTGCTCGTCGGTCAGCTGGTCCAGCTCGATGCCCTCGGCCTCGCAGACCTTGACGCACTCCCCCGCGACCTCGTGCGCGACACGGAAGGGCACGCCCCGCTTCACCAGCCACTCGGCGATGTCCGTGGCGAGCGAGAAGCCGGCCGGGGCGAGCTCCTCCATGCGCTCCCGGTTGACGGTGAGCGTGGCCATCATGCCCGTGAAGGCGGGCAGCAGGACCTCGAGGGTGTCGCAGGAGTCGAAGACCGGTTCCTTGTCCTCCTGCAGGTCGCGGTTGTACGCCAGGGGCAGCGCCTTCAGCGTGGCGAGCAGGCCGGTCAGGTTGCCGATGAGCCGCCCGGACTTGCCGCGGGCGAGTTCCGCGATGTCCGGGTTCTTCTTCTGCGGCATGATCGACGAGCCGGTGGAGAAGGCGTCGTGGAGGGTGACGAAGGAGAACTCCTTCGTGTTCCAGATGATGACCTCCTCCGCGATCCGCGAGAGGTCGACGCCGATCATGGCGGTGATGAAGGCGAACTCGGCGACGAAGTCGCGCGAGGCCGTGCCGTCGATGGAGTTGGCCACCGAGCCGTGCTCGAAGCCGAGGTCCCTGGCGACCGCCTCCGGGTCCAGCCCGAGCGAGGAACCGGCCAGCGCGCCGGAACCGTACGGGGACACCGCCGTGCGCTCGTCCCACTGGCGCAGCCGCTCGGCGTCCCGGGACAGCGCCTGGACGTGGGCGAGCACATGGTGGGCGAAGAGCACCGGCTGGGCGTGCTGCAGGTGGGTGCGGCCGGGCATGGCGACGTCGAAGTGCGTCTCGGCGAGCCGGACCAGGGCGTGCTGCAGCTCGGCGATCAGGCCGCCGATGATCCGGGCGTGGTCGCGCAGGTACATCCGGAAGAGCGTGGCGACCTGGTCGTTGCGGGACCGGCCGGCTCGCAGCTTGCCCCCGAGGTCGGGGCCGAGCCGCTCCAGCAGGCCGCGCTCCAGGGCGGTGTGGACGTCCTCGTCGGCGATGGTCCCGGTGAAGGAGCCGTCGGCGACGTCGGACTCCAACTGGTCGAGGCCGGCGAGCATGCGGGTCAGCTCGACGTCGCTCAGCAGGCCCGCCTTGTGCAGCACGCGCGCGTGGGCGCGGGAGCCGGCGATGTCGTACGGCGCGAGCCGCCAGTCGAAGTGGACGGACGCGGAGAGCTTGGCCAGCGCCTCCGCGGGACCGTCGGCGAAACGGCCGCCCCAGAGCCGGACGTCGCCGCTGTTGGTGCTCACTGGTCTGCTCGCTTCCCTCGGGGGTGGATGTGCGGCCGCCTCCCCGCCGGCAGGGGCGGGGAGGCGGGCTGCCGTGGTCGAGGCTACTGACTACGCAAGGTCGCGCTTGGCCGCGATCTTCGACGACATGCCGAAGATCTCGATGAAGCCCTTCGAGAGCGACTGGTCGAACGTGTCGCCGGTGTCATAGGTCGCCAGGTTGAAGTCGTACAGGGACTGGTCGGACTTCCGGCCGGTGACGACGGCGCGGCCGCCGTGCAGGGTCATCCGGATGTCGCCGGTGACGTGCTGGTTGGCCTCGTCGATGAAGCCGTCCAGGGCCCGCTTGAGCGGGGAGAACCACAGGCCGTCGTAGACCAGCTCGCCCCAGCGCTGCTCGACCTGCCGCTTGTAGCGGGCGAGTTCGCGCTCGACGGTGACGTTCTCCAGCTCCTGGTGGGCGGTGATCAGGGCGATCGCGCCCGGAGCCTCGTACACCTCGCGGGACTTGATGCCGACCAGGCGGTCCTCGACCATGTCGATCCGGCCGACGCCCTGGGCGCCGGCGCGCTCGTTGAGCTGCTGGATGGCCTGCAGGACGGTGACCGGCTTGCCGTCGATCGCGACCGGGACGCCCTGCTTGAAGGTGATGACCACCTCGTCGGCCTCGCGGGGGCCGGCCGGGTTCTGGGTGTACTCGTAGACGTCCTCGATCGGGGCGTTCCAGATGTCTTCGAGGAAGCCGGTCTCGACGGCGCGTCCGAAGACGTTCTGGTCGATCGAGTAGGGGGACTTCTTGGTGGTGGCGATGGGGAGGTTCTTCTCCTCGCAGAACGCGATCGCCTTGTCCCGGGTCATCGCGTAGTCGCGGACCGGCGCGATGCAGGTCAGCTCGGGGGCGAGGGAGGAGATGCCGGCCTCGAAGCGGACCTGGTCGTTGCCCTTGCCGGTGCAGCCGTGGGCGACGATCGAGGCGCCGTGCTTCTTGGCGGCGGCCACCAGGTGCTTGACGATGGTCGGCCGGGAGAGCGCGGAGACCAGCGGGTAGCGGTCCATGTAGAGGGCGTTGGCCTTGATCGCCGGGAGGCAGTACTCGTCGGCGAACTCGTCCTTGGCGTCGGCGACCTCGGCCTCCACCGCGCCGCAGGCGAGCGCCCGCTTGCGGATGACGTCCAGGTCCTCGCCGCCCTGGCCGACGTCCACGGCCACGGCGATGACCTCGGCGCCGGTCTCCTCGGCGATCCATCCGATGGCGACGGAGGTGTCCAGTCCGCCCGAGTAGGCGAGTACGACGCGCTCGGTCACGGGTCTCTCCTTTGGTGCGCGAGGTCCGGTGCGTATGGCGGCGATGGTGGTGCATACGCTGTTGGGTATAAGTATGCACTCCCCCGCATGATTCGTCAATCGGCCGTGTCGTGGCAGCTCACAGGCGGGTCGGCCGCTCCCCGCGGCAGCCGCGCCCCGGACGATCGGGCCGCCCGCACCCGGCCGCCCCGCGGAGCGCACGCAATACCACATCGCGGTACGGCGCGTGGTGGGAAACCGGGCTTTGAGCAGGGGCGCGGAGCCGTGCGTACCCATGCGCATGGCGGCCACGACCACGATGATCCACAACAGCAGGGCGGGCAGGCGGCAGGCCATGCGCCGGATCCGGCCCCGCCGTTCCCCCGCGATCCCGCTGCTCCTGCTGGCCTGGGCGGGCGCCGCCGGGGTCGTGTGGCTGTGGTGGGGCAACACCCCCTACATCCAGCCGACCACGGCCGGCTGGCTCACCGCGGCGGGCCGGATCACCGGCCTGCTCGGCGGCTACGCCATCGCCCTGGTCGTCCTGCAGATGGCGCGCGTCCCCGCGCTGGAGCGGCGCGTGGGCAGCGACCGGGTAGCCCGCTGGCACGCGATGAGCGGCCGGTACGCCGTCTGCCTGGTCGTCGTCCACGTCGCGCTCATCCTGTGGGGTTACTCCGAGCAGTCCGGGCAGCCGCTCGTACAGCAGTCGGTCTCCGTGGTCCTGGACTACCCGCGCATGATCGAGGCGACGGCCGGCACCGTGCTGCTGCTGGTCATCGGCTTCGTCTCGGCGGGCGTCCTGCGCCGCCGGCTGCGCTACGAGACCTGGTACTACGTCCACCTGCTGACCTACGCAGCGGTCTACCTGACCTTCTGGCACCAATTGGCCACCGGTGCCGAGTTCGCCGGCAGCGCCACCGCGCGCGGCATCTGGTACGCGCTGTACGGCTCGGTGACGGGGCTGGTCCTCTGGTACCGGGTGCTGGTGCCGGTCCGGCTCAACATGAGGCACCGCATGCGGGTCGCGGAGACCGTCGAGGAGGCGCCGGGCGTGGTCTCGGTGCTGATCACGGGACGCAGGCTGCACCGCCTGGGCGCGGAGCCCGGCCAGTTCTTCCGCTGGCGCTTCCTCGCCCCGGGGCTGCGCTGGAGCGCCAACCCGTACTCGCTGTCGGCGCCGCCCCGGCCCGACCTGCTGCGGATCACCGTCAAGGCGGTGGGCGGCCACAGCTCCGCGCTGGCCTCGCTCGAACCCGGCACACGGGTGTGGGCCGAGGGCCCCTACGGCGCCATGACGGCCGCCCGCCGCCGCGGCGGCAAGGTGCTGCTGCTGGCGGGCGGCGCCGGGATCACCCCGCTGCGGGCGCTGTTCGAGACGCTGCCGGCCGCGCCCGGCGACCTCACGCTGCTGTACCGGGCCCGCAGCAGGCAGGACCTCGCGCTGTGGGCGGAGCTGGAGGAGATCGCCGCCGAACGCGGCGCACGCCTGGTGTACGCGGTGAACGGACCCGGCGGCGCCCGCCCGGAGATCACCGCGCAGGGACTGCGGCGGATGCTGCCGGACATCGACCGGCACGACGTGTACCTGTGCGGCCCCCCGGGGCTGGCCGAGGAGTCGTACTCCGCGCTGCGCGAGGCGGGAGTGCCCGAACGCCGTATCCACCACGAGTCCTTCGAGATGTGAGGTCCGAGTGAAGAAGAAGCACCCGCTGCGCCGGATCCTCCTGAGCAGCGTGACGACCGTCTCCGGGGTCGTGCTGCTGCTCGCCCTGAAGCCGACGACGGCGCCCTTCACCTCGCAGGCCGGGGCCCCGGCACAGCAGGTGCCGCCGGTCTCCGCGGCCCCCTCGCCCGCCGGCCCGGACCCGTCGGTGCCGGTGGCCTCGGCCCCGGCGGACGGACGCGGCACCGGCGGGGCGCGGGCCCCGGGGAAGCAGGGTGGCGCGCCCGCGCGGAAGACCGTCACCGGGGACGTCGCGCAGACCAGCTACGGCCCCGTCCAGGTCAAGATCACGGTCGACGGGGGGCGGATCGTCTCGGCCGCGGCCGTCCAGGCGCCCGCGGGCACCCCCACCAGCGACCAGCTCACCGCCAGCGCCGTCCCGCAGCTCGACCGGGCCGCGGTCACCGCCCAGAGCGCGCAGATCGACACCGTCTCCGGTGCCTCCTTCACCAGCGAGGGCTACCGCAAGTCGCTGCAGAGCGCCCTGGACAAGGCCGGTGCCTGACGATGTCCGACAACCCCCCGCGCCTGCGGCACGTGGAGCACTGCATGGGGACGGTGTTCTCCTTCGACGTGCGCGGTGCCCGCGAGCCGCGCGTCCGGGCGGCCCTGGACGAGGCGGTGGCGGGCCTGCACCAGGTCGACGCGGTGTTCTCCACCTTCCGGGCCGACAGCGAGATCAGCCGGCTGGGCCGTGGTGAACTCGCCCTCGCGCAGTGCTCACGCGAGGTGCGCGAGGTCCTGGGGCTGTGCGAGGACGCCGAGCGCCGCACCGACGGCTGGTTCACCCCGCGCTACGCGGGCCCCGGCACCGCGCTCGACCCCACCGGCCTGGTCAAGGGCTGGGCGGTCGAGCGGGCCGCCACGACGATCGCGGCGGCGGGCGCCGGGAAGGTCTGCCTCAACGGCGGCGGCGACGTCCAGCTGACCGGCGGCCCCTGGCGGGTCGGCATCGCCGATCCGCTGCGGCCCGGGGGGCTGGCCACCGTCGTCGAGGCGGACGGCGAGCTGGCCGTCGCCACCTCCGGTCCCGCCGAACGCGGCTGCCACATCCTCGACCCGCACACGGGTGCGCCGCCCGCCGGGGGACTCGCGTCGCTCACCGTGGTGTGCGCGTCCCTCACCGAGGCGGACACCTGGGCGACGGCCGGCTACGCCATGGGCGGCCGGGCCCGGGAGTGGCTGGAAGGACTCCCCGATGTGGAGGCCTTCGCCGTCGACCCCGACGGCACGACCTGGCACACCTCGGGATTCGGGCGTTTCGTCGCCAAGTTGAGCGCTTGACGATCAGCTGTTCCAGGTGGCAAGAATGCGTCACATGGATCTGCAACTGAACGGCAAGGTCGTGCTGGTCACCGGAGGGTCCGACGGACTCGGCGCGGCCCTTGTCCGGCGGCTGACCGCCGAGGGCGCCAAGGTGGCGCTGTGCGGACGTGACCCCGAGCGCATCGAGCACGTGGTGAAGGAACTGGGCGCCACCGGCGCCGACGTACTGGGCGTGCCGGCCGACGTCACCCGCCCCGAGGACCTCGAGCGCTTCGTCGCCGCCGCCGACGGGCGCTGGGGACGGATCGACGCCGTGGTCAACAACGCCGGGCGCAGCGCGGCCGGCTTCTTCGAGCGCCAGGACGACTCGGTGTGGGAGGAGGACCTGCAGCTGAAGCTGCACGCCGCGGTGCGGCTGACCCGGCTGGCACTCCCCCACCTGCGCGCCGCGGGGGGCGGCAGCATCGTCAACACCCTCGCCGTCTCCGCCAAGTCCCCCGGCGCGGGCAGCACCCCGACCTCGGTCTCCCGCGCGGCCGGCCTCGCGCTGACCAAGGCGCTGTCCAAGGAGCTCGGGCCCGACAACATCCGGGTCAACGCCGTGCTCGTCGGCCTGGTCGAGAGCGGCCAGTGGACCCGGCAGGCCGAGGAGCGCGGGATCACCGTCGAGGAGCTGTACGCCACGATGGGCCGCGAGTCCGGCATCCCCCTGGGCCGGGTGGGCCGCGCCGAGGAGTTCGCGGACCTGGTGGCCTTCCTGCTGTCCGGCCGGGCCGGCTACGTCACCGGCACCGGCATCAACTTCGACGGGGGCCTGAGCCCCGTCGTCTGACCGGGCCCGGGGCCCGGTCCTAACCGCCCGCGGCCAGGCGCAGCAGGTGGTCGGCGACCGCCTGCCCGCCGGCCGGGTCGCGGCTGATCAGCATGACCGTGTCGTCGCCCGCGATCGTGCCGAGGATGTCGTACACCTCGGCCTGGTCGATCGCGGAGGCGAAGAACTGCGCCGCGCCGGGCGGGGTGCGGACGACGACGAGGTTGGCCGAGGCCTCCGCGGAGATCAGCAGTTCTCCGGCGAGGCGGCTCATCCGCTCCTCCTTCACCGACTCCCCGAGCGGCGCCATGGGGGTGCGGAAACCGCCCTCGCTGGGCACGGCGTAGATGAGTTCGCCGTTGTTGGTGCGGATCTTCACCGCGCCCAGTTCGTCGAGGTCACGGGAGAGCGTCGCCTGGGTGACGCTCAGCCCGTCGTCGGAGAGCAGCTTGGCGAGCTGGCTCTGGGACCGCACCGGCAGCCGGTTGAGGATGTCGACGATCCGCCGGTGGCGTGCCATCCGGGTCTGCGGTACGGCGGCGGCTCCCCCGCCGGCCTGCTGCTGCGCCTCGCTCATCGTCGTGTCATTCTCCGGATCGGTGTCCCTCTGCGGCATGTACGGCGTCGAGGACACCCGGCAGCGCCCCCAGGAACGCGTCCACCTCGGCGTCACCGAGGATCAGCGGCGGGGCGAGCCGCACCGTGTCGGGTACGGCGGCGTTCACCAGGAGTCCGGCGTCCTGAGCCGCCTTCTGCACCTGCGCGGAGAGCGGCTCGGTGAGCACGATACCCAGCAGGAGGCCCGCACCGCGCACGTGATCGACCAGAGGGTGGTCCAGCGCCTCGACGCCCTGGCGCAGTTTCTCGCCCTGGCGCTTGACGTTGTCCAGCACGCCCTCCTGGGCGATGGTGTCCAGGACGGCCAGCGCCGCGGCGCAGGCCACCGGGTTGCCGCCGAAGGTGGTGCCGTGCTGACCGGGAGTCAGCAGCTCGGCCGCGGGGCCGAAGGCGAGCGTGGCGCCGATGGGCAGGCCGCCGCCGAGCGCCTTGGCGAGGGTGACGACGTCCGGCTCGACGCCCTGCGCCTGGTGCTCGAACCAGTGGCCGGTGCGGCCGATGCCGGTCTGCACCTCGTCCATGACGAGCAGGGTGCCGGTGGCGCGGGTGATCTCCCGGGCGGCGGCCAGGTATCCGGCCGGGGGCACGATGACGCCGTTCTCGCCCTGGACGGGCTCGAGCATCACCAGCGCGGTCCGCTCGGTGACGGCGGCGCGCAGCGCGTCGGCGTCGCCGTAGGGCACATGGGTGACGTCACCGGGCAGGGGGCGGAAGGACTCCTGCTTCCCCGGCTGCCCGGTGAGCGCGAGCGCGCCCATGGTGCGGCCGTGGAAGCCGCCGTCGGTGGCCACCATGTGCGTACGGCCCGTCAGCCGGCCGATCTTGAAGGCGGCTTCGTTGGCCTCGGCGCCGGAGTTGCAGAACAGCACACGGCCGGGCCGGCCGGACAGCTGGAGCAGCCGCTCGGCGAGGGCGACCGTGGGCTCGGCGATGAAGAAGTTCGAGACGTGGCCGAGGGTCGCGATCTGCTCGGAGACCGCGCGGACGACGGCGGGGTGGGCGGTGCCGAGGGCGTTGACCGCGATGCCGCCGAGGAAGTCCAGGTACTCGTTGCCGTCGGCGTCCCAGTACCGGGCGCCCTCGCCGCGGACCAGGGGCAGCCGCGGGGTGCCGTAGTTGTCCATCAGGGAGCCCTGCCAGCGCCGTGTGAGCGCCTCGTTCCCCTGGTCGCCGGTCCCGGTCATGCCCGTTCCCCTTCGTTCCGCGATGTGCCGCCCGCCGTGTCGACGCCGTCGGGTACCACCATCGTGCCGATTCCCTCGTCGGTGAAGATCTCCAGCAGGATCGAGTGCTGGACCCGCCCGTCGATGACCCGGGCGGTGTGGACGCCGTTGCGCACCGCGTGCAGGCACCCCTCCATCTTGGGCACCATGCCGCTGGACAGCTCGGGCAGCAGTTTCTCCAGCTCGCTCGCGGTGAGCCGGCTGATCACCTCGTCGCTGTTCGGCCAGTCCTCGTACAGGCCCTCGACGTCCGTGAGGACCATCAGGGTCTCCGCGCCGAGCGCGGCCGCGAGCGCCGCCGCGGCGGTGTCGGCGTTGACGTTGTAGATGTGGCCGTCGTCGGCGCTGCGGGCGATGGAGGAGACGACCGGGATGCGGCCGTCGTCCAGCAGGGCCCGGATGGCACCGGTGTCGATCTCGGTGATCTGCCCGACCCGGCCGATGTCGACGGCCTCGCCGTCGATCATCGGGCGGTGCCGGGTCGCGCTGATGGTGTGGGCGTCCTCACCGGTCAGGCCGACGGCGAGCGGGCCGTGCTGGTTGAGCAGGTTGACCAGCTCGCGCTGCACCTGCCCGGCGAGCACCATGCGGACGACGTCCATGGCCTCCGGGGTGGTGACCCGCAGCCCCGCCTTGAACTCGCTGACCAGGCCCTGCTTGTCGAGCTGCGCGCTGATCTGCGGGCCGCCGCCGTGCACCACGACCGGCTTGAGGCCGGCGTGCCGCAGGAAGACGACGTCCTGGGCGAAGGCCGCCTTCAGCTCCTCGTCGACCATGGCGTTGCCGCCGAACTTGATGACGACCGTTTTGCCGTGGTGCCGGGTCAGCCAGGGCAGCGCCTCGATCAGGATCTGCGCCTTAGGCAGGGCCGTGTGCTTGCGGGCGCTCATGAGCTGTAGGCGCTGTTCTCGTGGACGTACTCGGCGGTCAGGTCGTTGGTCCAGATGGTCGCGGTCTCGGTGCCGGCGGCGAGGTCGGCGGTGATGTGGACCTCGCGGTAGCGCATGTCGACCAGCTCGCGGTCCTCGCCGACGGAGCCGGACTTGCAGACCCACACGCCGTTGATCGCGACGTTGAGGCGGTCCGGCTCGAAGGCGGCGGAGGTGGTGCCGATCGCCGAGAGCACCCGGCCCCAGTTGGGGTCCTCGCCGTGGATCGCGCACTTGAGGAGGTTGTTGCGGGCGATGGAGCGGCCCACCTCGACGGCGTCGTCCTCGGTCGCCGCGTTGACGACCTCGATCTTGATGTCCTTGGAGGCGCCTTCGGCGTCGCGGATCAGCTGGCGGGCGAGGTCGGCGCAGACCTGCTCGACGGCGGCGGCGAACGGCTCCGGTGCGGGGGTGACGCCGGAGGCACCGGAGCCGAGCAGCAGCACCGTGTCGTTGGTCGACATGCAGCCGTCGGAGTCGGCCCGGTCGAAGGTGGTGCGGGTGGCGGCGCGCAGCGCCCCGTCGAGGGCGGCGGAGTCCAGGTCGGCGTCGGTGGTGAGGACGACCAGCATGGTGGCCAGGCCCGGTGCGAGCATGCCCGCGCCCTTGGCCATGCCGCCGACCGTCCAGCCCTCGCCCTCGTACACGGCGGTCTTGTGGACGGTGTCGGTGGTCTTGATGGCGATGGCGGCCTTCTCGCCGCCGTGGGCGGAGAGCTCGGCCGCCGCCTTGGCGACGCCCGGCAGCAGCCTGTCCATAGGCAGCCGGACGCCGATCAGCCCGGTGGAGCAGACGGCGACCTCCCCCGCGCTCTGCCCGAGGGCGTCGGCGACCGCCTCGGCGGTGGCGTGGGTGTCCTGGAAGCCCAGGGGGCCCGTACAGGCGTTGGCGCCACCGGAGTTGAGGACGACGGCGGAGACCTGACCGCCCTTGAGGACCTGCTCCGACCACAGGACGGGGGCGGCCTTGACGCGGTTGGAGGTGAAGACGCCGGCCGCGGCGAGCCGCGGACCGTTGTTCACCACGAGGGCGAGGTCCGGGTTGCCGTTCTCCTTGATCCCGGCGGCGATACCCGCCGCCGTGAATCCCTGTGCTGCCGTGACGCTCACTGTGTCGTCTCCTTGTCCGCTTCTGGGCCGACGCACCGCAGGGGCGCGGCCTTCGCCGTGATGTCGGTGTACGGCCCGGTCACCGGGGCCGTGCCGGGCGCGTCGGCCCCCGCGCCGCAGGGCGCGGCCCGGGTGAGCAGCTCGGCGACGGCGCGGCGGGCGCGGGCGGCGGGGCGGGGGGTCATGGTGCGACCCCCGCGGTGCTCAGGCCCAGTCCCTCGGGGAGGCCGAGCGCGATGTTCATGCTCTGCACCGCGCCGCCGGCGGTCCCCTTGGTGAGGTTGTCGATGGCGCTGACGACGACGACCCGGCCGGCGGCCTCGTCGTACGCGACCTGGATCAGCGCGGCGTTCGAGCCGTACACGGCGGCGGTGGCGGGCCACTGGCCCTCCGGCAGCAGGTGCGCGAACGGTTCGTCGGCCAGCGCCTTCTCGTAGGCGCCCCGTACGGCGTCGGCGGTGGTGCCGGGCCTGGCCTTGGCGCTGCAGGTGGCGAGGATGCCGCGGGGCATCGGCGCCAGCGTCGGGGTGAAGGAGACGCAGACCCGCTCCCCGGCCACCCCGGAGAGGTTCTGGATCATCTCGGGGGTGTGCCGGTGCGTACCGCCGACGCCGTACGGGGTCATGTTGCCCATGACCTCGCTGCCCAGCAGGTGCGGCTTGGCGGCCTTGCCCGCACCGGAGGTGCCGGACGCGGCGACGACGACGGCCTCGGGCTCCACCAGGCCCGCCGCGTACGCGGGGAAGAGCGCGAGCGTGACCGCGGTGGGGTAGCAACCGGGCACCGCGATGCGCCTGGAGCCCGCCAGCGCGGCGCGCGCACCCGGCAGCTCCGGAAGGCCATACGGCCACGTGCCCGCGTGCGGGGAGCCGTAGAACCGCTCCCAGTCCGCGGCGTCCTCGAGCCGGAAGTCGGCGCCGCAGTCGACGACGAGGGCCGTGTCACCGAGCTGCTCGGCGACGGCGGCCGACTGCCCGTGCGGCAGCGCGAGGAAGACGACGTCGTGTCCGGCCAGCGCCTCCACGTCGGTCGCCTCCAGGACGCGGTCGGCCAGCGGCAGCAGATGCGGCTGCAGGCCGCCGAGGCGCTGCCCGGCGTTGGTGTTCCCGGTGAGCGCGCCGATCTCGATCTCGGGGTGGTTCAGCAACAGGCGCAGGATCTCCCCGCCCGCGTACCCGCTCGCTCCCGCCACCGCTGCCCGGAATGCCATGGACCCTCCTCGTCGATGGCATGACTATACGGCGCCCGGAAGTTTTATGCAAAGCTTTTCGGCCCGTTCCGGCCCCGCCGCCTATGACGAGGCTCTGCGCATGGCCCCTCAGGACGATAGTTGGCCCTCGCTCCGGACTCGCCACTACCACGTGAACATGCCGAGACGACCGGTATGGCTTCGTGCGGCCAAGTCGGGTCGGCGGGACACCGGCCACAGGCGTTCGCCCCAGACCGTGTCCTGTGCGGTGAGGATCAGAGGACCGCCCGCCGCGACCGCTCGGTAAGGCTCGGCCCCGGGTACGCAGACGGTCACCAACCACGGCAAGTCACCCTCCGGACCGGCCACCACCACCGGTGCCGTGAAAGCGCCACTGACCGCCTGGCGCGCTCAGTACGGATGGACGACCTTCAGCGCCACAGCCCGCCCGGCAAGCAAACGGCCCAAGAACACGCGACCCATACCGCCTGCACCAAGACGGCTTCCGGGATCTTTCAGCGCCGGTGGACGCTGACCGCGTAGCCGCCGCCCTCATAAGGGTCGGCGTCCCAGGTGGCGAAGCGGTCGACGAAGGCGAGGCTCGCCGCAGCGCAATAGGTGTCGTACTCCGGCAGCGTGATGCTTGGCGGCACCGGCAGGTGGGCCTCATCCAAGCCGAATCCGGAGACGAACAGACCCCCCGGGCGCAGCACCGCGGCCAGTCGGCTGACGGCCGCCGCCTCGGTACCTGTGGCGAGAAGCGGGAAAATGTTGCCGGCGGCGACCACGAGGTCGAAGCCCGCAGCGGCATGAACATCGGCCGGGGCAAAATCGGTCAGGTCGGCCCGGATCCACGTCAGGTCCGGCGCTTCCCTGCGGGCCACCGCCAGCATGGACTCATCGAGATCCACCCCGACACAGTCGTACCCGAGCTCCGCGAGCCGGATCATGACCCGTCCGGTACCGCACCCGGCGTCCAGCACCCGCGCTCCCACGGGCACGAGCGCGGCGCAGAATCGCGCCTCACCATGCATGTCCTTGCCGCCGTCGGCCACAACCGCCAGACGCGCGGCGTAGTCCTCTCCGGAGCTCCCACCAGTCAGCTCTTCCCAGCGATTCATGACGGCAAGGCTAGTCAAGCGGAACGATCACTCTGCCATCGCCCTCGGATGCCAGGGAAAGCCGGCGCCGAGTTCCCGGCCCGAACCCTGTCCGACCTCTGCGCGCCACGCGCTTGGCCCTGCGTCCGAGGTGACAAGACCTGGGCGAAGTCAACCCAGTCCACCGTCGACGAACATCGCGCCCTCGGCGTCTTCGCTGCCAACCCGGACACGGTGTTGGAGATCGGCCCTGGGTCCGGACGGTACCTGGAGAAGACGCTGAGAGAGTGTTCACCAGGCCGCTACGAGATCTACGAGACGGCAGCTCCCTGGGCCGCCTACCTGGTGGACGCGTTCAGCGTGGTCGCCCAGCCGACCGCAGAATCCCCGCGGCGCACCCCGTACGGGGCCGACCTGGCTCTCGGGGTGGGGCTGGTCGGCGGCCCCGGCACCGGCAACGGCCTCGTCGCATCGCGGCCACTGCTGATGGATGTCAGATCCGCCAACTGTCGTTCGTCGTCACAGCCGCCCTGGGGCCGGTGGGGCGCCCCGGAGTCCGGCGAGTCTCGGCACCCCGGTCGGCGTCCGGACCTCCGGCCGGTGGCGGCCGCGTGCCCTCACCGCGTCTACGAGCGGCGGCGGGGCTTGCCGCGCTTCGCGGGGCGGGGGGTCTTGGCGGACGTACGGCCGGACGACCTGCCCGCCGCCGGCTTGCGGCGCGCCGCCCCCTCCTCGGGGCGCTGCTTCTTCGGCTGCGGCTGGGCCTGGGTGCGGCCGCGGGTGCTGTTGACGGTGCGGCCGCGCACGATGCCGATGAAGTCCTCGACCCGGTCGGTCGTGGTGTCCTCGCGCCACGACAGGGCCACCCGCGACTGCGGGGCGTCGACCACCGTGCGGTAGGTGAGGTCGCGGCGGTGGTGCAGGCGCGCCAGCGACTGCGGCACGACCAGCACCCCCACGCCCGCCGCGACGAGCTCGACGGCGTCCGCGGTCGTGGCCGGGCGCTCGATCGCGGGCCGCCCGGGGGGTTGCTCCCACTCCAGGGTGTCGTCGAGGGGGTGGAACACCACGTCGTCGGCCAGGTCCGCCAGCGACACCTCCTCGGCGGCCGCCACGAGGTGGTCCTTGGGGACGACGACGACCGTCGTCTCCGTGTAGAGGGGGATGGCGCTGAGGTCCGTCCGGTCGATCGGCAGCCGTACGAAGCCCGCGTCCGCGTCGAGGCCGCGGAGCATCCCGGGGACCTCGGCGGCCGTGACCATGACGAGCTCGAGCGGGACGTCCGGCAGCCGTTCCTGCCAGATCCGCACCCATTTGGCGGGGGTCACGCCCGGGACGTAGGCGAGGCGGAACGAGGGGGGAGCTTCCGAGCCGGTCATCCGGCCAGGCTACCCCGGCGCCGGTCGGGGACCGCTCCCGCGATCGATATCCTTGAGGCATGACGTCGCACCAATCCGCCCAGACCATGAAGCCCGCCACGGCGGCGAAGAAGCTGGGTGTGTACCTCGAGGCCACCCCCGCCGAGTTCCGGGAGGGCGTCGTGTCGCGCGACGAGCTGAACGCACTGCAGGCCGACCCGCCCGAGTGGCTCCGGGAGCTGCGCCGCAACGGCCCGCACCCGCGCCCGGTGGTGGCGGCGAAGCTGGGCATCTCCAACTCCGGCCTCGCCCGCGGCGGGGTCACCGAGGCGCTCACCACGGAGCAGATCGAGGCCCTGAAGCAGGAAGAGCCCGAGTGGCTGCAGAAGGAGCGCGCCACCCAGGCCGAGGTCCGCAAGGAGGCCGCACGCCTCAAGGAGCGCGACGCGGAGCGCGCCGGCGGCGCCGACGCCTGACGTCCCCCTCTCGCCTCCGTACGCCGCCCCGCGCCCACCGCGCGGGGCGGCGTCGTTCCGGCTCGCCACCCGGACCCGCCGGCGGCTTGGGCACCGCTGGGGGTACCCGCGCCGTCTGCCAGGCGGCCGACCGGCGCAGCCGCCGGTCGCCCCCGCGCGCGGCTACTTGCCGGCCCCGTTCCCCCTCGTCGTCATCGCCTGGGCGACCGATGATCCCGAGTCCGTCAGCTTCACGGTGCAGCGCCGCTTCGCGCTCTCCCCGGCGCGCCGCGCCGTGAGCGCTCGCCGGGCGGCGGCCACCTCCTCGCAGGTGCCGTCTCTCCCGACGGCGGGTTGACGACGCGCCGAGGACCGATCTTCGGGAGCCGCGGCCCGAGCGCCGTCCCGGCCTTCCGGCGGACCGGGCGCAGGCCACCGTCGCCTCGCGGAGCGAAGGCCGGACCCCGGCGCGGGCTGGCTCCCGCCACCTCCACAAAGCGCGTTCCGGTCCGTTGACAGCGCCGTGGGCGCGTCGCAGACTCGGTGCTCAAACGTTCAATGAACGATAGTTCACTGTGCGAACGAGGGCGTTCGCGTGCCAGACAGGGGCTGCCATGACCATCACCCGCGAACTGCTGATCGGCGGCAAGGACGTCCCGGCCGTCTCCGGACGCACGGCCGAGGACGTGAGCCCCTTCACCGGGGAGGTGTACGCGACCGTGGCCGCCGGGGGTGCGGAGGACATCACCCGGGCGGTGGACGCGGCCGAGGCCGCGTTCCCGGAGTGGGCGGCGCTCAGCCCGTTCGCACGGCGCAAGATCTTCCTGACCGCGGCCGACCTGCTGGAGGCCCGCACCGAGCAGGCCGCCGAGATCATGGCGCACGAGGCCGGCGGCACGCGCCCCTGGGCGTACTTCAACGTCGGGCTGGCCGCCAACATCCTGCGCGAGGTGGCCGCCGCCATCACCGCGCCGCGCGGTGAGGTGCTCAGCGCGCAGGAGGAGGGCGTCCTCGGCATGGCGGTGCGCGAGCCGGTCGGCGTCGTGGGCGCCTTCGCTCCGTGGAACGCCCCGGTCATCCTGGGTGTCCGCGCGGTCGCCGCGCCGCTGGCGGCGGGCAACACGGTGGTGGTGAAGCCGAGCGAGGACGCCCCGGTGGCCTGCGGCCTGTTCGTCGCGGACGTGCTGCGCGAGGCCGGGCTGCCCGACGGCGTGCTGAACGTGGTGACCAACGCCCGTGAGGACGCGGCGGAGG
Source organism: Streptomyces sp. PA03-5A (assembly GCF_033792725.1). Lineage (NCBI taxonomy): Bacteria > Bacillati > Actinomycetota > Actinomycetes > Kitasatosporales > Streptomycetaceae > Streptomyces > Streptomyces sp. PA03-5A. Next base: position 334,860 of record NZ_JARAVL010000002.1, on the reverse strand, counting down.
TCGCCGAGGCCCTCATCGCCGACCCGAGGGTCCGCATCGTCAACTTCACCGGGTCGACCGAGGTCGGGCGGATCATCGGCACCCATGCCGCGCGCCACCTCAAGCCCGCCGTGCTGGAGCTCGGCGGCAAGAACGCGATCGTCGTGCTGGACGACGCCGACGTGGACTACGCCGTCGACGCCGCCGTCTTCGGCGTCTTCCTCAACTCCGGGCAGATCTGCATGTCCGGCGACCGGATCCTCGTCCACGAGAGCCTCGCCGAGGAGTTCACGGCCAAGTTCGCCGCCAAGGTCGGCACGCTGCCCTCGGGCGACCCCTCGCACCCGCACACCGTGATCGGCCCGCTGGTGAGCTCCGCCTCCGCGCGGCGCGTCGCGGAGCTGGTGCGGGACGCGGTCGCCAAGGGCGCCACCGTGCTGACCGGCGGCGGTGAGCCGGACGGCGCGGTGCACCCGGCCACCGTGCTGCGGGACGTGCCCAAGGACGCGGAGGTCTACTACGGGGAGGCCTTCGGCCCCGTCGTCACCGTGGCCTCCTTCGCCGACGACGACGAGGCCGTGGCCCTGGCCAACGACACCGACCACGGTCTGACCGCGGGCGTCATCACGGAGAACGGCACCCACGGGCTCGCCGTCGCCCGCCGGCTGCGCACCGGCATCGTGCACGTCAACGACCAGTCCGTGGCGGACGAACCGCAGGCGCCGTTCGGCGGCTTCAAGGCCTCCGGCTACGGCCGCTTCGGCGGCCGCTGGGGCCTGGAGGCGTTCTCCAACACCCGCTGGGTCACCCTGGCCACGCAGCAGGCGCACTACCCGTTCTGAACCCCGTGGTGAGCGGGGCGTAGGGTCCGACCATGGACGATCCGGTCGGCGCGGCCCGCGCCCTGCTCGCAGAACGCTTCCCCGACGCCCTGGCGGGCTTCCTGGGCGGGTCCACGGCCCGCGGTGAGGGGACGGCGACGTCCGACCTGGACGTGGTCGTCGTCCTCGATCCGCCCGCCGGGTGCCACGCGGAATCGTTCACCTGGGGCTCCTGGCCGGTCGAGCTCTTCGTGCACACCACCGAGTCGCTGCCTGCCTTCATGGGGTGGGACCGCGACCGCGGCAGCGGCACGATGGCGTTCATGTGCGCGCGGGGCGTCGTCCTGCTCGACCGCGACGGCACCGTCGCCCGGCTGCGCGACACGGCGGAGCGCATCCTCGCCGCCGGGCCGCCCGCCGTCCCGGACGCCGAGCGCGACCACCGGCGCTACGCCGTCACCGACCTGCGCGACGACCTCCTCGGCGCCCGGGACGAGGAGGAACTCCTCGCCGTGGCCGCTGCCCTGCTGGACCGCGCCGCCGAGCTGCTGCTTGCTACGCGCGGCCACTGGCGCGGTGGCGGCAAGTGGCTGCCGCGCCGGCTGCGCGAGGCCGAGCCCGAGCTCGCGGGGCTCCTGCTCGGCGGTTACCGGGATCTCGTCCGCGGCGGCCCGCGCGAGCCCTTCGCCGCGGCGGTCGACGCGGTGCTGCACGCCTGCGGCGGCCCGCTGTGGGCGGGTTACCGGCGCACCCCCGACCCGCGCATGCTGGCGGAACTCGGCCTGCGGCCGGACTGAGCCCCGGGCGGCGTTCCAGAGGGTGCGGAGCGGACGCCCGAACCTAGACTGGAGGGGCAAGGCTGCGGACCGCCGAGTTCTCAGGAGGTCTACCGATGCACGCGAACAAGGGTGACCGGGTCAGGCAGCACGGGCGGGTAGTCGGCCAGCACGACAAGGTGGCCGAGATCGTCGAGGTCATGGGGCAGGAGGGCGAGCCGCCGTACCGCGTCCGGTACGACGACGGGCACGAGTGCATCCTGTCCCCAGGACCGGACTCGACGGTGGAGCACGGGCGGGGCGCGACCCCGACCCGCTGAACCGTTCCGCACCGGATCGTGCCGGACCGCGGCCGTCGCACCATGCGGCCGCGGTCCCGCTCGACGGCTCCCGCGCCCCCGGTCAGGGGCGGGGCGTGCGGACCCGCGTCGTGTAGTGGTCGGCGACGACCCGGGACATCGCGCCGATGGGGTCGGCGGCGACCTCCTTGGCGGAGAAGAAGACGTTGCCGAGCACCTGGGGATGGTTCCGGTCCAGTTCGAGGTGGCGGGAGAGTTCGGCCGGGTCCTGCCAGGCCTTGGCCTCGCCCGCGGCGCCCGCGCGGTACAGGGCCTCGCCGATGTAGAGCTGGACGCGGGTGCCGTCGACGACCTGGGCCCACCAGGGCACGAGCGTGGCGTAGTCGGCGACGTCGAAGCCGATGTGCCAGTACACCTGCGGGACGATGTAGTCGATCCAGCCCTTGCGGACCCAGCCGCGCGTGTCGGCGTAGAGGTCGTCGTACGTCTGGACCCCGCCGCGGGTGTCGGAGCCGCGCGGGTCCGTGCGGCGGTTGCGCCAGACGGCGAAGGGGCTGACGCCGAAGCGGGTGGCGGGGCGGAGCGCCCGGATGCGGGCGGCGGTCTCGCTGACGAGCAGGTCGATGTTGTCGCGCCGCCAGGACGCGAGGTCGTCGAAGCCCTCCCCGTACCGGGCGAAGGCGTCGTCGTCGTCGAAGTGCCGGCCGGCGACCGGATAGGGGTAGAAGTAGTCGTCCCAGTGCACCCCGTCGACGGGGTAGCGGCGGACGGCATCGAGCATGGCGTCCTGCACGAAGCGCCGCACCTGGGGGATCCCCGGGTTGTAGTAGAGCTTGCCGCCGTAGGCGACGAGCCAGTCGGGGTTGACCCGGGCCGGGTGGTCCGGGGAGAGCCGTTCCGGGTCGTCGTGGGTGGCGACGCGGAACGGGTTGAACCAGGCGTGCAGTTCCAGCCCGCGCGCGTGCGCCTCCGCCACGGCCGTGCCGAGCGGGTCCCAGCCGGGGTCCCGCCCCTGGACACCGGTCAGGAACTCCGACCAGGGCTCGTACGGGGATGGCCACAGCGCGTCGGCGGTCGGCCGGACCTGCATGACGACCGCGTTGAGGCGCCGCTCGACGGCGAGGTCGAGGAAGCCGACGAGTTCGTCGTGCTGCTGACGGGCCGACAGCCCGCGGGCCGAGGGCCAGTCGCGGTTGGCGACCGTCGCCAGCCACATGCCGCGGAACTGCCCCGTCGCGCCGGCTCCGCCCGTCACGGCCCCGGCCGGGCCCGTCGCCGCCGCGGCCGCCCCGGCCGCCCCCTCGGCGACCGCGCCGACCGACGAGGGCGCGTACGTGACCCCGCTGGTGCGCAAGCTCGCCGCCGAGAACGGCGTGGACCTCGCCTCGGTCAAGGGCACCGGTGTCGGTGGCCGCATCCGCAAGCAGGACGTCCTGGCCGCCGCCGAGGCAGCCAAGGCCGCCGCTGCCGCGCCGACCGCCCCGGCCCCGGCCGCGGGCGTCACGGTGCCGGCCGCCGCCGCCGCGCTGCGCGGGCAGACCGTCAAGATGACCCGCATCCGCAAGGTCATCGCCGAGAACATGATGAAGGCCCTGCACAGCCAGGCGCAGCTGTCGACCGTGGTCGAGGTGGACGTCACCAAGATCATGAAGCTGCGGGCCCGGGCCAAGGAGTCCTTCCTGGCCCGCGAGGGCGTCAAGCTCTCGCCGATGCCGTTCTTCGTGAAGGCCGCCGCCGAGGCGCTGAAGGCCCACCCGGTCATCAACGCCAAGATCAACGACGACGGCACCGTCACCTACCACGACGCCGAGAACGTCGGCATCGCGGTGGACTCGGAGCAGGGCCTGATGGTCCCGGTCATCAAGGGCGCCGGCGACCTGAGCCTGGCCGGCATCGCCAAGAAGACCGCCGAGCTGGCCGGCAAGGTCCGCAACAAGAAGATCAGCCCGGACGACCTGTCCGGCGGCACGTTCACGATCAGCAACACCGGCTCGCGCGGTGCGCTGTTCGACACGATCATCGTGAACTACCCGCAGGTCGCCGAGCTCGGCATCGGCGCCACCGTGCGCCGCCCGATCGTGATCAACCACCCGGACCTGGGTGAGACCATCGCGATCCGCGACGTGGCGTACCTGACCCTGTCGTACGACCACCAGCTGGTCGACGGCGCGGACGCCGCCCGCTACCTGAACGACGTCAAGGCCCGTCTCGAGGCCGGCGAGTTCGAGGGCGACCTCGGTCTGTAACCGACCGGAGTCCTCGCGGGACCGTACGACGGCCGAGGCCCCAGCCCCCTCCGGGCTGGGGCCTCGGCCGTTCTCCGGCAACTCCCCCGCCCGTTGAACGGTCCGGGCCCGGCGTACGTACGGAAGGGGGCAGGGCCCGGGGAGCCGGATGCCGCCGAACGCGCCCTGCAGCGACGGCGGATCGGCGAGGCCGACCACCGCCGGGCGGTGACCGCGGGTCACCGTCCCCTGCTCCCGCCGGGGCGCCACCGTCCCCACCGGCCCGGCCGCCCTGGCGGGTTGCACGCTGCGGTGACCTTCCCCCCGCGCTGACGCGCACGCAGCGGGCTCCGGCGGGGCCGGTCCGGACCTCCCGGACCGGCCCCGTCCCGGTGCCCACGGCGACCGCATAGCCTCGGGGCATGCGTGCGGCACGACTGATCCACCTCGTCCTCCTGCTCCAGTCCCGCGAGTCGATGACGGCCACCGAACTCGCCAAGGCCCTGGAGGTGTCCGAGCGCACCGTCGGCCGGGACGTACTGGCCCTGTCGGAGGCGGGGGTGCCGGTCTACGCCGAACGGGGACGCGCCGGCGGCTACCGGCTGGTCGACGGCTACCGCACCCGGCTGACCGGGCTGGCCCGCGCGGAGGCGGAGGCGCTCTTCCTGTCCGGGGTGCCCGCCGCGCTGCGGGCCATGGGCCTGCACGACGCCGGTTCCTCGGCCCGCCTGAAGGTCTCGGCCGCCCTGCTGCCCGAACTGCGGGACGCGCCGCGCGCGGCGGCACAGCGCTTCCACCTGGACGCGCCGGGCTGGTGGCAGGAACCGCAGACGCCGCGGCTGCTGCCGGCGCTCGCCGAGGCGGTGTGGGGGGACCGGCGGCTGCGGGCCCGATACCGGCGCGGGGAGGCGGAGATGGAGGTGGAGCGCGCGCTGGATCCGTACGGCCTCGTGCTCAAGGGGGGCGTCTGGTACGCGGTGGCGCGTTGCGGCGCGGACGTCCGGGTCTACCGGGTGGACCGGTTCACCGCGGCGGAGCCGACGGAGGATCGTTTCAGCAGGGACCCGGACTTCGACCTCCCCGCGTTCTGGGACGCCCGGGCCGCCGAGTTCGCCCGCTCGGTGCTCCGCGACGAGGTCGTCCTGCGCCTGACGCCCGACGGCGCCCGCCGCCTGCCGTACGCCGCCGACCGCACCGCGGCCCGCGAGGCCCTCGCGGCCGCCGCGCCGCCGGACGCACGGGGGCGGGTGACCGTCACGCTCCCCGTCGAGAGCCAGGACGTCGCCTACGAACAACTCCTCTCCCTCGGCCCCGACGCCGAGGTGCTCGGCCCGCCGGCCCTGCGCGAGCGGCTGGCCGACGCGGTCCGCGCCATGGCCGCCGTCTACGCCTGAGGGCCGTGCGGTGCGGCCCGCGACACGGGGCCGCGTCTGCCGTGTTCCGCGTGCGTCGGAGGGCCGCAGCCAGGATGCTGGAGCGGTGATGGACGAGACGGAGTTCTGGGAGATCGTCGACAGCACGCGTGAGGCAGCGGGGGGCGACCCGGAGGAGCACGCCGACCTCCTGGTGGAACGGCTGACCCAGCTCGACCCGGAGTCCGTCGTCGACTTCGCGCGGCACTTCGAGAGCCGTTTCAACCGGGCCTACCGCTGGGACGTGTGGGGCGCCGCCGACCTCATGCTGGGCGGCGCCGGCGACGACGCTTTCGACTTCTTCCGGTGCTGGCTCATCGGCCAGGGCCGGCACGTCTTCGAGGGTGCCGTCCACGACCCCGACAGCCTCGCGGAGATGACCGACTCCTTCGACCCCGAGGTCGACGGCGACGCGGAGGACCTCGGCTACGCGGCGGACGAGGCGTACGAGCAGCTCACCGGGGTCCGGCTGCCGGACCTGGACCTGCCGCCGCAGCCCGCCGAGCCGGAGGGCGTCTACATCGACTTCGAGAACACGGCCGCGGTGGCGGAACGATTCCCCCGGCTCTGGGAACGCTTCGGCTGAGCCGGACCGCGTCGGCCGGGCGCCCGGCGTCCCGCGCCGCCGGGCCGTACCGGGTGACCCGTCAGACCCGGCGCCCCATGCACACGTCGTCCACGTAGACGCCGTCCAGCAGGAACTCCCCCCGCAGGACGCCCTCCACGGTGAACCCGGCCGCCTCGTACAGCCGCCGGGCCGGGGTGTTGTGGCCCAGCACCCGCAGCGTGACGCGCACCGCGCCCTGCCGGCGGGCCTCCGCCACGGCCGCCAGGACGAGTTCCAGCCCCACCCCGCGGCCCCGCGCCCAGGTGTCGACCGCCAGGCCCTGGATCTGGCGCACGTGGGCGTTGGAGGCCAGCGGCGTCGGCGGCGCCACCCCGACGAAGCCGGCGACGCGGCCGTCGGCCTCCGCCACCAGGAACGCGTCCGGGCCCCAGCGCTCGCTGAAGAAGTCCTCGTTCTCCTCCCGGGGCGGCCGCACCGCGTGCAGGGTCGACCAGGTCGCCCGCTCCAGACGGACGAGCGCGGGGTCGTCGGAGAGCTGGGCCGGGCGCACGCGGAGGTCGGACATGCGGGTCACCTTCCCACACCACGGGGGCCGTTCCGCGCGACGATGTCCCCATGCGCATCGCCATCACCGGTTCGTCCGGCCTCATCGGCTCCGCCCTGGTCCGCTCCCTGCGCTCCGACCGGCACGAGGTCGTACGCCTCGTCAGGCGCGAGCCGTCCGGGCCGGACGAAGTGCGCTGGGACCCATGGGAAGGCACGATCGACACCGCGGGACTCGCGGGCGTGGAGGCCGTCGTCCACCTCGCCGGCGCCGGGGTCGGCGACCACCGCTGGACGGACGATTACAAGCGGACCATCCGCGAAAGCCGCGTGCGGGGCACCGACACCCTCGCGCGGGCCCTCGCCTCCCTGGACACCCCACCGCGGGTGCTCGTCAGCGGCTCCGGCATCACCGCGTACGGCGACACCGGCGACCGCCGCGTCGACGAGGGCGCCCCGCTGGGCACCGGTTTCCTCCCCTCCGTCTGCCGCGACTGGGAGGCCGCCGCCGGCCCGGCCCGCGACGCCGGCGTCCGCACGGCGTTCGCCCGCACCGGTCTGGTCGTCTCCGGCAGGGGCGGGGCGTGGGGCCGGCTCTTCCCGCTCTTCAAGGCGGGCCTGGGCGGCCGGCTCGGCGACGGCCGCCAGTACTGGAGCTTCATCTCCCTGCACGACCAGATCGCGGCGCTGCGCCACATCGTCGACACCGGGTCCGTCTCCGGGCCGGTCAACCTGTGCGCGCCCGAAGCGCTGACCAACGCCGAGGTGACCCGGGCGATGGGACGGGTGCTGGGCCGGCCCACGGTGTTCGCGGTCCCCGGACCCGTACTGCGCACGGTCGTCGGGGAGTTCGCCACCGAGATCCTCGGCAGCACCCGTGCGGTGCCGCGGGTGCTGCTCGACTCCGGGTTCACCCACACCCACCCCGGGATCGACGAGGCGATCCGCGCCGCACTGGCCGAAGAAAGGCACTGAATGCCACCCACAGCCATTTTCCGGCATCAGTTGGCGCGTGAGTGGGCATGACGGTTCCAGCGCCAGCTGACGCGAGCGGGGAAACGTGCCGACCTCGGGGAGGGGCATCGTGCTCTCTACAGCACGCTCTACGGGTTCACCTACGGACGTGTGCGTGATCGGAGCCGGCCTCGCCGGGCTCTCCGCGGCACATCACCTCACCGGTGCGGGGCTCACCGTCACCGTGCTGGAGGCCGAGGACCGGGTCGGTGGCCGCATGGCGACCGAGAAGGTCGACGGCTTCCTCCTCGACAGGGGTCCACAACTGCTCAGCACCTCCTACCCGGAGCTGCGCCGCACCGCGGTCCTGCGGGGCCTGCAGCTGCGGCCGCTCTCCCCCGGCGTCCTGGTACGGGCCGCCGGCCGCGGCTACCGCGTCGGCGACCCGCGCGGCGCACTCGCCGCCGCGCGGGCGCCCATCGGCTCGCCCCTGGACAAGGCCCGGCTGCGGGCGGCCCTCAACCGCCTGGCCGACGCCCCCGTCGAGCGCCTCCTGGACCGTCCCGAGACCACGGCCGCCGCCGCCCTCGCCTCGCGCGGCTTCGCACCCCGCACGGTCGACGGGTACCTGCGGCCGCTGCTGTCCGCGCTGCTCTGCGACCCGGACCTCACGACGTCCAGCCGGGTCGCCGACCTGGTCCTGCGCGGCTTCGCGCTCGGCCGTACGTGCCTGCCGGCGGGCGGCGCCGTGACGGTGCCGCAGGCCCTGGTGGCCGCGCTGCCGCCCGGGACGGTCTGCACCGGGGTGCGGGCGGTCGCCGCGGCCACCAACGGCGTCCGCACCGCGGGCGGGGACGAGATCCCGTGCCGGGCCGTGGTCGTCGCCACCGGGGCCCGCGCGGCGGCCGGACTGCTGCCGGGGCTGCGGGTCCCCGCCTTCCACGGCGTCACCGTCCTGCACCACGCCGCGCCCGCGGCACCGCTGAAGCAGCCCGCGCTCGTCCTCGACGCGGACCGGCGCGGGCCGGTCTCCCACACGTTTCCGGCCAGCCTCGTCGACCCCTCCCGCGCCCCCGTGGGCCGCGCCCTGGTCACCTCCGTACTGCTCGGCCGCGCCGCCGCCCCCGTCCCGGACGACATCGCCGTCCGGACCCACCTCGCGGAGCTCTACGGCACGTCCACGGCGGCGTGGGAGCTGCTCGCCGTCCACCACGACGCCGAGGCGCTCCCCGCGATGACGGCCCCGCACGACCTGCGCCGCCCGGTGCGGATCCTGCAGGGCCTCTACGTCTGCGGCGACCACCGGGACACCAGCACCGTCCAGGGCGCCCTGCTCTCCGGCCGCCGCGCGGCCCAGCGCCTCCTCCGCGACGTCGGCCTCCCCCCGGCGCCCCCCGCCGAACCCCTGGCCGCCTGACCGCCACCCGGGGGAGGGCGTGGGTCGGACCGCGCGGTCTGATGGGACGCGCTGCGCGGCCTCAGCCGGGCGCCGAACGGGCGGCATGCCCTGCGCCGCCCGAAGCCGGTCCGACGTGCGCGGCCTGCCCTGACGCCGGCCCGTCAGGGTCGCGGGCACACCGCCGGTCGTGGACGCGCGGACGGGGCGGAGTCGCGGTGGAGCGCCGAGGCGGCAGAGCGGCGGCCGCGCACCGGCGCGGTCCCTCTCGCCACCGTCGCGTACCTGCCGGATCGGCGGCCCGGCACCCCCGGGGGCTCCCTCTCCACACGAGACACCCGGCGCGGCGCAGTGGCGCCCGCCGGCCCCCGGCTCTCCGGCCCCATGGGCGCGCCGCCCTCCGGCCGCGGCGCCGTCCGGTGCACCCGGCAGCCTGGGCCGGGGCACCTGAGGCCAGCGGGCTCCCCCCGCTGGTCCACGGACCGCACCGGGCCGGTACAGGACCCCCTGCGACCGCCGGAGCCTGTACCCCACGCGCCGGCGCGGCACCACGGCGGAACCCTGCGAACCGCGCCGGGGCGGGAACCCGTCAGGGCCGGACCTCGACGGCGGCACCCCCCGCGCCGCCGACCGGTGTCACCCCGCCGGGACGCCCAGCGCGGCGGCGCGGTCGTGGAAGGCGCGGACGGGGGCGGCGTCGCGGTGGGTTTCGAGGCGGCGGCTGAAGTCGCGGACGTACTCGACGGCACGGAGCGAGCGCATCTCGACCGCGGCCTGCATGGCCTCCGCGCCGAGGGCGCAGGCGGCGTCGACCTCGCCGAGGCCGAGGCGCGCGGCGGCCAGCACCGTGCGGCAGAAGACGCGGCTGCGCGCGTACGCGTGGCCGCGCAGTTGCAGCGAGCGTTCGGCATGCTGCGAGGCCGCGCGGTACTGGCCGAGGTCGCGGTGGCAGTGGCCGAACTCGTCCGCGAGCTGGGCCTCGTCGAAGAAGCGCGCCCAGGACGGGACGTCGTCGCCGTTCCTGACCGCCTCCAGGGCGCGTTCGGCCCGCACCAGTGCCGCCGTGCAGGCGCGGACCTCGCCGAGCAGTCCGTGACCGCGTGCCTCGGCGGCGTGGAAGAGCGCCTGTACGACCGGTGGGGCACCGCCGGCGGCGCCCTGCTGGGCGACCCGCGCCAGCTGGACGGCCTCGCGGCCGTGCCCGAGGTAGACCGCTTGGCGGCTCATCGTGACGAGGACGTACCCCCCGTAGACCCGGTCCCCGGCGGCCTGCGCGAGCCGCAGCGCCTGCACGAAGTACCGCTGGGCGAGCCCGTGCGCGCCGATGTCGTACGAGGTCCACCCCGCGAGCCGGGTGAGGTCGGCGACCGCCGCGAACAGGCGGCGCCCCATGGTCTCCCCGTAGGTGCCGCGCAGCATGGGTTCGGCCTCGTGCTCCAGGTAACGGACGAGGGCCTGCCGCGCGTGGCCGCCGCCGTAGGCGTTGTCGAGGGTGCGGAAGAGCTCACCGACGGAGCGCAGGGCGGCGATGTCCCCCACGCCGACCCGCTGACCGGTGCCCCCGAAGACCGCGGGCGCGGCGACCACGACCGGTGCGGGCGCCCCGCGTGACCCGCCCCCCGCGCGCTGGGCCGGCAGCCGCGCCGCCCCCGGACCGCCGCCGTGGCCGGGACCTGGACCGGAGGGGCCGGTGCCCGGCTCGGGGCCGCGCCCCACCCGGTCGTCCGCCCTGCCGATCAGCCAGTCACGGCTGGGGACGACCAGTCCCGCGGGGGTGAACGCGATCTTGCGGAGGTCGGCCTGGTTCCCGGTGTCCTTCCGCCACAGCCCGGAGATGATCTCCACGGCCTCCTCCGGGGAGGAGGCGTACTCCAGTCCCGCGTAGACCGGGGCGACGGCGTCGAGGCCGAGGTCGTGGGCGGACAGCCGCCGGCCGAGCCGCCGGGTGAAGACCTCGGCGATGAGTGCGGGCGTCGTGCCCCGGGGCTGCTGGCCGCGCAGCCACCGGGTGACGGAGGTCTTGTCGTACCGCAGATCCAGACCGTGCTCGATGCCGAGCTGGTCCACCCGACGGGCGAGCCCGGCGTTGGAGAACCCGGCTTCGGCGATCAGGGCGGCCAGTTGACGGTTCGGGGGGCGCTGCGAGGAACGGTCGGACATCAGTGGTGCGGTCCCCTGCCTTCCGGGCGTGCGGGCGTGCGAGTTGCGGAGTTGCGGGTGTCCGGCTGCGCGGGTGCGCGGCGCCGCGGGCGTCCGGAGCGGTGTCCACCGCCCGCGGCCCCCGGAGCCATCCGCAGAACGGCGCGAATGTAACGTTCTGTATCGACTCACTCACCACCCGAGCGCCTCGCATTCGCTGTATCGGGTGAATCTGCACCCACATATCGGCAGAACGCTTCCTTTGCCCTTCGTCGGGTGCTAAGCCCCCGGCCCCGTGCGGGACACCACCTGACCGGACGTACAGTTGCTGGGGCGCTCTTGACTCGTGGAGGGGCGCCGCAAAGGACCACAAAGGGAGCGGCCGTGAGTGACCTGCGCTTCGTCCACCTGGGCTTCGGCGAGGACGCGGTGGAGTACCTGGAGGCGTGGGAGGAGCAGCGGCGCGTGCACGCCGCGCGCTTCGCCGACGAGATCCCCGACACGTGCCTGCTGCTGGAGCACCCGCCCGTCTACACCGCGGGCCGCCGCACCGAGGACAGCGAGCGTCCGCTGGACGGCACCCCCGTGGTGGACGTCGACCGCGGCGGCAAGATCACCTGGCACGGGCCGGGCCAGCTGGTCGGCTACCCCATCCTGAAGCTGCCGCGCCCGGTGGACGTGGTCGCGCACGTGCGCCGCCTGGAGGAGGCGCTGATCAACGCGTGCGCCGAGTTCGGCCTGGAGACCACCCGGGTGGAGGGCCGCAGCGGCGTGTGGGTGCTGGGCGACCCGATCGAGGACCGGCCGCCGGTGATCCCGGGGCTGACCCTGGACTTCGACCCCCGGCTGCAGGACGACGAGTTCGACCCCCGCCTCTCGGGCCCCGAGTACGCCCCGTCCAACGCCGGCCAGCGCCGCGAGGACCGCAAGCTCGCCGCCATCGGCATCCGCGTCGCGAAGGGCGTGACGATGCACGGCTTCGCGATCAACTGCAACCCCGACAACACCTGGTTCGACCGGATCGTGCCGTGCGGCATCCGGGACGCCGGGGTGGCCTCGCTCAGCAACGAGCTGGGTCGCGAGGTCGCCGTCGCCGAGGTCCTCCCGGTGGTCGAGAAGCACCTGCGGCTGGTCCTGGAGTCGGCCGAGCCGCTCCCCCGGGCCGTCCAGGAATCCACAGGCGTACGCTGATGTTCACCAAGGAAATGAAGCCGCGAGAGGGAGTCGGACGTGTCCGCTGTCGCACCTGAAGGCCGCAAGATGCTGCGTCTGGAGGTCCGCAACAGCCAGACCCCCATCGAGCGCAAGCCCGAGTGGATCAAGACCCGGGCCAAGATGGGTCCCGCGTACACCGAGCTGCACGGCCTGGTGAAGCGCGAAGGTCTGCACACGGTGTGCCAGGAGGCGGGCTGCCCCAACATCTTCGAGTGCTGGGAGGACCGCGAGGCCACCTTCCTCATCGGCGGCGACCAGTGCACCCGGCGCTGCGACTTCTGCCAGATCGACACCGGCAAGCCGCAGGCCCTCGACCGTGACGAGCCGCGCCGCGTCGGCGAGTCCGTCGTCACCATGGACCTGAACTACGCCACGATCACCGGCGTCGCCCGCGACGACCTGGAGGACGGCGGCGCCTGGCTGTACGCCGAGACCGTGCGGCAGATCCACGCCATGACCGCCGAGCGGGCCGACGGCCGCACCAAGGTCGAGCTGCTGATCCCCGACTTCAACGCGGTGCCCGAGCAGCTCGCCGAGGTCTTCGGCGCCCGCCCCGAGGTGCTGGCCCACAACGTGGAGACCGTGCCGCGGATCTTCAAGCGCATCCGCCCCGGCTTCCGCTACGAGCGGTCGCTGGAGGTCATCACCAAGGCGCGCGAGGCGGGCCTGGTGACCAAGTCCAACCTCATCCTCGGCATGGGCGAGGAGCGCGCCGAGGTCAGCCAGGCGCTGCAGGACCTGCACGACGCGGGCTGCGAGCTGATCACCATCACCCAGTACCTGCGTCCGAGCCTGCGGCACCACCCGGTGGAGCGCTGGGTGAAGCCCCAGGAGTTCGTGGAGCTGAAGGAGGAGGCCGAGGAGATCGGCTTCGCCGGTGTCATGTCGGGCCCGCTCGTGCGCTCCTCGTACCGGGCCGGCCGGCTCTTCCAGCAGGCCGTCGAGCGCCGCGGCGAGCGCGGCGAGGTCGTCGCCGCACAGGCGGTCTGATCACGCTGCGGTGACCTCCGGATCACCGCCGGAACGTGCGGTTCGTCACGTCAGGGGCTCCCCCGGGGGCCCCTGACGCGTCCCTGACGTGCCGTACGTCCGCGGAGGACGGCGCAAAGCCACCGCCGGGGTTTCACGACGGTTTGACCGACCGGTCACGGACTGGTAACACAATGTGGTGACTCTGGATGAGCGGAACATCCACCCGCGTCTGAGCCGTCCTGAGGGGGACACCACCATGCAGGCCGAGGCCGCACACCTCCACCGCCAGAGCACCACCATCCCCGGCGCCGCCGCCGGCGCGCTGCGCGCCGTGGAGTACTTCCTGTTCCGCGGCGCGGAGGAGACGGCCCGCCGCAACGCCTGGTCCGCCGTCCTGGAGGACCGCAAGCGCGCCAAGGACCGCCGCGACGCCCAGCACGTGATGGACGCCCTGGTCTCCTCGCGCGCCCCGCGCGGCGACGTCCTCTAGACCCCGGCAGAGCCTCCGGGCGAAAACCGGACCCCCTCCGGTGGGGCCCGGGACGCGCGGGCCACGTATCCTGTGCGGCATGGCGAGGGAAACATCCGAGAGCAACCCTGGGCGCCTCAAGCAGATCGCCCAGACCTACAAGATGACCAGGCGGGTCGACTCCAAGGTCGGTCTCGTCCTTGCGGCTGTGGGAATCGTCACCTTCGGTGTCATCCTCGCCATCGGCTTCTTGATCGGTCACGAGATCTACGCGGGCATCCTGGGCTTCCTGCTGGCCCTGCTGGCGATGGCGGTCATCTTCGGGCGGCGTGCCGAGAAGGCCGCGTTCGGCCAGCTCGACGGACAGCCCGGCGCAGCGGCGGCGGTGCTGGACAACGTCGGCCGCGGCTGGTCGGTGACGCCCGCGGTGGCGATGACACGTAGCCAGGACGTCGTGCACCGCGCGGTCGGCAAGGCCGGCATCGTCCTGGTCGGCGAGGGCAACCCGAACCGGGTGAAGGGCCTGCTGGCCTCCGAGAAGAAGAAGATGGCGCGCATCGTCGTCGACGTCCCGGTCACCGACTTCGTCGTGGGCAACGACGAGGGCCAGGTGCCGCTGAAGAAGATCCGCACCACCCTGCTGAAGCTGCCGCGGGTCCTGCCCGGCCCCAAGGTCACCGAGGTCAACGACCGGCTGCGGGCACTGGGCGACCTGATGAGCAACATGCCGGTGCCGAAGGGCCCGCTCCCCAAGGGGATGCGGATGCCGAAGGGCCGCTGATCGCATACGAAACGGAACGCGGAGTGCCCCGGACGAATCGATTCGTCCGGGGCACTTCGCGTGGTGTGCGCCGCGGTCACATCCGCAGCCGCGGTCACATCCGGATCTGGACCGCCTTCACGGCCCGGTCGTGCATGCCGCGGGTGTCGCGGTCCCAGACCACCGCCGGGATGACCAGCAGGAGCAGCAGCGTCCGCAGCGCCGCGGCGCCCATGCCCAGCCGCCCGCCGTCCTGCCGGACCACGCGCAGCCGCAGCAGGCGCTTGCCCGGGGTGGTGCCGATGGTGCCCAGCAGCAGCACGCTCATGAGGCCGAAGACCACCGTGGTCCACGGATTGGCCGCGGCCGCGTCACGGTGCGCGATCAGCCCGTATGCGATCACCGCGCACAGGCCCCAGTCGATGAAGAGGGCCCCGATGCGCCGCCCGACCGGGGCGATCGAGCCGGGGCCCTCCTCGGGCAGCCCGAGGCGCTGCCCGCGGTAGCCGAAGTCGACGCCCATCCGCTCCGCGGCGGCCTTCGGGCCCTCGATCCACGATCCGATGACATCCCTGTTGTCCACGGCTCCACGGTAACCCCCCGCCCCGGGGCGCCCGCGTCCGACCCGGCACCCGTGCGGCGGCTCGGTTAACCTGCAAGAAACAAATGGGTCACGAGAGGGAAATGCCCGATCTCTATGGTCGGCACCAACGTGCGCCACCGCACTGGTCGCACCCATGAGCTGCAATCCGGCCTCCCGGGCCGGGCCAAGGAGGAGTTGGATGTCGTTCCAAAACGCCGACGAGGTGAAGAAGTTCATCTCGGACAACGACGTCAAGTTCGTGGACGTCCGGTTCTGCGACCTGCCCGGTGTGATGCAGCACTTCACGGTCCCGGTCGAGTCCTTCGACCCGGACGAGCAGCTGATGTTCGACGGCTCCTCGATCCGCGGCTTCCAGGCCATCCACGAGTCCGACATGGCGCTGATCGCGGACCTGTCCACGGCCAAGCTGGACCCGTTCCGCAAGGACTCCACGCTCAACGTCAACTTCTTCATCCACGACCCGATCACCGGCGAGCAGTACAGCCGTGACCCGCGGAACGTGGCGAAGAAGGCCGAGGCCTACCTCGCCTCCTCCGGCATCGCCGACACCGCGTACTTCGGCCCCGAGGCCGAGTTCTACGTCTTCGACAGCGCCCGCTTCGAGACCAGCGCGAACCAGTCCTTCTACCACATCGACTCCGAGGCCGGCGCCTGGAACAGCGGTGCGGAGCAGGACAACCGCGGCTACAAGGTCAAGTACAAGGGCGGCTACTTCCCGGTCCCGCCGGTCGACCACTTCGCCGACCTGCGCGCCGAGATCACCCTGGAGCTGATCAAGTCCGGCCTGCAGGTCGAGCGCCAGCACCACGAGGTGGGCACCGCCGGCCAGGCCGAGATCAACTACAAGTTCAACACGCTGCTCGCCGCGGCCGACGACCTGATGCTCTTCAAGTACATCGTGAAGAACGTCGCCTGGCGTGCCGGCAAGACCGCGACCTTCATGCCCAAGCCGATCTTCGGTGACAACGGCTCCGGCATGCACGTCCACCAGTCGCTGTGGACCAACGGCGCCCCGCTGTTCTACGACGAGCAGGGCTACGCGGGCCTGTCCGACACCGCCCGCTACTACATCGGCGGCATCCTCAAGCACGCCCCGGCGCTGCTGGCCTTCACCAACCCCACGGTGAACTCCTACCACCGCCTGGTCCCCGGCTTCGAGGCCCCGGTCAACCTGGTCTACTCGCAGCGCAACCGCTCCGCGGCCATCCGCATCCCGATCACGGGTGCGAACCCCAAGGCCAAGCGCATCGAGTTCCGCGCCCCGGACTCCTCCGGCAACCCGTACCTGGCCTTCTCGGCGCTGCTGCTGGCCGGCCTCGACGGCATCAAGAACAAGATCGAGCCGGCCGAGCCCGTCGACAAGGACCTGTACGAGCTCGCCCCCGAGGAGCACGCGGGCGTCCCGCAGGTCCCGACCTCGCTGTCGGCGGTCCTGGAGTCCCTCGAGGCCGACCACGAGTTCCTCCTCCAGGGCGGGGTGTTCACCTCCGACCTGATCGAGACCTGGATCGACTACAAGCGGACCAACGAGATCGCGCCGATCGCGCTGCGCCCGCACCCGCACGAGTTCGAGCTCTACTTCGACATCTAAGAACGCCGCAGGTCACAGCACCTGCATCCCCTCCGGGGCCGTACCGGGGCCGTCGCCTGCGTCCTTCCTCATCCGGAAGACGCGGTCGACGGCCCCGTGCGTTCGGCGCCGGGCGGTGCCGGATCCCACGGCGCCGGTGAGGTTCGGGGCCGGTTGGTGGCACCGACGCCTGTCGGGTCGGTAGGTGCGTCCGCCGCTCGAATTCCTCGTCGAGCAGCGCGACGATCTGCCGAAGCTCACGGCGGGCACGCAAAGGCAGGGCCTCCAGGATCGCTTCGACGTTGTCCCGGCCGGCCAAGCGCTCATAAGGCACCGGTCAACTGACCGTGCTCTGACCAAAATTGCCTTCGGCCGAGCCTTCCTTGAACACCCTCTTCCTGGTCATGCGAACGGCGACATTCCCTTGCTCTCCAGGTGAGCGAGCACCGCGTCAAGGCATGCATCCGCCGTGGCCATGTCCGCGCGGAAGAACGAGTCCTCGCCGAGCGGTCCACCGCTGACGAGCCTTGAACACGGTCGCGACTCCGCGCTCGGCCAGCCACGCCATCAGTTCGAACATGTCCCTACGCGCCCCTCCGGGAGGATCCTCCCACCCCAGAGCCGGCTGACGGCTTTCCCGTTCCCGGGTGCCGAATGAGGCGCGTACGGGGCTGCGCGGTGGGAGGATCACCGTGCCGCGCGCCGTGTCGAGGAGGGGTCCGGGATGCCGTCCGCCGAACTGAAGCACACCTTCCGGATAGCCGCGCCGCCGGAGGAGGTCTTCGCGCACCTGGCGGAGCCGTCGCACTACATCGGCCTGTCGCCGCTCCTCGTCGACGTCCGCGACGTGCGCCGGAGCGGCGGGACCGTGCGCTACACGGCCGTGGAGCGGTTCCGCTTCCTCGGCCTGCTGCGGCACGACAACGTCATCGACGTCACGCTCGTCGCCGTCCCGGACCGCCTGCCGCACTCCGCCGAGATCTCCGGCGAGGTGCGCAGCCCCGCGCGGGTCCGCATGGGCTACCGCTTCGCCATCGACCGCGACGGGGCCGGCAGCCTCGTCACCGACACCCTGCACCTGCGCACGCCCCCCGGCCTGCTGCGCTTCGCGGCCTCCCAGGCGGGGGCGGTCCAGCAGGCCAGGGCCCGGGTCCTCGCCGCGCGTCTGGACCGGCCCGCCTGAGGGGCGGGGTCCCGCTAGCCGCGGCGGGCCACGCCGCCGTAGAAGCCGATCTCGGCGGAGCGGGGCGGGACCGGGGCGTCGGGGCGCCAGAAGGGGACCTGGACAAGGCCCGGGTCCTCCAGCTGGAGACCGTCGAAGAACCGCTCGACCTCGGAGCGGGAGCGGAGGTTCAAGGTGGCGGTGGCTTTGTTGTAGACCGCCTGGGCGTCGCTGCGGTCGGCGAAGTCGCCGGTGGCGTGCGAGAGCACCACGTAGCTGCCGGCCGGGAGCGCGTCGCGCAGGGTGGCGACGATCTCCGCGGGCTTCTCCGCGTCGGTGAGGAAGTGGAGGACGGCGACGAGGAGCAGGGCGACGGGTTCGTCGAAGTCGATGACCCGGCGGACGTCGGGGTGCTCCAGGACGGCCCGCGGGTCGCGCAGGTCGGCGAGCACGACGCTGGTGGCGCCCGAGCGGCTGAGCAGGGCGTTGGCGTGCGTGTTCACGATCGGGTCGTTGTCGACGTACGCGATGCGGACGTCCGGCGCCACCTCTTGGGCGATCTCGTGCACGTTGGGGGAGGTGGGCAGGCCGGTGCCGATGTCGAGGACCTGGCGGACGCCGCTGCCGACCACGTGCCGGACGGCCCGGCGCATGAAGGCCCGGTTGGCGCGGACGCCGATCCTCACCTCGGGCGCGACGGCGGCGAGCGCGTCGGCGGCCGTGCGGTCCACCTCGTAGTTGTCCTTGCCGCCCAGCAGGTAGTCGTAGATCCGCGCGGGGTGCGGCCTGCCGGTGTCGATCTCCTCGGCGCGGAAGCCGTTCTCCATCACGCTGCGCTCCTCTCGGCGGCCGTCCGGGCCCTGACCCGGCACCGCTGACGACAGCTTTTCACATCATCAACTTCTCTGCCCACGTAGATAGTTCCTGGTCGAGGGGCCGAACGAAGGGCACCCTTCCCGCCCTCAGCGCAGCACGCAGTCCCCGCACAGCCCGCCGCCGGGCACGCGGTAGTACAGGCAGCAGCTGCGGCGTGCGTAGGCGGGCGCGCCGGTCCCGGTGAGCCGAAGGTCGCCGGCGTCGCGCAGCAGCGGGTCCGCCGTCAGTTCCTCCGTCAGCGCGACGGCGCGGGCGGCCGCGTCGGGGCGCGCGCCCTCCCCCAGGCACCAGGAGTGCAGCACCCGCAGGGTGCCGGCGAGGGCCGAGGCGGCGTTGCCCCACAGCAGTCCGGGCGCGACGCCCGACACCGCGTGCACGGCCGCGCAGAGGGGCACGAGGTGGCCGTGGAGGACGTCCTCGCGCAGCCGCCCCGCGGGCACGTCCGGGGCGTCGTCCGGCAGCCACAGCTCGTCCGGCGTGGACCGGCCGGGGTGCCACCACAGGCGTCCGCCGGACAGGTCGGGCATGCGGCCGGTGAGCGCCGCCGGTCCGAGTGCGACGGACCACAGCCGTGCGGCCAGCCCCTGGTGGGCCAGCGAGGCGGCGACGCGCCGCTCGGAGGTGCGCAGGCGCCGCCCGACCTCCGCCACACGGCCGGTGAGCTCGGGCGACGGCCGCCCGGCGTACACCTGCGCCAGCGGCACGAAACCCTCGGCCCGCGGCTCCCCCGGCCCGGTGCGCACGGTGAAGAACGGTCCCGGTCCCACGGCGCCTGCGCCGGTCATCGCGCCCACAGGCCCCTGACGTGCCCGAGGTGCCGGGTCATGACGGCCTGTACGGTCGCGCCGTCGCGGGCCAGAAGGGCGTCCAGCAGCTCCAGGTGCTCCTCGGCGGAGGCCCGCAGCAGGCCGCGCTCGGCGAGCGCCGTGAGGCCGTACAGCCGGGAGCGCTTGCGCAGGTCGCCGACGACCTCGACCAGGTGCTCGTTGCCGGCGAGCGCGAGCAGCCCGAGGTGGAAGCGGCGGTCGGCCTCCACGTAGGCGATGAGGTCGCCGGCCGCGGCGGCGGTGACGATCTCCTCGGCGGCCGGGCGCAGCGCCTCCAGCGCCGTGGCGTCGGCGGTGGAGGCGAGGCCGGTGACGGTCGGGACCTCGATGAGCGAGCGGATGTGGGTGTACTCGTCGAGCTGCCGCTCGGACACCGCGGTCACCCGGAAGCCCTTGTTGGGCACCGGGTCGAGCAGCCCCTCCTTGGCCAGGTCCAGCAGCGCCTCGCGGACGGGCGTGGCGGAGATGCCGAAGCGGGCCGCCAGCGCGGGCACCGAGTGCACCTCGCCGGGGCGGAGCTCCCCCGCGACCAGCGCCGCGCGCAGGGCGTCCGCGACGAGTTCGCGGTAACTGCCGGTGCGCTGCCCGCCGAGGGCGGGCAGGGCGGGCCCGTCGTGCGCTGCCATGCGGTGGCTCCTCCTCGGCGACGTGGCATGTATGCGCCCAGTATCGGTGCCCGGGCGGCTAGAGGACGAATCCGGCGGGGAACGGGTCGGCCGGGTCCAGCAGGTACTGGGCGGTGCCGGTGATCCAGGCGCGGCCCGTGACGGACGGCAGCACGGCGGGCAGACCGGCCACCTCGGCGGTGCCGGTGAGCCGGCCGGTGAAGTGCGTGCCGATGAAGGACTCGTTCACGAAGTCCTGGTGCAGGGGCAGTTCGCCGCGGGCGTGCAGCTGGGCCATGCGCGCGCTCGTGCCGGTGCCGCAGGGTGAACGGTCGAACCAGCCCGGGTGGATGGCCATGGCGTGCCGTGAACGGACGGCCGTGGAGCCGGGCGCCAGCAACTGGACGTGCTTGCAGCCGCGGATGGTGGGGTCCTCCGGGTGGACGGGCGGGTCCTCCGCGTTGATCGCGTCCATCAGCGCGAGGCCCGCGGCGAGGATGTCGTCCTTGCGGGAGCGGTCGAAGGGCAGGCCGAAGGCGTCCAGGGGCAGGATCGCGTAGAAGTTCCCGCCGTAGGCGAGGTCGTACGTGACCGTGCGGCCGTCGGCGAGGACGGCCTTGCGGTCCAGCGCGACGCAGAACGAGGGGACGTTGCGCAGGGTCACGGCGGTCGCCGCACCGCCCTCGACGGCGACCTCCGCGACGACCAGGCCCGCCGGGGTGTCGAGGCGGACCGTGGTGACGGGCTCGGTCACCGGCACGATGCCGGTCTCGACGAGGACGGTCGCCACGCCGATCGTGCCGTGCCCGCACATCGGGAGGTAGCCGGAGACCTCGATGTAGATCACGCCGTAGTCGGCGTCCGGACGGGTCGGCGGCTGCAGGATCGCCCCGCTCATCGCGGCGTGGCCGCGCGGCTCGTCCATCAGCAGGTGCCGTATGTGGTCGAGGTGGTCGCGGAAGTGGAGGCGGCGTTCGTTCATGGTGGCGCCAGGGACGGTGCCGATGCCGCCGGTGACGACGCGGGTGGGCATGCCCTCGGTGTGGGAGTCCACCGCGTGCAGGACGAGTTTGCTGCGCATGGGGGTGTGTCCTCCTCGTGGGTCGGGGGGCCGGAGCCCGGTCAGGCGAGGCCGGAGCCCGGTCAGGCGAGGCCGGCGGCGATCGCGGCCTCGGTGGCGGCCCTGACCTCCTTCTCCTGCTCCGGCAGCAGCGGCGTGCGCGGCGGGCGGCAGGGGCCCCCGTACCGGCCGGTGAGGTCCATCGACACCTTGATGGCCTGGACGAACTCCGTCCGGGAGTCCCAGCGCAGCAGCGGGTGCAGCGCCCGGTAGAGCGGCAGCGCGGTCGCGGTGTCCCCGGCGACCGCGGCGCGGAAGAGCTCGCCGCAGGCGCGGGGCAGCGCGTTGGGGTAGCCCGCCACCCAGCCCTTGGCGCCCGCGGTGGCCAGTTCGAGCAGGACGTCGTCCGCGCCCACCACGAGGTCGAGTTCCGGGGCGAGCTCGGCCAGCTCCCAGGCGCGGCGCACGTCGCCGCTGAACTCCTTCACGGCCTGGATGTGACCCGCGCCGTGCAGCTCCGCGAGCAGGCGCGGGGTCAGGTCGACCTTGGTGTCGTAGGGGTTGTTGTACGCGACGACCGGCAGCCCCGCCCGCGCGACCTCGGCGTAGTGGGCGTGCACGGAACGCTCGTCCGCACGGTAGGCGTTGGGCGGCAGCAGCATCACGGCCGAGCAGCCGGCGTCGGCGGCGTGCTCGGCCCAGTGGCGCGCCTCGCCCGAGCCGTACGCGGCGACGCCCGGTACGACGCGCTCGCCGCCGATCGCGGCGACGGCCGTCTCCACGACCCGCGCGCGCTCGGCGGGGGTCAGGACCTGGTACTCGCCGAGGGAGCCGTTGGGCACGACGCCGTCGCAGCCGTTCGCCACCAGCCAGGCGCAGTGGGCCGCGTAGGCCTCGTGGTCGACGGACAGGTCACCTGCGCGCAGCGGCAGGGCGGTGGCGACGAGCACGCCGCGCCACGGGCGGTCGGGGGTGGTGTTCATGGCCGTTCCCTCTCTTCCTCTTCTTCTGCCCCGCCGGCCAGCAGGCCGAGCGGCACGGGCCGGGCGAGGGACCGCCCGGGGTCGGTGAAGGGGCAACCGGCGACGGCGGCGACACCGGGGCCGCAGACGCGGCCCTGGCACCAGCCCATCCCGGCGCGGGTCAGCAGCTTGACGGTGCGCAGGTCGCCGGCGCCGAGGTCGCGGACGGCCTCGCGGACGGCGGCGGCGGGCACCTCCTCGCAGCGGCACAGCAGGGTGTCGTCGGTGACGGTGGACTCCGCCCAGTCGCCGGGGAGCCGGTAGACGGCGTCGAGCACGGCGGCAAACCTCCGCAGCCGCCCGCGGCGGCGGGCGGCCGCGACCCAGGCGGCGGGGTGGGGCTCGGTGCCGCGCAGCCGGGCGGCGGCGGAACGGCCGGCGATCTCTCCCTCGGCCAGGGCGAGCTCCGCGCCGCCGACGCCGGTCACCTCGCCCGCGGCCCAGACGCCGGGGGTGGGGGTGCGCTGTTCCGCGTCCACCTCGAAGGAGTCCGCCAGGTCGGTGTGCGGCAACAGCCCGTGGCCGACGGCGAGGGCATCGCAGGCGACGCGGCACCGTGTGCCGTCGGGCCCGGCGAGGGTGACCGCCTCGACGCGGTCCTCGCCGTGGGCGGCGACGACCGTGTGCCGCCAGCGCACGCGGATCCCGTGCCGGGCGAGCCGGACGGCGTAGGCGGCACCCTCCACGGCCTTGCCGAGGGGTACGGCGGTGGCGTGCCGCAGCAGGTCACGCGGGTCGGCGGCCTCGGCGAGCGCCGCGACGCGCGCCCCGGCCGCCGCGAGGCCCGCCGCGACCGGCAGCAGCAGCGGCCCCGTCCCGGCGACGACGACCGTACGGCCGGGGAGCACCAGGCCGCCCTTGAGCATGGCCTGCGCGCCGCCCGCCGTGACGACCCCGGGCAGCGTCCAGCCGGGGAACGGCAGCACCTTCTCGTAGCCCCCGGTCGCGAGGACCACCGCGTCCGCCCGGATCGCGCCCGCCTCGAGCGTGTGGAGGGTGAACCCCGGCTCCATGCACCAGACCTGGCGCTGCGGCAGGTGGGTGACGCGGCCCGTGGCGAGGTGGGCCTCCAGTCGCCCGTACAGCCCCCGCCAGGTGCGCCACGCGTGGTGCAGGGCCCGGGTCCTGCGCGCCCGGAGTCCCGGCGCGGGCTGCCGGTAGAACTGCCCGCCCGCCTGGGGCGCGGCGTCGACCAGGGCGACCCGTACGCCCGCGTCCGCAGCCGCCAGCGCCGCCGCGATCCCCGCGGGCCCGGCCCCCACGACGGCCAGCTCGTACCTGTCCCCGGTCACGCCCGCCTCCCCCGCGGGCCCGGTGCGGGGCGCCCCCCGCGGACCACCCCCTGAGGCGCGGACAAGCCCCGCACGGGCCCCGGCCGTCCCCCTCCGTTGGCTCCGGCACCGTCCGGCGAGTCCGGGACGGACGTCCCGGCCGTGGCCGGCGACGTCGCCGCGG
This sequence comes from Streptomyces sp. PA03-5A, assembly GCF_033792725.1. Taxonomy (NCBI): domain Bacteria; kingdom Bacillati; phylum Actinomycetota; class Actinomycetes; order Kitasatosporales; family Streptomycetaceae; genus Streptomyces; species Streptomyces sp. PA03-5A. The sequence continues at coordinate 311,151 of NZ_JARAVL010000002.1, read as the reverse complement.
TCACCGACGGACCGGGCCGGGCCGCGGCGGGACCCGCCGTCCCTTCCCGCGGATTCCGCTGCCCGCGCGCCTTCGCCGGCGCCCGCCACCGCGCCGAACCGCCGCACCGCGCCGGGCGGGCACCGCCCACGGCAGCTCCCCGTCGCCCGCCCCGGCCACGGCGCACCGCGGCCCCGACGCGGGCGCTCACGGCAGCTCCCCCGTGCCCACCTGCGGGGTGACGACGTCGCCGGGGTGGGCGACGGTGACGCAGGCGCGCTGCCCCGGGCGGCCGTTGACCGTGAGGAGGCAGTCGAAGCAGACGCCGATGCCGCAGAAGACGCCGCGCGGGGCGCCGTCGACGCGGGTGGTGCGCCAGGACAGGACGCCGGCCGACCAGAGGGCGGCGGCGACGGACTGGCCGGGGTGGGCGGGGATGTCGCGCCCCTCGAAGGTGAAGGTGAAGCCCGGGCCCGGTGCGGCGCGGGCCAGGCGCAGGGGGCTGCGACGGCTCACGGGGTGGCCTCCTCGGCGGGGAAGCGGTCGGGGCGGAAGGGGGTGAGGTCGAGCTCGGGGCGGGCCCCGGTGAGGCACTGCGCGATCAAGTGGCCGGTGGCCGGGGCGAGTCCGATGCCGGCGCCCTCGTGGCCGCAGGCGTGGTGGAGCCCGGGGACGCGGGGGTCGGGGCCGATCGCGGGGAGGTGGTCCGGCAGGTAGGGCCGGAAGCCGGTGTAGGCGCGCAGCGTCGCGACGTCCCGGAGCACCGGGAACAGGGCGAGGGCCTGGGCGGCGAGGCGGCGGGCGACGGGCAGGGAGAAGGTGCGGTCGAAGCCGACGCGTTCGCGGCTGGCGCCGATGAGGACGGGGCCGCCGGCGGTGGCCTCGACGACGGCGGAGGTCTGCAGGGCGGCGGAGTCGCTGGCGACGTCGGCGACGTAGTCGGCCGCGTACACCTTGTGGCGGACGGTGCGCGCCGGCAGGGGCTCGGTGACCAGGACGAAGCCCCGTCGCGGCAGTACGGGCAGCCGCACCCCGGCGAGGGCGGCCACCTCGCCGCCCCAGGTGCCCGCGGCGTTGACGACGCCCGGGGCGTGGATGTCGCCCCGGTCGGTACGGACCCCGCGCACGGCGCCGTCCGGCGCGCGGAGCACCGCCGTCACCGTGGTGCCGAGACGCGCCTGCGCCCCAAGGTCGCGGGCGGCGCGGACGAGGCGGGCGGCGGCGAGCGCGGGCTGCACCTGGGCGTCCTGGGGGTAGTGCACACCCCCGGCGAGTCCGTCCGCCAGGTGGGGTTCGAGCTCGCGCAGCCCGTCCGCCGGGACGGGCACCGCCTGGACGCCGCTGCGCCGCTGGGCGGCGGCGAAGTCCTCCAGTGCGCGCAGTCCGTCCGCGCCGGACGCCACGACGAGCCCGCCCTTGGCCTCGTACTCGGCGGTCACGCCCAGGTGGTGACGCTCCGTCAGTTCCTGCCACAGCCGGGCGGAGAGCAGGGCGAGTGCGAGCTCCGGCCCCGGCTCCTTGTCGGAGACCAGCAGATTGCCCTCGCCGGCCCCGGTGGTGCCGCCGGCCACCGGCCCGCGGTCCACGAGGACCGTGCGGAGCCCAGCCGCCGCGGCCTGGAGGGCGCAGGCCGCGCCCACCATCCCGGCGCCGACGACCACGACATCGCAGCTCGTCGGCTTGCTCACGCCGGTAATATGTCACACAGCACTGCTCACAACCAGCCGTTGCGCCGGAATCCGCGGTGGATGACGAAGCAGGCGACGGCCATCACGCCCACGGCGAGCGGATAGCCGTAGGTCCAGCGCAGTTCCGGCATGTGCTCGAAGTTCATGCCGTACAGGCCGCAGATCATGGTGGGGACGGCGAGGATGGCGACCCAGGCGCTGATCTTGCGCATGTCCTCGTTCTGGGCCATGGACACCTGCGCGATGTTGGCCTGGAGGATCGAGTTGAGCAGGTCGTCGAAGGAGGTGACCTGCTCGGTGGCGCGGGCGAGGTGGTCGGCGGCGTCGCGGAAGTAGGTCCGCAGGTCGGCCTCGATGCCGGGCAGGGGCTCCTCTGCGAGCCGCTGGAGGGGGCGGCCGAGCGGTGCCACGGCCCGCTTGAGCTCCAGCAGTTCGCGCTTGAGCTGGTAGATCCGGCCGGCGTCGGTGCCGCGGCCGCGGTGGTCGGAGAAGACGTCGGTCTCGACCTGCTCGATGTCCGCGTGGACCGCGGAGGTGACGGCGAGGTACTGGTCGACGACGTGGTCGGTTATCGCGTGCAGGACGGCGGCCGGCCCCTTGGCGAGCTGGTCGGGGACCGTCTCCAGGCCCTCCCGGAGCGGGCCGAGCGAGCCGTGGCCCCCGTGGCGCACCGTGATGACGAAGTCGGATCCGGTGAAGACCATGACGTCGCCGGTCTCCACCACCTCGCTGGTGGCGGTGAGCCGGTCGTGCTCGACGTAGCGGGCCGTCTTGAGGACGGTGAACAGGGTGTCCCCGTACTGCTCCAGCTTGGGCCGCTGCTGGGCGTGCACGGCGTCCTCGACGGAGAGCGGGTGGAGCCCGAACAGCTCCGCGACACCGGCGAACTCCGCTTCCGACGGCTCGTGGAGCCCGATCCACACGAAGCCCCGGCCGGACTTGCGGACCCGGGCGATCGCCTCGTACGCGGCGCAGTCGTCCTGGCGCAGTCCGTCCATGTAGACCACGCAGTTCACCACCGAACTGCCCAGCGGGGAACGCGCCGGGTGGCTGAGGTCCACACGCCGTTGGCGTACGTGGGTGAGGCGGACGGCTTTGCGGAGATTGCTGATCATCGACATGAAAGGCTCCTACGCAGGCATGCGGCCGCCAGTATTGCCCACGACCGGGCCTGTTCGAGCCCTCCGTCACACCGTCCTTGCACCGCGCGGGCCTTGGGGTGCGGCGGCGCGGACGCCGCTGCCTCCTTCGCATGGCGGGGGTGTCGCGCCGGCCGCCACGTCGCCGGCGATCGCCCCCGCGCCGGGGTCGCATCGCCTTGCGTGCTTCCGCACATTTTCCTGACAGAAATAACCTTCGCCACCATTTCTCACCGGATGCCGCTGATATGACATGCGCGACAGACCGCCGGACCGTGCTCCCGCGCGACCGCCCTGTTCGCGAGGTGGCCGCCTGCCGGGGCGTCCGGTCGGGGGTGCGGTCGGGGGTGCGGTCGGGGCGGACCTGGTTCGCGGGGGGCGCGAGACTTCTCTTACACTCCGTAGGGCTCCGGCCGGTGCAGGCCCGGGCATGCCACGTCCTCCGCAGAGATGGGTCCCATGAGCGCCATCAGTATCGGTCAGGCAGCTGTGCTCGGCGTCGTGGAGGGGGTCACCGAGTTCCTCCCGATCTCGTCCACCGGCCACCTGAAGATCACCGAGGGCCTGATGGGCATCCCGGTGGACGACAAGGCCGTCGTCGCCTTCTCCGCGGTCATCCAGTCCGGCGCCATCGCGGCCGTGCTGGTCTACTTCTTCAAGGACATCGTCCGGATCTGCAAGGCGTGGTTCACCGGCATCGTCAACCGCGAGGAGCGGTACCACCACGACTACAAGTTCGGCTGGTGGGTGATCTTCGCGACGATCCCGATCGTCGTCGTCGGCCTGGCGGCCAAGCACCTCATCGAGGGGCCGCTGGCCTCGCTGTGGGTGGTCGCGGGCTCGCTGATCGTCGGCAGCGGCGTGATGTGGGCGGCCGACCAGATGGGCCGCCACAAGCGCGGCGAGGACGACACCACGTTCAAGGACGCCATGCTCGTCGGCTCCTCGCAGATCCTCGCCCTGCTCTTCCCCGGCTTCTCCCGCTCCGGCGCGACGATGTCCACCGCGCTCATCCTCGACCTGGACCGGGTCGCCGCGACGCGACTCTCCTTCTTCCTGGGCATCCCCGCGCTGACCGGTGCCGGTCTGTACGAACTGAAGGACGCGCTCGGCGCCGGGGTGGACACGGCGCCGCTCGTCGTCGGGACGGCCGTCTCCTTCGTCGTCGCCTACGCGTCGATCGCCTGGCTGCTGAAGTTCGTGGCCAAGCACTCGTTCAACGCGTTCATCATCTACCGGCTCGTGATCGGCGTCCTCCTCTTCGGCCTGCTGGGCACGGGGGTCATCGCCGCGTAGGCGTACGGCCTGACAGGGCCAGGGCCCGCTCGAAGGCGGTGGCCGCGGCGGGGTCGGCCAGCGTGACGGGCGCGGCGAACCCTTCGTACCGGCGGTAGACCTCGGCGTACCGGTCCACGACCGCCAGCACGAACGCGCCGAGGGCCTCGCCGCAGCGGTACTCCTGGCCGGTGGCACGGGCCACGTCCCAGCCGTGGACGGCGAGCTCCTTGACGATCATCGAGGCGACCTCGGCGGCCGGCATCGACCCATGGCCCAGGTCGACCTCCCCCTCCCAGGCCTCCGGCGCCGCCCACGCCGCCACGGCCCGGTCCAGCTGCTCCGCGTACGCCCCGGCCCAGTCGGAGCCGGCGGTGAAGTCGCGGGCCGTGAGCTCCTCGGGCAGCGGCTTGCGCAGCGCGCGGTGCTTCAGGCCGTGCGAGGTGTAGAGGATCCAGTGGTTCAGCAGCGTGCGGGTGTCCCACTCCCCGCAGGGCGTCGGCGCGGAGAGCCGGGCGGGGTCGCCGCCCACCCCGCGGGCGACGCGGGCGGCCTCGCCCGCGGCTTCGATCAGGTACGCGTGCAGTTCGGTCATGCGGCCATGCTGCGCGCAGGGGCCGCGGCCGGTCTTGAACAAACCCGACAGCCCGGGCGGCCGCCCGCCGCCCCCGCGGCCTACACGTCCACGACGACCTTGCCGACGACGCCCTCCTCCACCGCCGCGTGGGCGTCGGCGGTGCGCTCCAGCGGGAAGCGGTGCAGCGGCAGCCCCGACTCCTCGCCGGACCGCAGGGCGCCGTCCCGCAGGGCCTCGGTGACGGCCGCGACCGCCTGGCGCTTCGCGACGTCCGGCATGGTGTAGACGAGCACGCCGTGCCAGCGCAGATTGCGCGCGAAGGTCTCCCTGACGGGCAGCGTGAACTCGGCGCCCCCGTTGTCCGCGTAGTAGGCGACGACGCTGTTCGGCGCCAGCACCGCCAGGTCGAGCCCGCTGTTCACCGCCACGGCGACCTCCACGACGACGTCCACGCCCTCCGGGGCGGCGCGGCGGATCTCCGCGGCCGGGTCGGGGGCCGTGTAGTCCACGACGTGGTGCGCCCCCGCGGCACGGGCGAGCTCCGCCTTGTAGGGGTTGCTGACCGTGGCCACGACGAACGCCCCCGCCCAGCGCGCGAGCTGGATCGCCGCGTGGCCGACCGCGCCCGCACCACCCGCGACCAGGACGTTCCGGCCGCCGAGGACACCCGGGGCGAGCCGGGCCGGGCCGCCTTCCGCCACCGTCAGCGCGCGGTGCGCGGTCATCGCCGGGATCCCGAGGCTCGCGCCGGTGTCGAAGGACGCGGTCGCGGGCAGCGGCACGGCGTGTGCCTCCGGGAGCGTCACGTACTCCTGGGCGGTGCCGTCCGCCCGCTGCCAGGCGGCTTCCCACAGCCACACCCGCTCACCGGTCCGTCCGGGGTCGACGCCGTCCCCGACCGCGTCGACCACCCCGGCGCCGTCCTGGTTCGGCACCTGCTCCGTGACCGTGGCGGGTGGACCGCCGCGCCGCGACTTCCAGTCCGTCGGGTTGACCCCCGACACCTCGACCCGTACCCGTACCTCGCCCGGACCCGGCTGCGGCAGCGGCCGCTCGGTCAGGCGCAGCACTTCGGGGCCGCCGCCTTCCGTGTACACGATGGCCTTCATGATCCGTACAAGGCGGCACCGAGGCGCATTCTTCCCGCCGCACAGGTGTCCGGTCCGGGTAGGGTCCGCCCGTGTCCGCCGCGCCCGCCGATCCGCCGTCCCTGGAGGCGGCGTTCCCAGCCCCGCTCGCGCCGGACGTGCGCGCCGTCGCAGCCCTGCTCCCACCGCCCCCGGCCTACGACCCCCACTGGGAGGTCCACGGCGATGTGCGGCTGCCGGTGCGCCTCCACCGCCGCGAACCGGACCCGGACGTGCCGGCCGTCCTCACCCCCCGGCAGCGCCTCGTCCTGCACTGTCTGTACGCGCTGCACCACGACGGGTACGTACGGCAACGCCACGCGGCGCACGTGGCCGGGGTGGCCGAGCCCTGGGCGGTGCCGTTCGTGGTGCGGCTCACCGGCGAGTACGTGCCGGAGATCGTCGCCGACCTCCACGCACGGCTCACCGGGGCCCTGGCGCCGGGGAGCGAGGCACGCCGGGTGTACGGGCGGTTCGCCGCGGAGCACCCTGAGTTCCTCGCCCTCACCGAGCGCCGCGCGGTGAGCTACTGGAGCGCGTACCACCGGTGGCGGTTCCCCGCGTTCACCGACCATCCCGCCGCCGCCGTGCTCGAGTTGCTGCGGGCCGCGGCCTTGGAGACCACGGGCCACGCGTGGCCACGACGGATGCGGGCGGGGCGGGGCGCGCGCTGAGGGGCGTTACGCGCGCGCCGCCCGTTCGCACAGGACGGCCGCGCCGGACGGTTCCGGCGGCGGATCGGGGAGACCCACCGCGGCCGCGCCCGGCGACCGGTGCGGCGAGCGGGGGACGAAGGCTCCGCTGGTGCCGCCGCGACCGCGGTGGACCAGGACGCCGGAGACCGGATCGGGGACGGCGTCGAGCGCCGCGCGAGTGCCGGGCAGGGCGCGCCATGCGAGCCAGTGCTCCTCTTCTCGGAAGCACAACTCGAAGACGACGCCCCACCCGTACGAGTGCCATTCCCACGCCAGTGCACGGTTGGTGACCGCCGACTCCACGAGCGTCGGCGCATACGCGTCACGCCATGCCGCGGCGGATGTGCTGGCGTTGAGGACTTCGATGGACCACCAGTCCGCTGCCATACCCAAAACGATAGGCACTTCGCAAGTCGCCCGCCAGGGTCCTGCCCCTGACGGCGCGTCACGCAGGGTCGGCCGAGGCCAGCAACTCCGTCACGCGCGCCGCGAAGCGGGCGTCGCAGGGGTGGGGGACGCCGGTGCGCACGGCCGTGAGCAGGGCGTCGATGGCGTTGCCGAAGGCGGGCACGGGACCGTCGGCGCGGCCGGGGAGCGAGACCACCCCGGAGGTGCCGCGCAGCTCGACGGTCATGCCGGCGGCCGCCGGCGGGGCCGTGAGGCTGAGCGCCGCCGTGCTGGAGGCGCCGCTGTCGTGCCGCAGCACCAGGTGCGCGGTGTCGCCGGGCCCCTGGACGGCGGTGAGCGCGGTGACGTCCCCGAGGACCGGGAGGAGCACGGACAGCGCGTGCGGCCCGACGTCCCACAACGCGCCCTTCTCGCGCCGCCAGGGGGATGCGGCGAAGGGGCTGTCGCCGGAGGTGAACACCGAGCCGAACCACTCCGCACGAGCGGTGAACCAGCCGTCCACGGCGGCCTGCTCGTCGATCCAGGCGGAACTCGTGGCGTCGAAGCGGAGGGTGAAGAAGACCACCGACGCGACCCCGGCGGCCTCGGCGGCGTCGGCGACACGGCGGGCGTCGGCGACGGTCGTCGCGACCGGCTTGTCGAGCAGCAGGTGCCGGCCGGCCTCGGCGGCACGCGCGGCCAGCGGGGCCTGCACGTCCGGGGGCAGGGCGATGGCGACCGCGTCCACGTCGCCGATGAGCTCGTCCACGTCGGCGTAGGCACGGGTGCCGAGGGTCGCGGCGAGCGCGGCCGCCGCCTCGGGGCGGCGGCCCCAGATCCCGGTGAACTCGACCTCGGGGTGGGCGACGAGGGCGGGGCCGTGGGCGATCTCCGCCCAGGGGCCGGTGCCGAGCAGTCCGATGCGCATGGTCACCGCTCCCCCGCCGGCTCGGTGTGGCTGCGGTACCAGGTGCGGTCGAGGTCGACGACGTCGACGGCGGTCTGCACGCTCAGCCCCGGCGTCGGCGCGAGGTGCTCCCGCACCAGCTCCAGGACGGCCTCGCTCAGCTGCGTCTTGGCCTCGGGCGTGCGCCCGGACAGGACGGCGGCCTGGACGAGCACCAGCGCGTGCTCGGGGGCGCCGTCGGCGAGGACGTACTCGTCGGACCGGCGGAAGCGGGTCTTGCACGCCTCCACCCTGGTGTCGATGGTCTTGGCGACCAGCGGGTGCAACGCGGTCGCGAAGCCGCGCCGGTCGAAGGCGTCCGCGAGGTTGCCGGTGTAGTCCACGGTGATGTGAGGCATGGCACACACCCTACGTCCCTGGTCACGGCGGTCCACGGGGGCCCGTCCCCAGGGCGGTGGAGGGCCTTCCGCAGGCCCTGCCGGGGTGTCCGGCAGGCGGGACGGCAGCGCGTTCACACCGGGTTAACACACGGGCAATGGATGCGAAATCGCAGGTTGTGAGGCTGCAGCGGCAACACCACCCACCCGCAAGGCCCCCGCCAACAAGGATGACGCCCGTGAGCTACAAGGCCGAGTACATCTGGATCGACGGTACCGAGCCGACCGCGAAGCTGCGCTCGAAGACCAAGATCCTCGCCGACGGCGCGGAGCCCGGTGTCTGGGGCTTCGACGGCTCCAGCACCAACCAGGCCGAGGGCCACAGCTCGGACCGCGTGCTCAAGCCCGTCGCCACGTACCCGGACCCGATCCGCGGCGGCGACGACCTGCTGGTGCTGTGCGAGGTCTTCAACATCGACGACACCCCGCACCCCTCCAACACCCGTGCCCTGCTGCGCCCGGTCGCCGAGCAGTTCGCGGGCCAGGAGTCGCTGTTCGGCATCGAGCAGGAGTACACCTTCTTCCAGGGCTCGCGCCCGCTGGGCTTCCCCGAGGCCGGCTTCCCGGCCCCGCAGGGCGGCTACTACTGCGGCGTCGGCGCCGACGAGATCTTCGGCCGCGAGATCGTCGAGCAGCACCTCGACAACTGCCTCGCCGCGGGCCTGGGCATCTCCGGCATCAACGCCGAGGTCATGCCCGGCCAGTGGGAGTTCCAGGTCGGCCCGCTCAGCCCCCTGGAGGTCGCCGACCAGCTGTGGGTCGCGCGCTGGCTGCTCTACCGCACCGCCGAGGAGTTCGGCGTCTCGGCCACCCTGCACCCCAAGCCGGCCCCGGGCGACTGGAACGGCGCGGGCGCGCACACCAACTTCTCCACCAAGGCCATGCGCGAGGGCTACGACGCGATCATCGAGGCCTGCGAGGCCCTCGGCCGCGACGACAAGCCGATGGAGCACATCAAGAATTACGGCTCCGGCGTCGAGGCCCGCCTGACCGGCGCCCACGAGACCGCCCCCTGGAGCGAGTACAGCTACGGCGTCTCCGACCGCGGCGCCTCGGTCCGCATCCCCTGGCAGGTCGAGGTCGACAAGAAGGGCTACATCGAGGACCGCCGGCCCAACGCCAACGTCGACCCCTACGTCGTCACCCGCCTCATCGTCGACACCTGCTGCTCCGCGCTGGAGAAGGCCGACCTCGTCTGACGCTCCGCACCATCCCCGAGGGCGCCCGTCCACACGCCGGGCGCCCTCGGCGCGTCCACCGCACCGTCACGGCACGCGGACGGCCTCGAAGAGGAAGCAGCCGTACTCCACGGCCCGTACGTGCACCAGGGCGACCCGCGGATCGGCGAACCGGGCCGCCAGGACGGCGTCGGCGGCGCCCGCGGAGACCTCGTCCGCGGTCAGCCGGACCAGCCGACCGCCGAGGATGCGGCCCCGGGCGTCGTAGCACCGGAAGACCCGCCGCTCGGCGTGCAGGGCCGCGGGGTAGCCGGGGGCGTCCGGCGGGCCGGGGCAGTCCTCCGCGGCGGCGTGCACGAAGACCGGGCCGGTCTCGTCGTACGGGCCGGGGTCGGCCCCGGTCGCGGCGGCCCAGCGGCGCAGCGGCGCGTAGGCGGCCAGCGCGATCCGCTCCCCCGGTGCGCTGTGCCGCAGGCAGCAGCGGAGCGGGGCGCCGCCCTCCGGGTCCGGCTCGGGGCGGGGGACGAGACCGGCGTCGTCGCCGTCCCGCAACTCCTCGGCGACGGCCGGGTCGAGGGCCCGGACCTCGTACGCGATGCGATGGGTATCCATGCCCCCAGCGTCGCCCGGTCCGGTCAGGAGGTCCGGCGGGATTCGGACGTCGTGCTCAGGGCACGCCACGCGGCACGGTCGCCGGGCAGCCCGAGCCGGGCGAGGAGGGCACCCCGGTTGCCGCCGCGCGGATCCCACAGGGTGTCGTGCGCGGCCAGGGCCCCGGCGTAGGCACGCTGGGCCGCGGTGGCGCTGTGGGGTGCCGGCCAGCCGTCGGGGAAGAACCGGGGCAGATAGGGGCCGATGTCCGGGTCGGGGTGGCGCCACGGGAGCAGCGGCAGGACGGCGAGGGCCGCGGGCAGCAGCCGCTCGGGGTCGGTGACGCGCCGGCACAGTGCGGCGGCGACGGTGAAGCGGGGCCGGCCGGTGAAGGTGGCGGGCTTGCGGCCGAACGCCGCGTCGAGCGCGGCCGGATCACGCAGGGCGTCCAGCAGCACCGTGTGCGCGTCCTCGTCGCCGCCGAGGGCGGGGGCGAGTGCGGCGCAGACCCGCACGGCCGGTTCGGGGTCGGCGAGCAGGGCCCGGGGCGCCTCGCCCAACTCCCCCAGGTGGACGGCGAGGGCGGCGCGCTCGTCCGTCCCGGCCGTGGCCGCGGCCGCGGTGAGGACCCGGACGACCTCGTCCCTGCGGCCGGCGAGCGCCGGGTGCGCGGCCGTGCGCGCCACGCAGGCGGCCGCGGCGGTCCGCACCTGCGGGTCGGGGTCGGTCAGGTGGACGGCCGCTGCCGCGTGGACGGCGGGCAGGGCGTCGTACACCCCCACGGCCGCACGGACGACCGCCAGGTCGGCCATCTCGTCGTCCCAGAGGGCCTGCTGCTCCTCCTCGTCCGCGTTCGCCCAGGCCTCCTGCCAGGCGTCGGCCGCCGCCCCGTCCGCGGGGAACGCCCGCGCCCGCCACTCCTGCGCCTCCGCCGGGTCGGGCGCCGCCTGCGCCGCGTACCGCAGGAAGGCCAGCAGAGCCTGCCTGGGTGCGGCCGGGCGCTCCCCGGCGAGCAGCTCCGCGACCTGGCGGACGGCCGGCGGTGTGGCGGGCCAGGGTGTGCCCTGGTGCACGATCGCCCCGTTGAGGTGCTCCAGGGCGGCCCGGACGTCCGCCTCCCGGCCGGTGCGCAGGGCGGCCAGATGCCGCGGGGTGTCCGTGGCGGCGCCGTAGGCGTGGAACAGCCGTGCCCAGTCCGTCTCGTGCATGCGGCCATCATGGCGCGGGGCACCGACAACGCCTGCTCGCAGGCCGGTTGGGCGCTCCGGCACCGGGGCGGCGCGCGGTGGCGGGGTGACCATCCCAGGATTCACTCGTTCTACGGAACGTGAACGCCCAGCACGCGACCGCCACCCGTCCCCGGCACGGCGCAGCCGTCATCGTGGACGTCGAGGAGGCGGAGGCCGCACTCGTCGAGAACTACCCGCACCTGGTCCGGCTGGCCTACCTGACGTTGCCGCCGTCGCTCGGCCGGCACCGGAGGGTGCTGACCGCCCACACCCTGACGCAGGGCGTGCTGCCGCGCTCGCCGTGCGAGCCGGACCCCGCCGTGGTGGACGTGCCCGGGCCGCGGGGGACCGTGGACCCGGCGTACGCCCTGGTGCGGCAGGAAGTGCTGGACACGGCACTGGCGTTCGGCCGCGAGCGGGGCTGGCGGGGCCGGCTGCGCAGGACGGTGGTGGGCGGTCCGGCGCCGTACGTCTGGGGCCTGCGGCTGCACACCAAGGCGACCGGGACGGACGAGGCGGAGCTGGACCGGGCGCTGTCCGGGCTGAGCGCGGCCGGGCGGGCGGCCTACGCGCTGCTGGAGCTGGAGCGGCCCCGGCACGCGGACGGCCGCGAGGTGCGCAGGCTGCTGGTGGCCGCCGGCGTGGCCGACCCGCGGGGCGCCCTGAAGGCCGCCAAGGCGGTGCCGGAGGGACTGCTGCTGGGCGGCACCGGGTTCGACCCGTGCACGGTGCAGGCCCGGCCGACGGATCTGCTGCGCAGGCGGCAGCACGTGCGCGTGGGCCTCATCGCGGCGGGCGCGGTCGCCGTGACCGCGACCCTGGTCGCGGTACTGGCCGGCGGGCAGGACCCGTACGCGGCGGGCGGGTCGCCGGGGGGCGCGTACGGGACCGCGGATCTGCTGGACCCGGCGAAACTGGTGCGGGTGCAGGACACCGCGTGGACCCGCGCCTCCCGGGTGGACTTCACGGCCTGGCCGGCCCGCGGCGGGCGCGCCGGCGACCGGGCGCTGCTGGGCCGGGCGATGGCGGTGTGGGCGCACCCCTCCGGCAACGTCGCCGTGTCGGCCACCAAGGGCACCGCCGAGGGACTGCCCGCGCAGCAGCCGCAGTTGCTGTACGCGGGGGACGTGGACGGCGCCACCGTGGTGCTGATGTACGACGGCCTGCGCCTGGTGCGCTACGCCGAGCCGCGCGACGGCGGGGGCTCGGCGGCCCTGGACTTCGCCCGGGTGGACGGCGCGGGCGTGACCACGGCGGCCGTGGTGCTGGGCCGTACGGACGGCAACACCCGGTTCCTGACCGCCCCCTGGGTCACCGAGGCGGCCTCCCGCGACCTGCGGGACCCGGGGCGCGCCCCGGCGAAGCTGGACCGCACGGCGGACGGGGTGACCGAGCCGGTGCGGATGCCCGGCGCGGACAGCCGTCCCGGGGTGTGCGGGGACACCTGGCCCGCGCTGCAGTTCCGGGCCGCCGGCGGCCTCGGCGTGGACCGGCCGTTCCTCCTCACCGACCTCGGCGACCTCGTGCCGGCGCACCTGACGTACCAGCCCGCCGCGGACGCCACGCCGCTGGAGGCGACCGGCCCCACGGGGCTGGCGAACGTGGCCCGGACGGCCTGCAACCTTCCCTCCATGAGCGGCCTGGGCACCCGGTCGGTCAACATCTGGCGGTACGCGACGCAGCGGCTGCCGGAGGGCAACGGGCAGGCGTCGTGGGTCTGCGCCCGCGCCGACACCTGGCGCGGCACGGACGGCCGGGCGCTGGCGCTGTTCCTGCCCCCGGTCTCCGAACCGGGCACCCCGGGCGCACCGGTGGGCCAGAGCGGCCGGGACAGCGGGGCGTGCGGCCGGGCGGTGCCGCAGGTGCTGGCCGGAGCGCTGTGGAAGTCCACCGCCGGCCACTGGTACCTGCTGGCGGCGGGCAGCCGTGACGTGACGCGGATCAAGGCCACGGGCGGCGTGACCGGCGCCTCGAAGGGCCCGACGATGGCGGTGCGCGCCGAACAGGGCGCCCGGGCCGAGCTGTCGGCGGTGCTCGACTCGGGCGCGGCGCTCACGACGCTGCGCTGAGCCCGCCCTCCCCCGCCCCGGTGGCCTGCTCCGCGCCAGGAGCGGCCGCCGGGGCGCCGCGCGGGGAGCGGGCGCGGCGCGGTGCTCCCCCGTCGGGGTGCCAGCCGAAGGCGAGGCAGCTGCCGGCGACGCCGAGCAGCAGGCCGACGAAGAAGCCGCCGAGGTTCGAGGTGATCCAGCTGCCGAGGGCCAGCAGGACACCGACGACCGAGTAGAAGAGCCGCTGGGCCGGGTTGAGCAGGATCAGCAGCCCGCAGATCACCATCAGCCCGGGCAGGAGGTAGCCGGCCAGTCCCTGCGCGCCGATGTGCAGGACGACGGGCAGCGCGGCCTTCTCGGTCACCAGGATCTCGGCGCCGCCGAGGGTCAGCAGGCCCCCTCCCCAGAACGGGCGGCGGCCGCGCCACCGGCGGAAGCCGGCCATCAGCAGCCCTCGCCGCTGAACTTCAGTTTCAGGCCGGGCAGTTTGAACACCGCGGCCGTCGTGGCGTAGTTGGTCTGCCGCAGGTTGTCGATGGTCACGGTGTCGGACTGCTGGCTGAAGACGCCGATCGGGCCCTGGACGCCGGCCTTGTCGAGGGTGCTGGCGTCGTTGCCGATCTCGATGCCGTCGAAGGCGGCGTCGCCGGACAGCTCGGTGGAGTCGGTGGTCAGCCCGCGGGCGGCGACCTTCTCCGCGCCGCCGCCCGCTGTGATGACGAGGTTGGTGCCACCGAGGTCGACGCTCTGGCAGAGGTCGGTGAGCGTCGCCTTCTTGATCGCGGAGACGACGACCAGGACCTGGCCGCCGGTGTCGCCGGTGTTCGGGCTGCCCTCGGCCATCGAGTCGAGGCCGCCGAACTGCGCGAAGCCCTCGCCCTTGAGTTCGGTGGCGGTGACGGTGAAGGGCATCCCGGAGATCGCGAACTGCACGCCGAGCGCGCCCTGCGCGGTGAGGACCATGAGCGTGGCGCCGATCGCGGCGGCGGGTACGGCCATCACAGCTCGGTGGCGGCGACCTCCGGCGGAGCCCCGACGGCACCGGCGGCGCCGTCCGCGGCGGTGAAGAAGCGCCGGAACCGGGCGAGCAGCACATCGCGCTCCTCGCGCCCGGCCTCCCCCACGGCGTCGATCTCGACCACGGCCATGGTCGCGAAGGCGGGCGCCCCGGCGAGGATGCCGAGCAGCGCGCCGAGGGCGTCCCGGATGCCGGCGGACCAGTCGCCGGCGGCCTCGAAGGCGGCCTCCATGGAGGCGATGACCAGGCCGCTGCTCCTGCTGCTGTTCGCCGGCGGCACGGCGGCCGGCTACGCCGCGGTCGGCGCCTTCTCGCTCCTGGCGGTCCTCACCCACCCCGACGCCATGGACTGGGGCTCGGCCTTCGCCTGGCTGTACGTGCTGGGCATGCTCGGGCTCGTCGGCATGGGCCTGGTGGGTCTCGCCCTCGCGGGACCGGCCGAGCGATGGCCCGGAAACGGTTCCCTGACAATGGAGGCATGAACGACCTCTCCTTCCGCCTCGCACTGCCCGACGACGCCGCCCTCCTCGTCCGCCTCCGGGACGACGCGGCCCGCTGGATGCAGGAGCACGGCATCGACCAGTGGAAGCCCGGCGAGATGGACGAGGGCCACTTCCGCACGCGCATGGCGGCGGGCGAGGTCTGGCTCACCGAACGCGAGGGCCGGGTGATCGGCGCCTGGGAGCTGTGGTGGGACGACGAGCACGCCTGGGGGGTGCGCCCGCCGGACGCGGGCTACGTCCACCGCCTCATGGTGGACCGGACGACCGCCCCGCGCGGTACCGGCCGGGCCATGCTCGACCGGGCGGAGCGCCGCATCACCGAGTCCGGCCGCCCGTACGCGCGGCTGGACTGCGTGGCGGCCAACCCGCAGCTGCGGGCGTACTACGAGGGCGCGGGCTACACCGTCGTCGGCGAGCAGCCCCACAAGCGAAGCGGCAAGGGCAGCCCGTACGCGGTGACCCTGCTGGAGAAGAAGCTGTAGGCGCACGGAACGCGGCGGACCGGCCCGCCCGGATGAGTCCGCCGTTGTTGATGTGGTTGAGCACGCTGTCGTTCAGCGGCAGCACGTACTGGAGCCCGTTGCCCGGCTGCCCGTAGAAGGGCGCCACGACTCCCGCGGAGACCGCGAACGGCCTGACCACCTTGTACAGGTGGCAGTTGAAGGGGTAGCCCGGGTCGAAGGTGTTGGGGTTGGACGGCGCGATGGAGCGCTGGGAGTACGGCGGGCCCGCGGGCGCGAGGAACCGTCCGCCCTCGCCGCCGAAGCGGTCGATCTTCTGCCCCACGGCGAGGTTGATGACCGACACGGGGCCGCCCGGGAGGAAGCCGTTGGCGTTCTGCCCGTCGAGGCGCCGATGGCCACCCACTTCGCCCGTACGCAGCACCGCCCGGCCGGGACCCGCGGAGAGCGGGCCGCCGACCGGGCGGTCACGGAACGTGTCGCTACTTCCGGACGAACACCGCGACGGTGCGGCCGCCCGCGGAGAGCGGGCCGCCGACCGGGCGGTCACGGAACGTGTCGCTACTTCCGGACGAACACCGCGACGGTGCGGCCCGGCACGGTGAAGGTGCCGGACGCGACGTCGTAGGAGGCCCGCTTCACCACGGCGTCGGAGCCCGCGGCCTGCACCGGGTGGAGGGCGTAGCCCTTCCCCGACAGGGCGCCGACGCGCTGGTCCTGGGCCTTCGGGGTCGCGTTGAAGACCACCACCAGCCGGCCCAGCTGCAGGGTGATGACGCCGGGGGTCTCCTGCTCGCCCGAGAGCGGGAAGGACAGCTGCTCCTGGACCTGCGCCGCCGTGGTCAGCCCGAAGGCCGGCTCGGTGGAGCGGATCCGCAGCAGGTCCTGGTACGCGGCCGAGGCCGCGGTGGTCTGCGCGCAGCCGACCCGGAGCGTGTCCGCGGTCAGCAGCGGCTTCGCGAAGGACCACTTGGACTCGTTGTCGGCCTTGGGGGGCAGGCCGCGGCCGAAACCGTTGCCCGAGGAGCAGTCCCAGTGGATGGCGTTGAACCAGTCGCCGGAGTCGTACGAGTTGCGGTCCAGGGACTTGGAGCGCAGCAGGTCCGAGCCCGCCTGGTAGAGCGCCGGCCCCTGGGAGAGGGCCGGGACGGCCTCGGCGACGACCTGCATGCGTGCCCGGTCGGCGGGCGAGGTGCCCTGGGGCAGCTTGAAGGCGAGCGCGTCGTACAGGGCCTCGTTGTCGTGGGCGTCGGCGTAGGCGAGGGCGTCGCCGGGGGCGTCCGCGTATCCGGCGGGTGAGCCGTTGTAGTCGACCTCGGCGCCGCTGACCTCCTTGCCACTGCTGTCGGTGAAGGAGAAGGACTTCAGGTTGCCGGTGAGGCCGACCTTGATGAGGTCGTGGTAGTGCAGCAGGCGGGCCCGCTGCTCGGCCTCGCTGCCGTTGGCGGCGGAGCCGTTGGGCTCGTTGAACAGACCCGAGGCGAAGCCCTGGACGCCGGGGTCGGAGTCGAAGGGGCCGCCGCCGCGGACCGCGTCGCGGGCCCGGTCGGAGAAGGTGGCGACTCCGGTGCCGGCCATGTTCTTCTGGGTGGCCTGCACGAAGCGGGCGTCGTCGGCGACCTCGCCGAAGTTCCAGCCCTCGCCGTAGAGGATGATCTTCTTGCCGTCGACGCCGTCCTTCGCGGGGGTCAGCGCGTCCAGCGCCTTGCGGACGGCGAGGATGTTCGCCTTGGGGTGGTGGCCCATCAGGTCGAAGCGGAAGCCGTCGACCTTGTACTCCTTGGCCCAGGTGACGATCGAGTCGACGACCAGCTTGCCCATCATCGCGTTCTCGGTCGCGGTGTTCGAGCAGCAGGTGGAGTTGGCGACGGTGCCGTCGTCCAGCAGGCGCTGGTAGTAGCCGGGGACGATCCGGTCGAGGACGGACTTGTCGTCCTGGCCGCTCGCGGCGGTGTGGTTGTAGACCACGTCCATGACGACCCGCAGGCCCGCCTGGTTGAGCCCCTGCACCATCTTCCGGAACTCGACGGTGCGCTCCGTGCCGTCCGGGTCGGTGGCGTAGGAGCCCTCGGGGACGGTGTAGTGGAAGGGGTCGTAGCCCCAGTTGTAGGCGTCCTTCGCGGCGACCGCGGCCACGCACTCCTGCTGCTTGTCGGAGTCGGCCGGGTAGGCGCCCAGGTCGCAGTCGACGGTGGCCTGGTCGGCGCTCTTCTCCGCGACGGTGGCGAAGTCGAAGGCCGGCAGCAGGTGGACGTAGGAGACCCCGGACTTCGCCAGCGCCTTCAGGTGCGTCATCCCCGCGGAGCCCGTGTCGGTGAAGGCGGTGTACTTGCCCTTGTCCTTCGCGGGGACGGTGGCGTCCGCGACGGAGAAGTCCCGGATGTGCAGTTCCTGGATCTGCGCGTTGTTCAGGCCCACGGCCTTGGGCTTGGCCAGGTGCGACCAGCCGCCCGGAGCGAGCGCCTTGTCGTCGAGGTCGACGACCAGGCTCTGCTTCGAGTCGGCGGTCAGGGCGACCGAGTAGGGGTCGGTCACGGTGTTGGTGACGACCTTCTGGACGCTGGGCGCCCAGACCTTCACGGCGTAGCGGTACGGCTTGCCGGTCCAGCTCCGCTCACCGGTCACGCTCCACACGCCGGTGGAGCCGTCGCGCCGCATCGGGACGGTGCGCCCGTCCAGGTCCAGGGCGACGGACTGGGCGGTCGGGGCCCATACGGAGAGGGTGGGCCTGCCGTGGGAGAAGACCGGGCCGAGCGCGGCCTTGGTCGCCTTCGCGGCGTACAGGTCGTCCAGGACGCCCTGGATCTGGACGCCGGTGGCGGACAGCAAGGCGCCGTTGGCGAGGTACTGGGTTGCGATGATCTGCCCGGTGAGGGCGGTGCGGACCCGGTCGCGGTCGCGCGGGTCGATGGTGAAGGCCGCGTAGTCCTTCAGATGCGGGAAGCGGGCCTTCTGGGCGTCGGTCAGGCCGCCCGCGACGCGCTGCAGGCGCAGCCAGTGGCCCTCGCCGGTCAGAGCGCCGTCCTTGATCGCCAGGCCGCCGTCCGGGGCGTGGACGAGCTGGTGACTGGCGGCGGTGTCGCCGGTCTTCCACGCGACGGTGTCGGCGTCGATCCACTGGGCCTTGGCCGAGGACAGGTCGAGGTCGGCGGAGGAGCCGGACGTGGAGGGCAGGAGGTACTTCTCGGTTCCGTTCAGGAGCCACACCTCGTGTCCGTAGGTGGCGAGGTCGAGCGACTGGTCGGCGGGCAGGTCCTTGGTGTCGCCCTTGTGCAGGATGTAGCTGAGCGACGTGGCGCCCGCGGCGAGCGGCACCTCGAAGACGGCGCCGTAGGCGTCGGTCCGCACCGGCTGCAACGGGGCGGTCCAGTCGGTCGGGTTCGCGGCGCCGGTCCAGGTGTGCAGGCCCCAGCCCGCGTAGTCCCCGTCCGCCCGGTGGTAGTGGAGGACGGCCTTCGTCCTGTCCTGCCCCGGCTCGGTGCCGGACGGGGCCTGGGTGGCGACGGCCTCCTTGCCCTGCTCGACCCAGATCTCGCCGTTCTTGGTGACGTCGATGAACCGGTCGGCGCCGACGTCCTTGTTGCCGTCCTTGTCGATGACGAGGTAACCGACGCTGGACGCGCCCGGCTTGAGCTTCACATAGGCGAAGGCGCCATAGGCGTCGCGGCCGATGAAGTCGTGCCCGGCGGGCCAGGTGGTGCCCTCGCCGTCGGCGATGTCGCCCCAGGCGTACAGGCGCCAGTCGGTGTAATTGTTGTCGGCCCGCTTGTAGTGGACGATCGCGTAGTCGCGGCTGCTCGCCACCGGGGGCTGCGGCGGAACCGGGGTGCCGCTGGTGGTCTCGGCGGTAGCGGCGGCGGTCCGGCCGGCGGAATCGATCACGACGGCCTTGTACCGCAGCGCGGTGCCGGGCGTCACCTCGTCACCGACCGTCTGGGTGACCTTGTACGGCGCGTGGTCCGCGGAGCCGAGGACCTTCCACGGGCCGTTGCCGGTCTGCGCGGCGAAGACCACGCGGTTGAGCTGCCCGCCGTCGACGTCGGCGGAGAGCTCGACGGTGCCGGTGGCACCCGCGGCGGGGGCCTTCAGGGTGAGGGACGGCCGGTCGGCGGGGGCGCCGAGCGGCCTGCCCGCCTTGTAGACCACGGTGGACAGCGCCGGGACGGTCACGCCGATCTTCCGGTCGGCGCCGCTGGTGACGGAGCCCCCGGTGCCGTAGAGGGCGGTGAAGGCGGTGTTCGCGGAGCCCGTGGGGACGTCGGCGGTCCGCGCCTCGGTCGCGTTGTTGACGGCGACGACGTACTCGGTGCGGGTCTTCGCGTCGGTGCGGGAGAAGGCGTAGATCCCGGCGCCGTCGGCGACGTGGCGCTCGGTCTGGACGCCGTCGGCGAGCGCCGGGTGGGCCTTGCGGAGCGCGGCCAGCTTCGCGATCGCCTGGTAGAGGGGTGCGCCGGTGTCGTAGGCGTCGCTCGCGTGGGTGCGGTCGGTGCCCAGCTGGTCGTCGTCGAGGTAGTCGGCGACCTTGGACGCGAACATCGTCTGGCGGGCGTCCTTGTCGCCGCCGGCGCCGGTGAAGCCCTGCTCGTCGCCGTAGTAGACGACCGGGTTGCCGCGCGAAAGGAACATCAGCTCGTTGGCGAGCCGGTCCCGCCGCACGAGTTCGGCGTCGTCGGCCTTCGGGTTGTCCTGCTTCAGGAACGTGCCGATGCGGCCCATGTCGTGGTTGCCGAGGAAGGTGACCTGCTCGTACGCGTTGGCCTTGTCCGTCGTGTACCGGTGGTCGTCACCGAAGACCCCGGCCAGCTTCGCCGCGGAGCCGCCCTGGGAGGCGTACTGACGGGCGGCGTCCTGGAAGGGGAAGTCGAGCGTCGAGTCGAGGCGGCCCTGCGTGACGTACGGGGAGGTGACGGCGGTGTCGGCGGAGTAGACCTCGCCGAACATGAAGAAGTCCTTGCGGCCGTGCTCGGCCGCGTAGGCGTCCAGCGCCGTGGCCCACTGGGTCCAGAACGGCAGGTCGACGTGCTTGACGGTGTCGATGCGGAAGCCGTCGACGGCGAAGTCGCGGACCCACTTCTCGTAGATCTCCTCCATGCCCCTCACGACCTCGGGACGCTCGGTCCACAGGTCGTCCAGACCGGAGAAGTCGCCCTGGTCGGAGCTCTCGCCGGCGAAGGTGGAGTCGCCCCGGTTGTGGTACATCGTCGGGTCGTTCAGCCAGGCCGGGACCTTGCTGTTCGCGGTGACGACGGGGGTGCGGGGGAAGGAGTCGCGGTCGACGGCGGGGAAGCCCTTGCCGCCCTTCGCGTAGTCGGCGTCGTCGAACGGCACGCCGTCCTTCGTCAGGTAGGGGAACGCGCCCTTGGAGAGGTAGCCGTAGGACTTCTCGTCGTAGTCGACGACGTCGGCGGTGTGGTTGGTGATGACGTCGAAGAAGACCTTCATGCCCTTGGCGTGGGCCTTGGATATCAGCGCCTTGAGGTCGGCGTTGCTGCCGAAGTGCGGGTCGACCTGGGTGAAGTCGGTGATCCAGTAGCCGTGGTAGCCGGCCGACGCGTTCTCACCGGTCCCCTGCACGGGCCGGTTCTTGAAGATCGGCGCCATCCATATCGCGGTGGTGCCGAGGCCCTTGATGTAGTCGAGCCGCTGGGTGAGCCCCTTGAGGTCGCCGCCCTGGTAGAAGCCCTTGTCGGTGGGGTCGTAGCCGGTGCTGAGCCGGGTGCCGGTCAGACCGCCCCTGTCGTTGGACGCGTCGCCGTTGGCGAAACGGTCCGGCAGTACGAAGTAGAACTGCTCCCGTGTGAGGTCGTGACGCCCGGGTTGCGCGGCCAGCGCCGCGTCGGAGGGCGGCGGGGGCGGGGCGGCCGCCGAGGCGGCGGGGGCCGATGCGGGGACGGCGAAGGCGGCGGCGAGGGCCGCCACCGCGACGGCTGCGGCTCCGCGTTTGCGCGCGCGTGAACGCGCGGACGCGGGCAGCCCGGTGTGCTGGGCCACGGGGTGTTCTCCTTGCGGAATCCGTGTGCGGACGGTTGTACCTCTGGGAGCCCACGCGCCATGAGCCGTGGCCCGGCGGCAGTGCCGGACCGTGAGCGGGACCGTACCTCTTACGCGCGGCTTACAGCAAGATGTCGCAAGGATTTCCAACGTGACATCCTCCGCGTCGACGGAGTGCGGATGACGCCCCGTCACATCCCGGTCCGCCGCGGCCGGTCGCCGAACACTATGAACGCAAAGGCCACGGCTCTGGACCCCCACCGCCTCCGTCCCCAAGCATCGGGGCCCGCGCAACGAAGCGCCGGACGACGACGGAAGGACGAGACGATGGTCACCGGGCACTCCCCCCACCGCCCCCGGTCCGGATCCGCACGACACCGCATCTCCGTGACGATCGCGGGCGTCGCCGCCCTCCTCGCCACCGCCCTGGCCGGGCCCGTACCGGCGTCCGCGGCCGACGGACCCGCCCCCGCCGACTGCCCGGCGGAGCTGGCGGCGGAGGCCACCTGCTACCGGGGCCAGGACGCGAACGGCGCCTTCTACGCCATGGCGGTCCCGCGCGACTGGAACGGCTCGCTGGTCGTCCACGCCCACGGCGGCCCCGACCTCGGCGACACCTCCGACCCCGAGCGCAGCACCGGGGACCTGGTGCGCTGGTCGGTCATGGTGAAGGAGGGCTATGCCTGGGCGGGTTCGTCCTACCGCCGCGGTGGCTACGGCACGCGGATGGCGGCGAAGGACACCGAGACGGTGCGGCGGCTGTTCGTGGAGCGCTTCGGCGCGCCGCGCCTGACCTTCGTCCACGGCCAGTCCTGGGGCGGCGACGTGGCGGCCAAGGTCGCCGAGGTCTACGGCACCGGCCGGCATGCGCCCTACGACGGCGCCCTGCTGACCAGCGGCGTCCTGGGCGGCGGTTCACGCGGCTACGACTACCGGGTGGACCTGCGCGTGGTCTACCAGTACTACTGCCGCAACCACCCCAGGCCCACCGAGCCCCCGTACCCGCTGTGGATGGGGCTGCGCGCCGACTCGACGATGACCACCACCGGACTGCGCTCGCGCCTGCAGGAGTGCACCGGCTACGCCTCGCCCCCGCAGGAGCGCACCGCCCTGCAGCAGCGCAACCTCGACGACATCCTGGCGGTGACCGGGATCCCGGAGCGGACGCTGGAGTCGCACCTTCGGTTCGCGACCTTCACCTTCCGTGACATCGTGCACAACCGGCTCGGCGGCCGGAACCCGTTCGGCAACGGCACCGTCCGCTACACCGGCTCTCACGACGACGCGGCGCTCAACGCGGGCGTGGAGCGCTTCACCGCCGACCCCACGGCCCGCCGGGACCTGTCCTACGACAGCGACGTCACCGGCGCCGTGTCGATCCCCGTGCTCACCGTCCACGCCATCGACGACCCGACCGCCTTCGTCGAGCACGAGGCGGCCTACCGGGCCTCCCTGGAGGGCGCCCACCGCGGGCGGCTGCTGGTACAGAACTTCACGCGGGAGAGCGAGCACAGCGAGCTGAGCGACGCGGAGTACGCCGCCGCGATGCGGTCACTGGCGACCTGGGCGCGGACCGGCCGCAAGCCCACGCCGGCCTCGGTGGCGGCCTCCTGCCCGGCGTTCGACGCCACCTACGGCACGGGGTGCTCCTTCGAACCGGGGTACGTCCCGCGCCCCTACGCCTCCCGCGTGTACCCCCGCCCGGGGGCACGGCACTGGCCGTCGCTGTCCGCCGCCCAGGAGCGCGCGTGGAGCCGTCTGGACGGCGTGGGCATCGCACCCTGACCCCCTCCCACCTGCGGTCCCGCCCTTCCGAAAGGTCCCTGCAGAATCTTGCAGAAAGTTTCTGCAGGGGCCTTCCGTCCTGGCCGGAGCGGCTGTTACGTTCCTCTTCAGCCCGGTTCGGCCGGCCGGGGGTCCGCCCCTGACGGCGGGTCCCACGCGCCCGGCCGGCTGGACCGGTCGCCCCCGAGACGGAGGCGGGCCCAGGACCGACGAAGCCACCCCGCTGCGCCCCGCCCGGGGCAGGTCCAGGGCCCGCCTCAACACCCGCCGCGCATCAGGAACGGCCGGGGACGATCAGAGACGATGAGGGACGATCAGGAACGCCGGCCGGCGCCGGGCACCTGGCCCGTGGAGCCGCGGACGACCAGCTCCGTCTGGAAGACGAACTCCGCGCGCTGCACCGGGTTGCCGCCGATCTCCTCCAGCAGCGCGTTCACCGCGGCCGCGCCCATCGCCTCGACCGGCTGGCGGACCGTGGTCAGCGGCGGGTCGGTGAAGGCGATCAGCGGCGAGTCGTCGTAGCCGACGACCGACACGTCCCCGGGGACGGTCAGCCCCCGCTCCCGCACCGCGCGCACCGCGCCGAGCGCCATCAGGTCGCTGCCGCAGACGATGCCCGTGCAGCCCTTGTCCAGCAGCGCCCCGGCGGCCGCGTGGCCGCCCTCCACGGAGAAGAGGGTGTGCTGGACGTACTCCGCGGCCTGCTCCTCGCCGAGCCCGAGCAGGCTGCCCAGCGACTCGACGAAGCCCTCGACCTTGCGGTGCACCGGCACGAAGCGGTTGGGCCCGACGGCCAGGCCGATCCGCTGGTGGCCGAGCTCCACCAGGTGCTGGACGGCGATGCGCGCCGAGGCGCGCTCGTCCGGCGAGATGTACGGCCCGGCGATCGCCGGGTTGAAGCCGTTGACCAGCACGTAGGGCACGCCCTGGCCGAGCAGGCGGGCGTAGCGCTCGGGGTCGGCGGTGACGTCCGCGTGCAGCCCGGACAGGAAGACGATGCCGCGCACCCCGCGCTCCACGAGCGCCTCCACCAGTTCGTCCTCGGTGGAGCCGCCGGGGTGCTGGGTGCACAGCACCGCGGTGTAGCCGTAGCCGGTCAGGTTCTGCTCGATGACCTGGGCGAAGGCGGGGAAGATCGGGTTGTTGAGCTCGGGGGTGATCAGCCCGATCTGGCCGGCGCTGCGCTGGCGCAGCCGCACCGGACGCTCGTAGCCGAGCACGTCCAGTGCGGCCAGCACCTTCTGCCGGGTGGCGGGGGCGACCCCCGCCTTCCCGTTCAGCACGCGGCTGGCGGTGGCCTCGCTGACCCCCGCCTGGGCCGCGATGTCGGCAAGTCGAGCGGTGGTGTTCACAGTCCCCGACCCTATGCGACCGCGCCGCACGTCAAACGGCCCACCAGACGGTCGTGTCGGCCGGGAGGACGACCCCGTCCGCCGTGACCTCCACGGGGGAACTGGCCAGCAGCACCTGGCCCGGCGCGGGCAGCGTCACCGGAGTGCCGGTGGTGTTGACGGTGCACGCGAAGCCGGGCCGGCGGAAGGACAGCACGCCCTGCGGGGCGTCCTGCCACTGGACCGACTCGCCCGCGCCGAGGCCGTCCCGCTCGCGGCGCAGCCGCAGGGCGGAGCGGTACAGCTCCAGGGTGGAGTCCGGGTCGCCGGTCTGTACGGCGACGCTGAGCCCCGCCCACTCCGCGGGCTGCGGCAGCCAGCTGCCACCGCTGCCGAAGCCGTGGCTGGGGCCCTCGGCGGTCCACGGGATCGGCACCCGGCAGCCGTCGCGGAAGCCGTCCTGGCCGGCGGCGCGGAAGAACGCCGGGTCCTGACGGGCCTCGTCGGGCAGGTCGGTGACCTCGGGCAGGCCCAGTTCCTCGCCCTGGTAGACGTACGCGGAGCCGGGCAGGGCCAGCATCAGCAGGGAGGCGGCGCGGGCGCGGCGCAGGTCGTAGCCCTTCCCGTCGGGGGACAGCCGGGTCGCGTGGCGGACCACGTCGTGGTTGGACAGGACCCAGGTGGTGGGCGCGGCGACCGGGCGCATGGCGTCGAGCGAGCGGTCGATGACCTCGCGCAGCTCGACGGCGTCCCACTTCGTGCCGAGGTACTGGAAGTTGAAGGCCTGGTGCAGTTCGTCGGCGCGGACGTAGTTGGCGGTGCGCTCGACGGTGGGGGTCCAGGCCTCGGCGACGGCGATGCGCTCGCCGTCGTACTCGTCGAGGATGCGCCGCCACGAGCGGTAGACCTCGTGGACGCCGTCCTGGTCGAAGAAGGGCAGGACATCGTTGCCAAGGAGCTTGAGCTGCTCGTGGGCGCCGATGTCGGGCAGGCCGTCGGCCTTGACCAGGCCGTGCGCGACGTCGATGCGGAAGCCGTCGACGCCCATGTCGAGCCAGAAGCGCAGGATCGAGCGGAACTCGTCCTGGACGGCCGGGTGCTCCCAGTTGAAGTCGGGCTGCTCGGGCGCGAACAGGTGCAGGAACCACTCGCCGTCGGCGGCACGGGTCCAGGCCGGCCCCCCGAAGATGGACTCCCAGTCGTTGGGGGGCAGTTCGCCGTTCTCGCCCTTGCCGGGGCGGAAGTGGTAGCGCGCCCGCAGCGGGGAGCCGGGGCCCTCGCGCAGCGCCTGCTTGAACCACTCGTGCTGGTCGGAGGAGTGGTTGGGCACCAGGTCGACGATGATCCGCAGACCCAGCCGGTGGGCGTCGCGGATCAGGCCGTCGGCGTCGTGGAGGGTGCCGAACATCGGGTCGATGGCCCGGTAGTCGGCGACGTCGTAACCGGCGTCGGCCTGCGGCGAGGCGTAGAAGGGGCTCAGCCAGACGGCGTCGACGCCGAGGTCGCGCAGGTACGGGAGCCGCTCGCGGACGCCGGGGATGTCGCCCATGCCGTCGCCGTTCCCGTCGGCGAAGCTGCGGGGGTAGACCTGGTAGATGACCGCGTCTCTCCACCAGTCCGTGGTGGCCACGGGCTGGTCGCAGGAGTGGGGGTGACGGGTGGAGTCCGCCAGGTACTGGGTCATGGTGATCCCTTGGAAAAGTGGTTGCTCGTGCGGCGAGGGGGCGAGGCCGGGGCACCCGGCCGGTGGGCCGGGTGCCCCGGGTCGGACGACGGTCAGGACTTGGCCGCGCCGGCGGTGAGGCCGGTGACCAGGTGCCGCTGGACGACGTAGAAGAAGGCCGACGCGGGGACGGCGATGAGCACGGACGTGGCGGCCATCAGGTCCCACTGGTTGTCGTGCTCGCTGATGAAGGTGGTCAGCCCGACGGCGAGGGTGTACTTGTCGTCGCCGAGCATGAAGACCGAGGCGTAGGCGACCTCTCCCCACGCCGTGAGGAAGGTGTAGAAGGCCGCCACCGCCAGGCCCGGACGGGCCAGCGGCAGGACCAGCCGGTAGAAGGTGCCGAAGGGGGTGAGGCCGTCGACCCGGCCGGCTTCGTCGATCTCCTGCGGGATGGTGTCGAAGTAGCCCTTGAGCAGCCACGCGCAGTAGGGCACGGCGGTGGTGCAGTAGACCAGGATGAGCGCCCAGTACGTGTCCAGCAGACCCAGGTCGGCCAGGATGTTGTACAGCGGCACCATGAGGATGGCGACCGGGAACATCTGGGTCACCAGGAAGATCCACATCAGCTGCCGGTGGCCGGGGAAGCGCATCCGGGAGACCGCGTAGCCGGAGCTGGCGGCGATGAACACGCCCAGCACGCAGGTGCCGAGGGCGACGATCATGGAGTTCAGGAACCACTGCAGGAAGTTCGTGTCGCCGAGGACCTTGGTGTAGTTCTCGAAGCTGAACTTGCCGGCGATGTCGGCCGGGTGCAGGAAGTCGGTCTTGTCGGGGCCGAAGGAGACCCAGGCGATCCACAGCACGGGGAAAGCCGCGATGAGGCTCGCGGTGATCAGCACGCCGTGGATCAGCACGGACGCGCCCCGGCTGCGCTCGCCGCGGCCGGTGCGCCGGCGTACGGCCGCGCGGGCGGGGGCGGCGGTCGCGCCCTGGCCGGCCCCCGTGGCGGGGAGGTCTGCGGTGGTGCTCATGGGGGTGGCTGCCCTCTCTTGCGTCATGACGATGTCCTGGCCGGGGGCGGCCGTCAGGCGGCCGCGTTCTCGGAGCGGGCGAGCCAGCGCCGGTACACGGAGGCGAAGACGATGAGCATGGACAGGATGATCACGCCGTAGGCGGCGGACCCGGCGTAGTCACGCGGGTCCTGTCCGAAGCCGAGCCGGTAGGCCCAGGTCACCAGGATCTGGGCGTCCTGTCCCGCGCTCGCGCCGAACAGCAGGAAGATGACGACGAACTGGTTGAAGGTCCAGATGATGCCGAGCAGGATCACCGTGCTGCTCACCGAGCGCAGGCCCGGGAGCGTCACGAAGCGGAACCGCTGCCAGGGGGTGGCGCCGTCCATCTCGGCCGCTTCGTACAGCTCGGAGGGGATCGACTGCAGGCCGCCGAGGAGCGAGACCATCATGAAGGGGACGCCGACCCAGGTGTTGACCATGATCGCCGCGGTCTTCTGCCAGAAGGGGTCGCTCAGCCAGGCGGGCGTCGGCAGGTGCAGCGAGTGCAGGACCGTGTTCAGGATGCCGCCGTCGTCGGCGAGGATCAGCCGCCACGAGAAAACGGTGACGAAGGTGGGCACGGCCCAGGGCAGGATCAGGACCAGCCGGTAGAAGGTGCGGCCGCGGATCTTGCGGTTCAGCAGCATGGCGAGGCCGAGGCCGAGGCCGTAGTGCAGGGTGACGCAGACGGCCGTCCACACGATGGTCCAGGTGAAGTGCGGCCAGAACTGGTGGTCCGCCCCGGAGAGGATCTCCGTGTAGTTCTTCAAGCCCACCCAGGAGAAGGAGTCCGGGATGTGGTTGACGCCGATCGTCCGGCCGACGTTCTGGCTGTTGGCGTCGGTCAGCGACAGGTAGATGCCGCGGACCAGGGGGTAGAGCACCAGCAGGCCGATGACGGCGACCACCGGCGCCACCATGGCCCAGGCATACCAGTTGCGGTTGTACGACTGCCGGATGCGGCTGAGCGGACCGGGGCGCGGCGCCTCGCCACGCTTGGTCTTCCGGGTCCCGCCCTGGACGGCGACGGTCATCTTCGGCACCTTTTCGAGAGGTTCGCTAAGGGTGGTACGGCCGCCCCGCACGGCCGGGGGGCATGCGTGCGGACGCGGGCGGGCCGCCCGGTCCGCCCCCCGCTCGGGGGAGGCGGACCGGACGGCTCATGGCTGCCTTACTGGAAGTCCTTGACGAGCTTCTTGTAGGCGTCGGCGGTCGCGTCCAGCCCCTGCTGGGTGCCGGTCTTGCCCTGCAGGACGTTCGTCAGACCGGTGTTGAAGTCGGCGAACAGGGAGCTGTACTCCGGCAGCTCCGGACGCGGGCGGGCGACGTTGGCCAGGATGTCCTGGAACTCGGCGACGCCGGGAGCGGCCTTGACCTCGGCGGTGTAGGCGGAGGTGCGGGTCGGCAGGGTGCCGTTCTTCAGCGCGATCTTGGCCTGGGTCTCACCCGAGGTCATCCAGCCGACGAACTTCTGGGCGGCTTCCTGGTGGGCCTTGTCCGAGCCGGCGTAGACGGCCAGGTTGTGGCCGCCGGTGGGGGCGCCGGCCTTGCCGGTGGAGCCGGCCGGGACGGAGGAGATGCCCAGGTTGGCCTTGTCGGAGAAGGCCGCGCCCTTGTAGATGTTGGTCAGCTCCCAGGGGCCCTGGACGATCATGGCGACCTTGCCGTTGACGAACGCGTCCTGCATGTGGGCGTAGCTGTCGGCGGTCACGTCGAGCTTGTGGACACCCGGGGCGGCGAGCACGGACTTGCTCGTGTCGACGGCCTTGACGGCCTCGGGCGAGTTGATCGTGATCTTCTTCGCCGCGGCGTCGACCATGTCGGTGCCCTCGCCGAAGAGGAAGGGCAGCTCGTAGTAGGAGTCGGCGCGGAGCCAGAAGCCGTCGACCTTGTCCTTGGCCTTGACGGCCTTGGCGACCGCCTTCAGCTCGTCCCAGGTGGCGGGGGCCTTGTCGAAGCCGGCCTTCTTCAGCAGCTCCTTGTTCCACATGAGCGCGAGGGTGTCGGTGACGATCGGGGCACCGTAGGTCTTGCCCTCGTACTGCGCCTGCTTGAGCAGGGACGGGTTGATGTCACCCTGGTCGGCCAGCGCCGGGGTGCCGTCCAGCGGCGCGAGGAACTGGGACTTGGCCCAGGAGGCGGTCCAGCCGACCTCGGCGCGGACGACGTCCGGGGCGCCCTTGCTGCCGGCGGCCGTCTGGAACTTGTTCTGGGCCTGGTCGAACGGCACGTTGACGTAGGTGACCTTGATCTTCGGGTTCGCCTTCTCGAAGTCCGCGATCAGGGCCTTGTAGGTCGGCGCCTCGTTCGTCGCGTTCGAGGTGTCCCACCAGGTGATGGTGACCGGACCGCCGGCCTTGTCACTGCCGCCGTCGTCGCCGCCGCAAGCCGTCGCCGCAAGCCCGAGCGCCGCAACCAGCGCGGTGGCCGCTATGCCACGCCGCATGTGATCTCCTCCAGGATGAAAGCCCGTGATGGTGCGGGGCGCGTCGCCGCGTCCCCCCTGCCGACTGCGCCTTTGCGGCCGCCGGGCTGTCGAGGAACGTAACAGGGATGAAAGCCCGACGAAAGACCTTGCTGCAAAGACTTGCAAGATCTTCCGATCGTTACATCTGCGTGTCCTCACAGTTGCCGATGGGAGACGTGACGTGGGACGCTCGCGCTCCTGGAAGCCGTTACGCGATCTTCCGCAAATTCTTGAAAGGCATTGCCGATCACGCGGTGGATCGGAATCATCGGCAGGGAACGGCGCCGACTCCCGAGGGACCGACATGACCCAAGAGCTCGCCCCCGTCATCCACGACGCGACCGACGAGACCCCGGCCGCCCCCGAGGGGGGCACACCCGGCTGGTGGCGCAGCGCCGTCATCTACCAGGTGTACGTACGTTCCTTCGCCGACGGCGACGGTGACGGCGTGGGCGACCTGCCCGGCATCCGGGCCCGGCTGCCGTACCTGGCGGAACTGGGCGCCGACGCGGTCTGGCTGACCCCCTTCTACGCCTCGCCCCAGGCGGACGGCGGCTACGACGTCGCCGACTACCGCACCGTCGACCCCCTCTTCGGCTCCCTCGCGGATGCCGACGCGCTCCTCCGCACCGCCCACGAGCTGGGCCTGCGGGTGATCGTCGACATCGTCCCGAACCACACCTCCGACCGGCACGCGTGGTTCCGGGCGGCGCTCACGGACCGGCGCGGGGGGCCGGCCCGTGAGCGCTACCACTTCCGCCCCGGCAAGGGCGAGCACGGCGAACTGCCGCCCAACGACTGGGAGTCGGTCTTCGGCGGCCCCGCGTGGACCCGGGTCGCGGACGGCGACTGGTACCTCCACCTCTTCGCGCCCGAGCAGCCCGACCTCAACTGGGAGCACCCCGAGGTCCGCGAGGAGTTCGACGCCATCCTCCGCTTCTGGCTGGACCTGGGCGTGGACGGCTTCCGCATCGACGTCGCCCACGGCATGGTCAAGGCGCCGGGGCTGCCCGACATCGGCCACAAGGAGCAGGTCAAGATGATCGGCTCCCAGGTGCTCCCCTTCTTCGACCAGGACGGGGTGCACGAGATCCACCGCGCCTGGCGCCGGCTGCTCGACTCCTACTCCCCCGGCCCCGGGCCGCAGGAACTGCCGTCCGAGCGCATCGGCGTCGCCGAGGCCTGGGCGCCCGACGCCGGGCGCATGGCGCTGTACGTCCGTCCCGACGAGCTGCACCAGGCCTTCAACTTCCACTTCCTGCAGTGCCCCTGGGAGGCCGGGGCGATGCGCGCGGTGATCGAGGAGTCCCTCGCCGCCACCGTCTCCGTGGGCGCCCCCACCACCTGGGTGCTCTCCAACCACGACGTGGTCCGGCACGTCACCCGCTACGGAGGCGGTGCGGCCGGGCTGCGCCGGGCCCGCGCCGCGGCCCTGCTGATGCTCGCGCTGCCCGGTTCCGTGTACGTCTACCAGGGCGAGGAACTGGGTCTGCCCGAGGTCACCGACCTGCCGGACGAGGTCCGCCAGGACCCCTCCTTCTTCCGGGACAACGGCCAGGACGGGCTGCGCGACGGCTGCCGGGTGCCCATCCCGTGGACCGCCGACGGCCCCAGCCACGGCTTCGGGCCGGCCGGCAGCTGGCTGCCGCAGCCCGCGGGCTGGGGCGGACTGAGCGTCCAGGCGCAGACCGGCGACCCCGACTCCACCCTGGAGCTGTACCGCTCGGCCCTGCGGCTGCGCCGTGAACTGCCCGGCCTCGGCGACGGGCCGATGCGCTGGCTGGACGCTCCCGAGGGGGTGCTGGCCTTCTCCCGTCCCGGCCTGGTGTGCACCGTCAACGCCCGTTCGGCCCCGGTCCAACTCCCCGTGCCGGGGCGGCCGGTGCTCTCCTCCGAGCCCGTGGCGTTCACCGGCGGATCCGTCCGTCTTCCGGCTGATTCGTGCATCTGGTGGGCGATCTGAGATGCGACCGGTACAGTCCAATCCTGTGACCGCAAGGCTTGCCGACATCGCAGCCCAGGCGGGGGTGAGCGAAGCGACCGTCAGCCGTGTCCTCAACGGCAAGCCCGGGGTCTCCGCCGCCACCCGCCAATCCGTGCTGGCCGCCCTCGACCTGCTGGGGTACGAACGGCCGGTGCGGCTGCGGCAGCGCAGCGCGGGCCTCGTCGGGCTCATCACCCCGGAGCTGGAGAACCCGATCTTCCCGGCCTTCGCCCAGGTCATCGGGCAGGCCCTGACCCGGCAGGGGTACACCCCGGTGCTGGCCACCCAGACCCCGGGCGGCTCGACCGAGGACGAACTCGTCGAGATGCTCGTCGAGCGCGGTGTCGCCGGGATCATCTTCGTCTCCGGACTGCACGCCGACTCCACCGCCGACGTGGAGCGCTACGACCGGCTGCACGGCCAGGGCGTACCGTTCGTCCTGATCAACGGCTTCTCCGGCAAGATCAAGGCGCCGTTCGTCTCGCCCGACGACCGCGGTGCCATGCGTCTGGCCGTCACCCATCTGGCGGCGCTCGGCCACGAGCGGATCGGCCTCGCCGTCGGTCCCAAGCGGTTCGTCCCCGTGCAGCGCAAGATAGAGGGCTTCCTGCGCAGCATGGAGGAGGTGCTCGGCATAGCCGCCGACGAGGCGGCCGGGCGCATCCAGCACTCGCTGTTCACCCTCGAGGGTGGTCAAGCTGCCGCCTCCGGCCTGATCGAGTCCGGCTGCACGGCCGTGGTGTGCGCCTCCGACATGATGGCGCTCGGCGCCGTCCGCGCCGCCCGGCAGCAGGGGCTGTCCGTCCCCGGGGACGTCTCCGTCGTCGGCTTCGACGACTCCCCGCTCATCGCCTTCACCGATCCGCCGCTCACGACCATCCGGCAGCCGGTCACGGCCATGGGCCAGGCCGCGGTGCGCGCGCTGCTGGAGGAGGTCGGCGGTACCCCGGCACCGCACAGCGAGTTCGTTTTCCTGCCCGAACTGGTCGTCCGCGGTTCGACGGCATCAGGTCCCAAGGCCGGGGCAGCCGTACCCGTACAGCAGTCGACCGGGAGGCGTACGCGGGATGCACGCAATCCCACCGGGGGTTGATCGGACGGCACCGGACCGCATGGCAGACTATCGCCCCATGGGGGAATCGACCGCGAAGACCATGGCCCACCGCAGTGACGCCGTACCACCGCGCTCCATCGATTCCCGTGACGCCGATGGAGCGACGACGGGCAACAGACTGCTGGCGCCACGCCGGCCCCGGCTGTGGTTCGAGATCCTGCTGATCGCCGTCAGCTACTGGATCTACTCACTGGTGCGCAACGCCGTGCCCGAGCAGCAGGACGACGCCATGCGGAACGCGGGCCACGTCTGGGGCCTGGAACGGTCCCTCGGGCTCGCCTTCGAACACGCGGTCAATCATGCCGTGAACTCGGTAACGTGGCTCATCGTCGCGATGAACTATTACTACGCGACGCTCCACTTCATCGTCACCCTCGCCGTGCTCGTCTGGCTGTTCCGCCGGCACCCCGGGCGCTACGCGCCGACCCGGCTGGTCCTCTTCGTGACGACCGGCATCGCGCTGCTCGGCTACTACTTCTTCCCCCTGGCGCCGCCCCGGCTGATGGAGGGCGGCGGCTTCATCGACACCGTGAAGATCCACCACACCTGGGGGTCGATGGCGTCGGGCGACCTGGCGCACGTCTCCAACCAGTACGCGGCCATGCCGTCGATGCACATCGGCTGGTCGCTGTGGTGCGGCATCACCGTCGCCATGCTCGCGCGGCGGGCCTGGGTGCGGGTGCTGGGCGTGCTCTACCCGGTGGTCACGCTGCTCGTCATCGTCTCCACCGCCAACCACTTCTGGCTCGACGCCGCCGGCGGCACCCTCTGCCTCGGCGTCGGCTTCGCCGCCTCCTGGGCGGTCTACGGCGGCCTCGCCTACCGGTTGCCGCG
The DNA here is from genome assembly GCF_033792725.1 of Streptomyces sp. PA03-5A. NCBI lineage: Bacteria > Bacillati > Actinomycetota > Actinomycetes > Kitasatosporales > Streptomycetaceae > Streptomyces > Streptomyces sp. PA03-5A. The sequence continues at coordinate 277,688 of NZ_JARAVL010000002.1, read as the reverse complement.
CCAGGTGCGCGTCGCCACGGCGTAGGCGGGCGGCGGGCGCGGACTACGTGGCGTAGAAGAGGCGCTCGACCACCGCGCGGGCCCGGCGCGTGGCCCGGCGGTACTCCTCGACCATGTCGCCCACGTGCCCCGGCTCGTAGCCGAGGTACCGGCCCACCGCGGCGAGTTCCTTGCCGTCACCGGGGAAGGTGTCCCCGGCCCGGGCCCGGACGAGCATGACGGCGTTGCGCATCCGGCTCGCCAGGATCCAGGCGGCGTCCAGGACTTCCGCGTCCTCGGCGAGGACCAGTCCCGCCGCCGCGGCCGCGGCCAGCGCCGGCCGGGTACGGGTGGTCCGCAGGCCGGGGAACTGCGCGCCGTGCTGGAGCTGCAGCAGCTGCACGGTCCACTCGACGTCGCTGAGCCCGCCCCGCCCCAGCTTGGCGTGGGTCGTCGGGTCGGCGCCGCGCGGCAGCCGCTCGGACTCCATACGGGCCTTGAGCCGGCGGATCTCGCGGACCGCCTCCTCCGGCAGCCCCTCGGCCGGGTAGCGCAGCGGGTCGACGAGGCCGATGAAGCGGGCTCCCAGGTCCTCGTCGCCCGCGACCGGTTCGGCGCGCAGCAGGGCGTGGCTCTCCCAGACCAGCGACCAGCGCCGGTAGTAGGCGGCGTACGAGCCGAGCGTGCGCACCAGCGGTCCGCTCTTGCCCTCGGGGCGCAGGTCGGCGTCGATGAGCAGCGGCGGGTCGGTGGTGGGGATCTGCAGCAGCCTGCGCAGCTCGTTGGCGACCTTGAGCGCGGCCTTGGCGGCCCGGTGCTCGTCGGTGCCCTCGTACGGCTCGTGGACGAACAGGACGTCGGCGTCGGAGCCGTAGCCCAGTTCGTGGCCGCCGAAGCGGCCCATCCCGATGACGGCGAACCGGGTCGGCAGGGGCTCCCCCTCGGCCACCTCGACGGCGTTGACCGCGGCCTGCAGGGCCCCGGTGACGGCGGCGGCGTTGAGGTCGGTGAGGGCGGTGCCGATGGCGTCGGGGTCGTCGCGGTGGACCCCGACGAGGTCCGCGGCCGCGGTGCGGAACAGCTCGCGGCGGCGGACTCCGCGTACCGCGGCGACGGCCTGCTCGGCGGAGTCCGCGCGGTGGACCGCGGCCAGCACCTCCTGGTCCAGCGCACCACGCGTGCGGGGCTGGAGCCCCTCGTCGTCGGCGAGCAGGGCGACCGCCTCGGGGGCCCGCATGAGCAGGTCGGGGGCGAGCCGCCCGGAGGACAGCACGCGCGCGAGGTTGACGGCGGCGGCGCCCTCGTCCCGCAGCAGCCGCAGGTACCAGGGGGTGCGGCCCAGGGCGTCGCTGACCTTGCGGAAATTGAGCAGACCCGCGTCGGGGTCCGCGGAGTCGGCGAACCAGCCGAGCAGCACCGGCAGCAGGGTCCGCTGGATGGCGGCCTTGCGGCTGACCCCCGAGGCCAGCGCCTCCAGGTGGCGCAGGGCCGCGGTGGGGTCGGCGTAGCCGAGCGCCTCCAGACGCTGCTTGGCCGCGTCCGGGGTCAGGCCCACCTCGCCGGGGGCGAGCTGGGCGACCGCGTCGAGCAGCGGCCGGTAGAAGAGCTTCTCGTGGAGGCGGCGCACCTCCCGCGCGTGCCGCCGCCACTCCCGCTGCAGCTCCGCCACCGGGTCCGCCCGGAAGCCCAGGGAGCGGCCGAGCCGCCGCAGGTCGGCCACGTCCTCGGGCACCAGGTGGGTGCGGCGCAGCTTGTGGAGCTGGATGCGGTGCTCCATCGTCCGCAGGAAGCGGTACGAGGTGTCGAGCGCCGCCGCGTCCGCCCGCCCCACGTAGCCGCCGGCGGCGAGCTGGGACAGCGCGGTCAAGGTGGTGCCGCTGCGCAGCGACGGGTCGGTGCGGCCGTGCACGAGCTGGAGCAGCTGCACCGCGAACTCCACGTCCCGCAGGCCGCCGGGGCCCAGCTTCAGCTCCCGGTCGAGGTGCGCGACGGGGATGTTCTCCACGACCCGGCGCCGCATCTCCTGCACGTCCTGGACGAAGTGCTCGCGTTCCGCGGCCTGCCACACCATGGGCGACAGCGCCTCGACGTACTCCTGCCCGAGCGCCGGGTCGCCGGCCACCGGCCGGGCCTTGAGCAGCGCCTGGAACTCCCACGTCTTGGCCCAGCGCTTGTAGTAGGCCAGATGGCTGGACAGGGTGCGCACCAGCGGGCCGCGCCGGCCCTCGGGGCGCAGGTTGGCGTCGACCTGCCAGATGCTGCCCTCGACGGTGGTGTCGGAGCAGATCCGCATCATGCGCGAGGCCAGCCGCGTGGCGGCCTGCAGCGCCTTGGCCTCCTCGGCGTCGGGGCGGGCCTCGGCCACGAAGATGACGTCGACGTCGGAGATGTAGTTGAGCTCGTGGCCGCCGCACTTGCCCATGCCGATCACCGCCAGCCGGCACAGCGCGGCATCGCCCGGCGCCTCCTCCTCGGCCATGGCCAGGGCCGCACGCAGCGTCGCGGTGGCGAGGTCGGCGAGCTCCGCGGCGGTCTGCACCAGGTCGCTGGTGCCGCACACGTCGCGGGCGGCGATGCCCAGCATGCAGCGCCGGTAGGCGACGCGCAGCGACTCGGGGTCGTCGGCCCCGGCCAGCCCCCGTTCGAACTCCGTGGTCCCCGGGTGCAGGTCGGCGTGCTCGTAGGTGACCAGGGCGTGCCAGTCGCGCGGATGCCGGGTGAGGTGGTCGGCCAGGGCCACGGAGGCGCCCAGCACCCCGAGCAGCCGGTCGCGCAGCGGCTTGGCCGTGGTGAGCGTGTCGAGGAGGGTGCGCCGCTCCCCGGGATCGAGGGCCTCGAGGAGCCGTACAAGGGAGGCGAGCGCCTGGTCGGGGTCGGCCGTGGCGCCCAGCGCGTCGAGCAGGACCGGGTCGCTGCGCACCGGGGCGAGCTGCTCGCCGCCCAGCAGCGCCTCGGCGGCCACGGCGTCACTGAAGCCGTGCCGCAGCAGCCGCCCGAACCTGGTGTCCCGTCGCCCTTCCAGCACGCCGCCTGCCTTTCCCGGTGCTCCCGGCTGGGCTGATCCGCCCTAGAGAGAGTATCCGCCCTGCCCCGGCTCTGTTACCTGGCGTTATGGCCGGTTTCGGGGTGATCGTCCGGCGGTGTGAGCGCGGTCTGGTCCTTCTGGTATAAAGCGCTTGCTGTTTCAGAGGTTTAAGAAATCAACCAACGGTACCCACGGCTACCCAGGAGTGGGACGGGGCGGGGATAGAGAACATGCGGCGAATACGTCTGCGCGGGCGTGCGTGGCTCGCGGTCGGGGCGGTCGTACTCGGAGGGGCCGGTGTCATCACCGCCGCGTCCGTGGCCAGCGGTCCGGAGGGGACCGCCCCGTCGGCCGACGCGAAGGGGCCGGTGCACACCAAGGTGGACGCGCTGGCGCTCAAGGGCACCGGCGGTGAGCGGGAGCTGCCGCAGCAACGCACGGGTGCGTTCGGCACGCTCGGCGTGACCTGGGACGATCCGAAGGCGGAGCTGGACGGCACGGTGCAGCTGCGGGTCCGGGCGCAGAAGACCGGTACGTGGTCCGACTGGTTCGGGATCGAGACGCACAACGACGACGCTCCGGACGCCGGCGACGAGTCCGCGGGACGCGGTGGCACCCCTCCGCTGTGGGTGGGGTGGTCCGACGGCGTGCAGGTCCGCGTCCGGTCCGGCAAGGGCGCGGCCGGCATCCCGAAGGGCCTGAAGCTCGCCCTGGTCGGCGAGAGCGACAAGAAGAGCAGCGTCGACGTGGCGATGGCGCCCGCCGCCTTCGCCGCCGACGCCGAGGACTCCGCGTCGCCGACTGCGGACCCCACGGCGACCTCGACGCCGTCCGAGACGACCGCACCGGCCACGACGGAGCCGCCGACCACCGAGCCGAGCGCCACGGAAAGCTCCGCCCCGGCCGGCAGCGCCCCGGCGACCAGCAGCCCGCCCACGACGAGCTCGCCGACGGCCTCCGCGTCCACGCCTCCCACCTCGACGGTGCCCAAGCCGCCCATCGTCACCCGCGCGGGTTGGGGCGCCGACGAGAGCATCCGCGAGCAGACGGAGCCCTCGTACGCGCCGCAGGTGTCAGTCGTCTTCGTGCACCACACGGCTACGTACAACGCGACGAAGCACAGCGGTGACTACAGCTGCAGCGACTCGCCGAGCATCATCCGGCAGATCTACGCGTACCACGTCAGCCAGACCTGGCGGGACATCGGCTACAACTTCCTCGTCGACAAGTGCGGCACGATCTACGAGGGCCGCTACGGCGGCGTGGACCGTGCCGTGGTGGGCGCCCAGACCGAGGGCTACAACACGGGCACGGCGGGCATCGCGGTCATCGGTTACTTCCAGACCGACAAGTACGTCTCCACGGCCACGCCGATGACCTCGCAAATGCTGGGTTCGGTCACCGCGCTCGCCACCTGGAAGCTCGGCCTCGCCGGGATCAACCCCAACCCCGGCACCAAGAGCCAGACCGTCAACGGCAAGGCGTTCTACCCGATCTCGGGTCACCGCGACGGGTTCGCCACCGAGTGCCCCGGCACCAATCTGTACGCCAAGGTGCCCACGATTCGCTCCTACTCCTCCTCCGTCGCCGCGCCGACGCTGAACGGCGTCAGCGGCGCCACGCTCTCCGGGTCCTCGTACTACACCAAGGGCACGGCGACGGTGGCCTGGAAGGAGAGCACGCCGACAGCCGTCCTGAAGCGGTTCGAGGTGCTGGTGGACGGCAAGGTCGCGGCCACCGCCAAGGCCACCGCCACCTCCGCGCCGATCACGGTCGCCGCGGGCAAGCACACCGTGACCGTGCGGGCGGTGCACATGAGCAACAAGACGGCGACGTCGGCGAGCTCGTACAGCGTGGTCGGCGACACGACCAAGCCGACGTTCACCACCGCCCCCTCGGTGAAGATCCGCAACGCCACCGTCTCCAGCACCTCCGTGCCGGTCTCGGTGAGCTGGAAGGCCGCCGACAACGGCGCCCTCAAGAGCGTCGCGGCGACCGCCCCGACCACGGCCACCTTCGGTCCGACCACCACGTCGTGGAGCACCACGGGCAAGGTGAACACCGCGGTCACCTACGGCCTGAAGGCCACCGATGCGGCCGGGAACTACACCACCGCCTCGGTGAGCCGCACGGCGGCGATCCTGCAGGAGACCTCGGCGACGAAGTCCGGGACCTGGTCGGCGAAGAGCAGCACCAGCTACCTCGGCGGGAAGTCCTACACCTCGTCCTCGAAGAACGCCAGCCTGACCTGGACGTTCACCGGCCGCTCGGTCGGCTGGGTGGTCTCTCGCGCCTCGACCTCCGGTCAGGCGTACGTCTACGTCGACGGGGTCAAGGCGGCCACGGTGGACCTGAAGTCCTCCACCACCGCCTACCGGCAGACGATCTGGTCCAAGTCCTGGACGACCAGCGCCAAGCACACGCTGAGGGTCGTCGTCGTCGGTACCTCCGGCCGCCCCGCGATCACCACGGACGGCATCACGTACGTCAAGTGACGTCCTGACAGCAAGGGCCCGGGGAACGCGAGTTGCGTTCCCCGGGCCCTTTTACCTGGGCTTGACCTCAAGATCCAGAACGTACGCACCGTTCCCCGGACCTTCACTTCCGCGGCGCTTCGGACGTCCGCGACCGCCTCCTAACCTGGCGCGGCGCCACTCCCCGTCCCCCCCTTCACGGAGGTCCGCCGTGTCCGGCTGGTCCCTGCCCCGTCCCCGTCGCACCGTCACCGCCCTCGCTTCCACCCTCGGCGTCGCCGCCGCCTCCCTCGGCCTGTGGGCCGGACTCGGCGGCGCCGAGACCGCCCACGCGGCCGGCAGCGTGCCGAACCCCGACCACGTGGTCGTGGTGATGCTCGAGAACCACGCCTACAGCCAGGTCATCGGCAGCTCCAGCGCGCCGTACCTCAACAACACGCTCAAGGCCGGCGGCGCCAGCCTGACGCAGTCGTACGGCGTCACGCACCCGAGCCAGCCCAACTACCTGCAGATCTTCTCGGGCGGCAACCAGGGCCTCACCGACGACGGCTGCTACACCCCCGGCTTCAGCTCCAAGCCCAACCTCGCCTCCGAGCTGATCGCCGCCGGCAAGAGCTGGGCCAGCTACAACGAGACGCTGCCCAGCCAGGGTTCCACCACCTGCAGCAGCGGCGACTACGCCCGCAAGCACAACCCGTGGTTCGCGTTCAGCAACGTCCCGACGTCGACGGCGAAGACCTTCGCCCAGTTCCCGACGGACTTCACCACCCTGCCGAAGGTCTCCTTCGTCACGCCGAACCTGTGCAGCGACATGCACGACTGCTCGGTCTCCACCGGTGACACCTGGCTGAAGAACAAGCTGGGCGCCTACGCGACCTGGGCGAAGACCCACAACAGCCTGCTCGTCGTCACCTTCGACGAGGACAACCGGCTGAGCGGCAACCGCATCCCGACCGTGTTCTACGGCCAGCCGGTCAAGGCCGGTTCGTCGTCCGCCACGACGTACAACCACTACAACGTGCTCCGCACGCTGGAGGACCTGGCGGGTCTCACCACGCACGCGGGCAACGCCGCCTCCGCCTCGGACATCACCGGCATCTGGGCGAGCTGAGGCCGGTGTACGTCGCGGACAGCCGCGGCGGAGCCGGCACCGGGATCCGGGACGCCTCGCGTCCCGGACCCCGGGCCACCGCCGTCGCCCCCACCGTCCTCGTCCTGGGCACCGTCAGCCTCATCACCGACGTCTCGTCGGAGATGGTCACCGCCGTGCTCCCCCTCTACCTGGTCGCCGGACTCGGGCTCTCCCCGCTCGGCTTCGGCCTGCTCGACGGCGTCTACAACGGCTTCAGCGCCCTCGTGCGGCTGGCCGGCGGCCACCTCGCCGACCGGGGCGGCGGCCGGCACAAGGCCGTCGCGGCCGTCGGCTACGGCCTGTCGGCGCTGTGCAAGCCCGCACTGCTCCTCGTCCACAGCCTGCCCCTGATCGGTGCCGTCCTCGCGGTCGACCGCACCGGCAAGGGACTGCGCACCGCACCGCGGGACGCGCTGATCTCGCTGACCTCCACGCCCGGGACGCGCGGGCGGGCCTTCGGCGTGCACCGCGCCATGGACACCGCCGGGGCGCTGCTGGGACCGCTGGTGGCGTTCCTCATCCTGCGGCAGGCCGCCGAGGGGTACGACGCCGTCTTCACGGTGAGCTTCTGCGTGGCCGCCGTGGGGGTGCTGGTGCTGCTGCTCTTCGTGCCGGGCCGCCTCCGCGGCGGGGCCCCGGCCACCACGGCCGCCCCCGCCCCCGCCGAAGCGCCCGCGCCCTCGCTGCGGGCGTCCGTGGCGCTGCTGCGCCGCCGGGACGTGCGGCGGCTCACGGTCTGCGCGACGCTGCTGGGCCTGTCGACGGTGAGCGACTCCTTCGTCTACCTGCTGCTCCAGCACCGGCTCGGGGTCCCCGACCGCTGGTTCGCGCTGCTCCCCCTGGGCACCGCGGCGGCCTTCCTGCTGCTCGCGATGCCGCTGGGCAGGCTGGCCGACCGTGTGGGGCGCTGGCGGATGTTCCTGGCGGGACACCTCGCGCTGCTCGCCGCGTACGGGCTGATGCTCGCGCACGGCCCCGCGTACGCCGTCCTGCTGCTGCACGGCGCCTTCTACGCCGCCACGGACGGTGTGCTGATGGCCGCCGCCTCCACCGCCGTCCCCGACGAGCTGCGCGGCGCCGGGCTCGCCCTCGTCCAGACCGGGCAGGCCATGGCCCGCTTCGTCGCCTCCCTGGCCTTCGGCGCGGCCTGGACCGCCTGGGGCGACCGCACGGCGCTCACCGCCGCCGCGCTGGCGCTGACGGCGTGCGCGGTCTGCGCCGTGTACCTGCGTCCGGCGCCGAGCACGTGACCCCCGAGGAAAGGCCCCTCATGAACACCCGCAGCCGTCTGTTCGTGCTGCTCGCCGCCGTGGCGGCGCTGGCCGCCGTCGCCGCCGTGTCCGTGCTGCGCGCCGCCGACCGGGCGGCGGAGAAGGGCCGCCCGCAGGCGGGCGGCCCCGCGGTCACGGCGGGGGCGGTGACGCTGGCGCCGGACGCGCCCCGCATGGTGTTCCGCAACATGGCGTGGGGCCCGCACCGGGACGAGCTCGCCACAGTCCCGGCCGGCCGCCCCGGGGCCGCGCGCACCGCCTCGGACGTGAAGTGCCTGCGCTTCTACGCGGCCGCGGGCACCGGCATCTGCCTGCAGTCCGTCAAGGGCGCCGTCCAGGACGGCTACCGCGCCGTCGTGCTCGACGCCCGCCTGTACGAGCTGCGCCGCTTCCCCCTCGCGGGCATCCCCACCCGGGCCCGGGTCTCCCCCAGCGGGCGCATGGTCGCCTGGACGGTGTTCGTCGGGGGCGACTCCTACGCGGGCACGAACTTCTCCACCCGTACCTCCGTCCTGGACACCCGTACCTGGAGCCTCGTCGAGAACCTCGAGGACTTCCGGATCACCAGGGAGGGCCGGCCGTACCACGCCGCAGACGTCAACTTCTGGGGCGTGACGTTCTCCGACGACGCCCACTTCTACGCCACCCTGGGCACCGGCGGCCGCACCTACCTCGTCCGCGGCGACGTCGCGGCCCGCTCCGTCCGCACGCTGCGCAGCAACGTCGAGTGCCCCTCGCTCTCGCCCGACGGTACCCGGCTGGTGTTCAAGAAGCGCGTCGAGGGCCTGTCCCCCGACGCGCCCTGGCGGCTGTACGTCCTGGACCTGGCCACCCTGCGCGAGACCCCGCTCGCGGAGCGGCGGAGCGTCGACGACCAGGTCGTCTGGCGGGACGACCACACGGTCGTCTACGCCCTCGCCGGGGACTTCGGCGCGGACCTGTGGACGGTGCCCGCCGACGGCACCGGCACGGCCCGCCGCATGATGACGGCGGCGCTGGCCCCCGCGTACCTCGGCTAGGGCTCGCCGCGGGGCCCCCTCGTCCGCTCAGGTCGCCAGTGACACGTCGGTCGCCTTGACCAGCGCGACGACCGCGGCGCCCTCGGCGACGCCCAGCTCGTCGAGGGCCTCCCGGGTGATCACGGCGGTCAGCTCGCGGCCGCCCGCGAAGCCGATCCGGACGGTCGCCATGGCCTCGCCCGGCGTCACGGCGGTGACGGTCCCGGGGACCCGGTTGCGGATGCTGATGCCCTGCACCGGGGCCGTGGCGAGGGAGACCTCCGTCGCCTTGATCAGCACGGTCACCCCGCCGCCCGGGATGATGCCGAGCTCCCGCACGGCCTCGGCGGTCACGGCCGCCGTGAAGTCCGGTCCCCCGCCGTCGAGGCGCACCGTGACCACGGCCATCACCTCGCCCGGGACCACCGAGGCGACCTTGCCGTCGATCTGGTTGCGAATGCTCAGTGCCATGAGCGGCACCGTAAGCCCGCCCCCGGCGCGCCGCGCGGAACGACCCGCCGCCCGCCCCGGGCCCGGGCGGCGGTCCGGTCCCGCCGGCGGCGGCTCAGGCGGTGACCAGGTCCGCCCAGCGGGTGAAACCGGCGCAGTCGGCACGGATGCCGTGCCGTGTGGAGAGGGCGCCCACGATGCCGAGGCCCCGGCCGTGCTCGTCCGGGTCGGTGGATCCCCCCGGCATGCATGGTCGGGCCGACGGGCCCGAGTCGGTCACCTCGATGTGCAGGGCGCTGCGCCCCTCGACCTCGGTCCAGCAGATGCGCAGGGACGCGGGGCCGTCGGCGTGCACGATCGCGTTCGTGGTCAGCTCCGATATCACCAGCAGCGCGTCCTCGGCCACCTCCGCGCGCAGCTCCCACTCCGCCAGCACGCCCCGTACCCTCCGGCGCACGACGGACAGGGCGCCGGGGATGTGCGACAGCGCGCAGACGTGCACGTCCTCGCGCTGCGGCATCGTCTCGGGCTGTGCCGCCATGGTGTCCTCCTCCCGGGGAGTCCTGCCGGGTGGACTCCCGGACCTGCACGAAAGCTTCCGAGACAGGACATCCCGGGTCAATGAATCGGGGTCGTCATTATCGAACGCTGCCCTCAGAGGCCGAACGACCTGCGGAAACGCGCTGATGCCCATCGTGGTCGCCGGGGATAGCATCGACGTATGGCCGGCCCGCTCCAGTCCATCGAACGGGCGGCGGCGATCCTCAGGCTCCTGGCCGGCGGTCCCCGCCGGCTCGGGCTGGGCGAAGTGGCCGGCTCGCTCGGGCTGGCGAAGGGCACCGCCCACGGCATCCTGCGCACCCTCCAGCACGTGGACTTCGTCGAGCAGGACCCGGCGACCGGGAAGTACCAGCTCGGAGCGGCCCTGCTGCACCTGGGCACCAGCTACCTGGACGTCAACGAACTACGGTCCCGGTCGATCAACTGGGCCGACGCGCTGGCCGCCCGCAGCGGCGAGGCGGTACGCCTCGGCACCCCGCTGGAGGGCCAGGTGCTCGTCGTCCACCACGTCTTCCGGCCCGACGACAGCCTGCAGACGCTCGACGTCGGAGCCCTGCTGCCGCTGCACGCCTCCTCGCTCGGCAAGGTCCTGCTGGCGTACGGGGCGGCACCGCTGGAGCCGCTGCTGAAGGAGGAACTGGAGGCGTACACCCGGCACACCCTGGTGGTCCCGGAGGACCTGACCCGGGCCCTCGCCGACGTCCGCGAGCAGGGCTGGGCGCCGGAGGTGCAGGAGATGTCGATGGGCGAGGCCGGGGTCTCGGCGCCGATCCGCGGGTCGGGCGGCCTCGTCGTGGGCGCGATCGGCCTGTCCGGCCCGGTCGAGCGGATCTGCGACAGCAAGGGCCGCCCGCTGGCGTCCCTGGTCACGCTGCTCCGCGAGGCCGCGCGGGCGATCTCCAGAGACCTGGGCGCCGCCCGCTGGTGAGGCCCGCCCGGGCACCGGACACCCCGAGCACAGCGAACGCGTCGGAAAGCATCGGAAAGCAGGCCCCGATCATGGTTGAACGGTATGTGATGTCCATCGACCAGGGCACCACCTCCACCCGATGCATCCTGTTCGACCACCGGGGGCGCCTGGTGTCGGTGGCCCAGCGCGAGCACCAGCAGCACTTCCCCAGGCCCGGCTGGGTCGAGCACGACGCCCTGGAGATCTGGCGCAACCTCGAGCGCATCGTGCCGCAGGCGTTGTCCTCCGCCGAGATCGCGGCGGAGGAGGTCGCCGCGATCGGCATCGCCAACCAGCGGGAGACGACCGTGCTGTGGGACCGGAGCACGGGCGTACCGCTGGGCCGGGCGATCGTCTGGCAGGACACCCGCACCGCGCCGCTCGTCGAGCGGCTGCGCAAGGACCCCGGCGACGACTTCTTCCTGGAGCGCTGCTGCCTGCCGCCCTCCACCTACTTCTCCGCGCCGCGGATCCGCTGGCTCTTCGACGAGGTGCGCGGGCTGGAGCAGCGCGCCCGCGACGGCGAGGTGCTGTTCGGGACGATGGAGACCTGGCTGATCTGGAACCTGACGGGCGGGGTCGACGGTGGTCTGCACATCACCGACGCCACCAACGCCAGCCGCACCATGCTGATGAACATCCACTCGCTGACCTGGGACCAGGACCTGCTGGACTTCTTCGGCGTCCCCCGCGCGATGCTCCCGGAGATCCACGCCTCCGCCGAGAACTACGGCGCGGCCCGGACGGTCCTGCCCGGGGTCCGCATCACCGCCGCCCTCGGCGACCAGCAGGCCGCGCTCTTCGGCCAGACCTGCTTCTCCCCCGGCGAGGCGAAGTGCACCTACGGGACCGGCAGTTTCCTGCTGCTCAACACCGGGACCACGATGATCAGGTCGCGGCACGGGCTGCTCTCCACCGTCGCGTACAAGATCGACGACCAGCCGACGGTCTACGCCCTGGAGGGCTCGATCGCCGTCACCGGCTCGCTGGTGCAGTGGTTCCGCGACCGCCTCGGGCTGATCAGCAGCGCCCCGGAGATCGAGACCCTCGCCCTCACCGTCGCGGACAACGGCGGCTGCTACATCGTGCCCGCCTTCTCCGGTCTCTTCGCCCCGCACTGGCGCAGCGACGCCCGAGGCGTCATCGTCGGCCTCACCTCGTACATCACCAAGGGGCACCTCGCCCGGGCCGTCCTGGAGGCCACCGGCTGGCAGACCCGCGAGGTCGTCGACGCCATGAACGCCGACTCCTCACTCGGGCTGAAGGAGCTCAAGGTCGACGGCGGCATGACCGCGGACAACCTGCTGATGCAGTTCATCGCCGACGTCCTCGACGTCCCCGTGGTCCGCCCCATGGTCGCCGAGACCGTGTCCCTGGGCGCCGCCTACGCCGCCGGTCTCGCCTCGGGCTACTGGCCGGACCTGAAGGTGCTGCGGAACAACTGGCACCGCGCCGGGCAGTGGCTGCCCGACATGGACCCGGGGCACCGCGACGCCGAGTACGAGAACTGGCAGCGCGCCGTCGAGCGCTCCATCGGGTGGATCAGACAGCCCCCGTGACCGCCGGCGGGCCCAGGCGCACCGCCCGGCCGGTCACCCGGACGCGCGGGTCCCGTGGGTCGACGCCCACGAGCAGCTCGCTCGGGCGGCCCATGTCCTCGCCCTGCCGCACGACCACCCGGGCCGCCTCCGGCACCAGGTCCAGCTCGCGCAGGTAACCGCCGAACGCCGCCGCGGCCGCGCCGGTCGCCGGGTCCTCGACGACCCCGCCCACCGGGAAGGGGTCGCGGGCGTGGAAGCGGTCCGCGGCCTCCCGCCACACCAGGTGCACCGTGGTCCACCCGTGGCGGCGCATCACGCCGGCCAGGGCGTCGAAGTCGTACGCCAGGTCCGCCAGCCGGGCCCGCTCCGCGGCGGCCAGCACCAGGTGGTGGACCCCTCCGAAGGCCACGTGCGGCGGCAGCGCGGGGTCCAGCTCGCCCCGCTCCCAGCCCAGCGCGGCGAGCGCCGCGTCCAGCTCGGCGTCCTCGGCCGGGCGTGAGCGGGTCGGCACGCTGGTGAGCGTGGCGTGCAGCGTCCCCTCGTCACCGGCCGTCAGCACGGGAATCTCCCCAGCCGGGGTGTCGAAGACCAGCTCACCGGGGCCGATGCGCTCCGCCAGCGCGACGGCGGTCGCGACGGTCGCGTGGCCGCGGAAGTCGACCTCGGCGAGGGGGCTGAAGTAGCGCAGGGTGAACCGCCGGCGGGCGGGGTCCGCGGCCGTGACGAACGCCGTCTCGGAGTAGCCGACCTCGGCGGCGAGGGCGAGCATCCGTTCCTCGTCGAGGTCCGACGCGTCGAGGACGACGCCGGCCGGATTGCCGCCCGCAGGGTCGGAACTGAAGGCGGTGTAGCGCAGCACGTCGGTGCGGGTCCCAGGTGTCATGCCGTCCACGCTGTCACACCGGGTTCCATTGACAGAAACGATGGTTCTTCATCACCACGATTGATGGGACCGATCGCAGCGGTTACGGTCGAGCCGTGGACACCCGACTGCTCACCACCTTCCTCACCCTGGCGAGGACGGGGAACTTCACCGGCGCGGCCGCCGAACTGCACCTGTCGCAGTCCACCGTGACGGCGCAGATCAAGTCCCTGGAGAAGGAGCTGGGCGTACGGCTCTTCGACCGCATGCCGCGCGGCGCACAGCTCACCGGGGCCGGACGGCGCCTGATGACGGAGGCCGAGGGCGTCCTCGAAGCGGAGACGCGCCTGCGCGGCACGGCGGCCGGGGACGCCCGGTCGGGCGGGACCGTCGTCCTCGGCGCCGGGGACACGCTCTGCTCGACGCACGTGCCCCGGATCGTCGCCGCCCTGCGGCGCACCCACCCCGGCATCGACGTCCACCTCCACCCGGCGGGCAGCGACGCGGCCGTGGAGGGACTGCGGGCCGGGCGGCTCGACGTCGCCCTGCTGCTGGAGGACCAGGTCGCCCTTGCCGACATGACCGCACGCCCGCTCGCCGCCGAACCGCTGGTCCTCATCGCCGCCCCCGGCCACCCGCTGGCCGCGCTCGACCGGCCCGTCACCTGGGCGGAACTCGCCAGGGAGACCTTCTTCCTCCACGAGGAGGGCTGCTCCTACAGCGACCGCGTCGCGCGCGAACTCCTCGGCGTCCGCGACGCCCGGCCGCGGCTGACCCGGTTCGGCAGCAGCGAGGCCGCCCGCACCTGCGTGGCCGCGGGCCTCGGGCTCGGCGTCCTCCCCCGCGCCACCGTCCGCACCGCCCTGCGCGAGGGCACCCTGACCGCCGTCCCCGGGCCCGGCCTCCCCGACGTGCCCGTCCAGCTCGTCCGCCGGCGCGGCCGCTGGACCTCCCCGGCGGTCCAGGCCGTCCTCGACGCGCTGACGGACCACTTCGCGCGGCACGGAAACGGGGGCTCGGCGGTCGAGTAGGCCACCGCCCCGGCAGCGTGCGGGTACGGCCGTGGTCACGCCCGGGCGGAGCAGTCGTGTCAGCGTTCGAGGTTCCGCTCGAACCAGTGGTGCGCGTACGGCTCGGTGCTGAACGCCTCGACCTCCACGAATCCCGCAGTCTCGTAGAGGCGCCTGGCCTCCGCGAGCGTGCGGTTCGTCTCCAGTCGCAGCGTCCGCATCCCGCGGAGGACCGCCTCGTCGGCGAGACGCCCGAGGATGCGGCGGCCCAAGCCGAGGCCGCGAACGTCCGGGGATGCCCACATCCGCTTCACCTCCGCGATCCGCGTCTCGGGGTGAAGCTTGAGCGCCCCGCACCCCACCGGGGAGCCCTGCGCGCTCGCCACCAGGAGCAATCCGTCCGGCAGCGTCATCTCCTCGTCGCTCGCGGAGAGGCTCTGGGCGGGGTCGAAGCCCGTGTCGAACCGCCGTCCCAACTCCTCGACCGAGCTGGCCTACACGGGCTCCGGCTACGGCATGTTCCGGGCACGCTCGACCTCCGTCGGAGATTGGGAGAAGTTCTTGATCTCCTGACCGACCGACTGGTCATGACCACGGGTCAGGGCCGGGCGAGCTGAGACACGACCGCACGGAAGTCGGGCAGGGGGCGAGGCGTTTCGCCCCCTGCCCGGCTGCGGCGCTCGCGGCACGCCTGTGTCATCAGTGGCCGCCGGTAGCCCGGCGGGCGCCGCCGACGCGCTGTGGTCAGGAACTCTCGACGAAGCGGACGGACCAGGCGTAGCCGCTCAGGCAGTCGTGTGGGACTCGTCGGACTTCTCTGACCTGGCAACCATCGTGGGCGTACTTGCGGGCGAACCGGTCCAGGCGCTGCGCCTCGGTGAGATCCTCCATGGACAGCGGTGCTCCGACGACGAGGTCTTCGTGGATGACCTCTTCCTGCGCGCCACCGTCCGAGCAGGAAGAGCAATGATGCGTTTTGGGTAGGGCCATGGCATCAGTGTCCTCCTCACGCGGCTGCCCCGACGTACACAGCGCGATGGCCGCGCACCGTGCCGTGCGCGGCCCGACCGCGCTACCCCCGTACGGAGCGACGGCGGTGAGCTTCCCGGATGGGTCCCTGCGGATGGGCCAGTGACGGCCCGGGTTACCTCTATGAGATCTCGGATGGCAGTCCAGCGCCGTGGAGCCGCGCCCACGCGCGCAGCAGCCCCTCTGCCAGCCAGTGGCCGTTCATCGAAGCAATGTCCTCGGCCGTGCGGCCCTCCACATCACGAACGGTGAAGTCCACGTCGGCGATGAGCAGGTAAGCGACGCAGTCAACGTATGCCCGACCCCTACGCTCGGACCAGGCCCGTTCGATCTCGGCTGCAACAGCGTGGTGCAGGAGCGTCATACCCCGATGATCGGGGCGATTGCGATCGAAGAGCTTGGTCTCGACACTCGTGCGGAGGCTGTCGAGGTGCCCACGCCGCGCCGCGTCGATGGCCATGCGCCAAATGCGGTCACTTTGTTCGGCGTTCACAGTCCCTCCCAGGTGCGGGCCGCTCGTACTGTACCGAGCGGGCCGTGGGACGACGCCGGGCCGGATCGCATCGTCCTTGGGAGATTCTTGCGGAGCTCGAAGGCCGTGAACCTCGGAGCGGTACTCCTCCCACTCCTGCTTCAGGTCACCTGGCCACGCAGCTCTGTGGCCTGCGGTTAGCGGTCGATGGTGGAGTGGGTTTCCCGGCACCCAACCTGATCCGCGGCCGTTCGTGGCGGTTTGTCGCGCAGTTGGACACTCAGCCCGCATCCCTCTACAGGCCGCGTAGCGCCTCATAGAGATCGCCGTAGGCTGTCCAACAGTCGATGCTGCCGTCGTCGTACAGGCTGCCCATGTACCAGTCGTCATCATCGACAGGCTTCACGATGCACAGGCTGTGGAACCCGAGAACGATCTCCGGGTGCAGCACATCGTGGGCGTCGGAGGCGACCCACTTCACTGCCCGGTGTGGGTCCAGGACAACTGCCTCTTGGTCGCCGGACACGTCGCGGATCCGCTGAAGCGTCCAACCCGGGGGTAGCTGTGCGTCTGCCATCCACGGATGATCTCACGCGCCAGGTGTGCAACAGAGCTGTACGAGCGCTGATGCCCCTCTCGACGGTCGCTGAGGACTGCCAGGCACATCGGATAGTTACTCAAGCCCCATCAAGGATGGCTAGGGTCGTCGTGGTTGCCGTACGTCGCTGCTGTCGCCCCCCGATCTTGCGTACAGCTCATGTTCCCGATACAACCGCCTGGAAGGGGGAGCGATGCTGGGAGATCTACTCGGTGGGCTGCTAGGAGGTCTGGCCGGAGACCGCATCATCAAGAGGCGAGGCGAGCGGCTGGCCAAGGACGGAAAGGTCGAATGCGGCCTCCGCGTCCTGTCCGGCACCCACTACCGGGCGTCAAGCCGTTGGATGCACAGCACCGCGCAGCTGTCACCTGGGCTTATCACCATGGGCGGGATTATCGTCCGGATCACAGAACTCAATGCGATGAACCCAAGGCGGCCCACCGGCAAGGAAGTCTGGTCAGTGAGTCCCCAGACGGCCATCGTGCGTGTGGTCACTCCGACAGGGGCGGTCTTTGAGTGGGCTGTACTGGCCGAGCGACTGCCGTGGGCGCTGGAACAGGTACGCGTCGAGACCTGAGCACAAGCGCCTCCAGCGGGTCAGGATTCGAGCGACGCCGAGACAACACGCTTTCCAACTGTGGTGGTGGGGTCGTGGGGTGTGTACGGAGGCGTTCACCTGCGTTCATGGGCGGCTGGCTGTCGATGTGGAGATGGCTGGAAGTCTCGACTGAACGGCCGTGAACGGGGCTGAATGAGAGGGAAACCGAGCCGGTCGCCATGGTCCTAGAGCTGACCTTCCCACCATGGCACGTCCAGGCTGTCAGCCGGGATGACCTTGGCCCTTGCCAGAATCTTTCTGTCGAGGGCCCGCACGAGGGCACGCAACTCACGCGCACTCTTCCTGGGCAGCGCGTGAAGCACAGTTTCGAGGTGCTCACGGAAGCCGGCGCCGTAACACCCGCACTCATGGACGCCGCAGTCGGGACCTGAGAGGGGGTCTACAAGTTGCCTGAGGGGCCCATCGGCATAAGCCTGCCAGTGCCAGAACGCTTCTTCTGTAGCTTCGGGCCAAAAGCGGGTCCGCTCTAGCCGACGTAGATCAGCTGTGCAAGATCCTGAAAGGCGATCAATGAACGGGTAGCGTCGCCGCCTCCAGCGGCGGATAGGGAGGTCGCCCCGCAGGGCTGACGGGCGCCTACGCGGCATTGCCCCTTCGGTTGTCGGTCATGGGGGCAAGCTACAGAACCACGCGTCAGACGGCCACCGCATATCCGGTGGCCGGAGCCCTGAGCTTGGGAATCACGAGAGGCATCGGATTCCCCCTGACCGGCCCCAACGGGCTGCCTGCGCCGCCGCATCGGCACTTGTCGACGACCTTGATTGACCGCGGTTCACCCGCACTCGAACGTCCAATCTTGCCGTTATCTACCGTCGTTGATGTCAGCGTTGGATGTCAAAGAACCCGCCGAACAATAAGACCCGACCGGGGCTACGGATTCCCCCTCCACCCCTATCCCGGCCTCAAGGTGCGGGTGTGCACCGTCCAGGATGCCGTTCTCGGCGAGCGCCGCGCGGACTACTGACGTATCCAGCAGTACAAGCCGTGTCCCTGAGCGACGGCTCGCTTCGCGAGGGCCGCCAACTGCTGGAGGAAGTCGACAAGATGTTCTGTGTCGGGGGGAGTCGTGAAGCGGGCCGAGCGGGACCAGCCGTAGGCAACGTCGCCTAGAAACGCTTGATCGATGGTTGCGAGTGCGTCACGGAAGGCGTCAGTGAGCGACACGCTGACAACCTCACCGCCCCCCACCGTTGCGACCACGTGGCCGTGCCGAGAGTCGGACTTGATCACGCCTGCGGGTCGTCCTGTGATGACAAACTCGACAGTCAGCAGATCGGTAGTCGGGTCAATGCCCTTCACCACGAGTCCGTCGTACCCGCTACCGCTAGGCTCGCCATCCACACGCACGACCGCTCGGCCCGCATCTTGATCGTCGGCAGCGGTGTAATAACCGAAAAGCGTTCCCATGCACCGGATCATGACACGCGCCGGCAAGAGTTGGACGACGTCACGCCAGTCCAGCAACCATGGCCCGTGGACATCAATCACAAAATGGTGCGCATCGATCTTGAAAACCGTCGTGGCATCGATGTCACCGTGGGTTCAAATCCCACACTCTCCGCAGTAGGCCGACGAAGGCGCTAGACAGAAGGGGTGCCCCGAGACACGGGGGTGCCCCTTCTTCGTGCTCGATGGCACCGCGGTTCCCCGCGGTTTCCCGTGCGATCGGGCACGCCTGGGGCACGGGCTGGGATGGAGTGCACGTCGGCCGCATAGGCTGTTGCCCGATGAGGTCGCCCGCACGGTAAAGGACGGGACCCGGGGTGCGGACAGGGTCGTCTGCCTCATCCATCTATGGTCGCGGTGGACAACCAGTTTGGAACGCTAAGGCTGCGGACCCTGCCTCACCTGGGCGGACGCTGCCTGCAGCAAAGCGACCCCGTCACCGCTGTTCGCCGCGGGTCCCCGTTCGGCACCGCCTCACCTGGCACGGCATTGGCACGCCCGATCCCGGAACGCCGACCAGTCGCCTGGGGGTGGTGATGGTTGGTCGTGGGCGCGGAGGTTGCTGTACATCGCTGCTGTACAGCGTCCGTTTACGGTGACGCGTGCACCGGGGACGCTGAGCTGCGAGGGCATCGAGCTGAGCTTCCCGCCGGATCTGGCGGCAGTCAGTCGGAATCAGAGAGCCAAGGTCGGGCGTCCTCAAGTGCAGCTTCCGTGAGGGCGGGAGACAGTTCTGCGGACGCCCAGACCGCTGTTCTTCTCGCTGCCAGGTGGCGGGGCGGTCCGCCGTACCGACTTCAACACCCGAGCCTGCAAGCCTGCACTCGCCGCTGCCGGGCTGATCCCCAACCCTGTGGACGGCGGCCGGTACGAGTCTGCGCGCGAGCACGGCATGCACGCGCTGCGGCACTTCTACGCCTCCGTGCTCCTGGACGCAGGCGAGAACGTCAAAGCCCTGAGCAGCTACCTGGGTCACACCGAGGCGGGGTTCACGCTTCGCGTCTACACGCACTTGATGCCGAGCAGCAAGGGACGGACACGCCGGGCCGTCGACAGACTCTACGAAGCTGCGCACCCGGCGCCAGACGGCCCACAGACCGCCCAGAGCGAAAGAGACGACTCCGGGCCGGCAGCATCGCGCTGCCGGCCCGGATCAGGTCGTACCGAGAAGACCCCGCTGGCCTGCGGCTACAGGTTCGGGAGGTTCTTGCGGAGCTCGAAGGCCGTGACCTCGGAGCGGTACTCCTCCCACTCCTGCTTCTTGTTGCGCAGGAAGAAGTCGAAGACGTGCTCCCCGAGCGTCTCGGCGACCAGTTCGCTGCGCTCCATGAGGGAGATGGCCTCGCCGAGGTTCTGCGGGAGGGGCTGGATGCCGAGGGCGCGGCGCTCGCCGTCGGAGAGGGCCCATACGTCGTCGTCGGCGCCGGGCGGGAGCTCGTAGCCCTCCTCGATGCCCTTGAGGCCGGCGGCCAGCAGGACGGCGTAGGTGAGGTACGGGTTGGCACCGGAGTCGATGGAGCGGACCTCGACCCGGGTGGAGCCGGTCTTGCCGGGCTTGTACATCGGGACGCGGATGAGCGCGGACCGGTTGTTGTGGCCCCAGCAGATGTACGACGGGGCCTCGCCGCCGGCGCCCGCGGTGCGGTTGGCGCCGCCCCAGATGCGCTTGTACGAGTTGACCCACTGGTTGGTCACCGCGGAGATCTCGTCGGCGTGCCGCAGCAGGCCCGCGATGAAGGAGCGGCCGACCTTCGACAGCTGGTACTCGGCGCCGGACTCGTGGAAGGCGTTGCGGTCGCCCTCGAAGAGGGACAGGTGCGTGTGCATGCCGGAGCCGGGGTGCTGGCTGAAGGGCTTGGGCATGAACGTGGCGTTCACGCCCTGCTCCAGCGCGACCTGCTTCATGACCAGGCGGAAGGTCATGATGTTGTCGGCGGTGGACAGCGCGTCCGCGTAGCGCAGGTCGATCTCCTGCTGGCCGGGGGCACCCTCGTGGTGGGAGAACTCCACCGAGATGCCCATCGACTCCAGCATCGTGATGGCCTGGCGGCGGAAGTCCTGGCCCACGTTCTGCGGGGTGTGGTCGAAGTAGCCGGAGTTGTCGGCGGGCAGCGGCACGCTGCCGTCCAGCGGCAGGTTCTTCAGCAGGAAGAACTCGATCTCGGGGTGCGTGTAGAAGGTGAACCCGAGGTCGGAGGCCTTGGCCAGGGACCGCTTGAGGACGAAGCGGGGGTCGGCGTACGACGGGGAGCCGTCCGGCATGAGGATGTCGCAGAACATCCGGGCGGTGCCGGGCGCCTCGGCGCGCCACGGGAGGATCTGGAAGGTGCCGGGATCGGGCTTGGCGATCATGTCCGACTCGTACACCCGCGCGAAGCCCTCGATCGCCGACCCGTCGAAGCCGATGCCCTCGTCGAAGGCCTGCTCCAGCTCGGCAGGCGCCACGGCGACCGACTTGAGGTAGCCCAGCACGTCGGTGAACCACAGCCGCACGAATCGGATGTCGCGTTCTTCGAGGGTACGGAGCACGAACTCCTGCTGCTTATCCATAGCTATCCAACCTCACAGGTCATGGGGGCCTGTTGTCCGTGCCGGCTCGAGCGAGGGCCAGACCAGTATCACGTCACGGGGTTACCGGTCTGTTTCGGCGGCGGCCGGGACCGCCGGACACCCCTCGCCACCATTGTGATGCACCCTTGCGATCTTGACACAGGGGGCCGACCCCGGAAAGGCCCGTCCGCCACGGCTTCCCGGGCCGAGTGCGCGACCCCACAGGCGTCGCCCACGACATCGCGTCGGTTTGACGATTACACTGGGCGGCGTGCCTCAACTTCGCCTCGCCCTGAATCAGATCGACTCCACCGTCGGCGACCTCGCCGGGAACGCGGAGTCGGTCGTGCGCTGGACCCGGCACGCGGCCGAACAGGGAGCCCACCTCGTGGCCTTCCCGGAGATGGCGCTGACCGGGTACCCCGTGGAGGACCTCGCCCTGCGCTCCTCCTTCGTCGAAGCCAGCCGTGTCGCCCTGGAGGCCCTCGCCGAGCGCCTGGCGGCCGAGGGCTCCGGAGAGCTGCCGGTGGTCCTCGGCTACCTCGACCGCAGCGAGAAGGCCCAGCCCCGCTACGGCCAGCCCGCGGGCTCACCGCGCAACGCCGCCGCCGTGCTGCACGGCGGGAAGGTCGTGCTGAAGTTCGCCAAGCACCACCTGCCGAACTACGGCGTCTTCGACGAGTTCCGCTACTTCGTGCCCGGCGACACCCTCCCGGTGATCCGGGTGCACGGGGTCGACGTCGCCCTCGCCATCTGCGAGGACCTGTGGCAGGACGGCGGCCGGGTGCCCGCCACCCGCACCGCCGGCGCCGGTCTGCTGCTCTCCGTCAACGCCTCCCCCTACGAGGTCGCCAAGGACGACACCCGCCTGGACCTGGTGCGCAAGCGCGCCCAGGAGGCCGGCTGCACCCTCGCCTACCTCGCCATGATCGGCGGGCAGGACGAGCTCGTCTTCGACGGCGACTCGATCGTCGTCTCCGAGGACGGTGAGGTGATCGCACGCGCCCCGCAGTTCGAGGAGGGTTGCGTCCTGGTCGACCTCGACCTGCCCGCCGCGGACGCCACCAAGGTGCCGGGCGGCATCGCCGACGACGGCCTGGAGATCGAGCACATCACCCTCTCCGCCGAGCCGCTCCCCGCGTACGAGCCCGAGGTGCACGGCGGCGAGGCCCCGCGGCTGGGCGACGACGAGGAGGTCTACACCGCGCTGGTCGTCGGCCTGCGGGCGTACGTCGCCAAGAACGGCTTCCGCTCCGTGCTGATCGGCCTCTCCGGCGGCATCGACTCCGCCCTGGTCGCGGCCATCGCCTGCGACGCGGTCGGGGCGGCCAACGTCTACGGCGTCTCCATGCCGTCGCGGTACTCCTCCGACCACTCCAAGGACGACGCCGCCGAACTGGCCCGGCGGACCGGGCTCAACTTCCGCACCGTGCCGATTGCCCCGATGTTCGACGCCTACATGGGCTCCCTGGGGCTGACCGGACTGGCGGAGGAGAACCTGCAGTCCCGGCTGCGCGGCACGATGCTCATGGCCATCTCCAACCAGGAGGGGCACATCGTCCTCGCCCCGGGCAACAAGAGCGAGCTCGCGGTCGGCTACTCCACGCTGTACGGCGACTCGGTCGGCGCGTACGGGCCCATCAAGGACGTCTACAAGACGACCGTCTTCCGCCTCGCGCAGTGGCGCAACCAGGCCGCGGCGGAGCGGGGCCAGACCCCGCCCATCCCCGAGAACTCCATCTCCAAGCCGCCCAGCGCGGAGCTGCGACCGGGCCAGGTCGACACGGACTCCCTGCCGGACTACGACGTCCTGGACCGGGTGCTGGCGATGTACGTCGACCAGGACAAGGGGCGCGATGCGATCGTCGCCGCCGGGTTCGACGGGGAGCTCGTGGCGAAGGTGCTGCGGATGGTGGACACGGCGGAGTACAAGCGGAGGCAGTATCCGCCGGGGACGAAGATCTCCGCGAAGGGGTTCGGGAAGGATCGGAGGCTCCCCATCACGAACCGCTGGCGCGAGCACGCGTAGCGAGTGCCCGGGGGTTGTGGTTGCGGCCCGGTGGTTGTGTGCGGGCGGCTGCGCCGGGCTGCCCGGTGGTTGTGTGCAGGTTGTTTGCGCCTGCGGCGGGCTGTCCCCCGCCCGCCCTCCCTCCCCCGGCCGAAGGCTGGGGGAGGGAGGGCGGGGGAGAAACCCCAACCGCAACCACAACGGCGCCGCACACGAGGCACGGGCCAGGTCAGCGCACGCGCTCCCGCACCGCGGGCGGCTGCCCGGACACGACGACCCGGGACAAAGAGGACCCCGCATCGGAGCCCGCGCGCCGCTCCCACAGGCCCGCGACCGTCGCGATCGCGAGCCCCGTGACCGCCAGCACCGCGCCCGCCACCGCCGGGGCGGTGTAGCCGAGGCCGTGCGCGAGGACGACCCCGCCGAGCCAGGCACCGCCCGCGTTGGCCAGGTTGAACGCGGCCTGGTTCGCGGAGGAGGCCAGCGCGGGGGCGTGCCGGGCCTTCTCCATGACGAGCATCATCATGGGCGACCCCGTCGCGAACGCCGCGATCCCGAGCAGGACGACCGTGAGCGCCGCGCTCCAGCGGGCGTGCGCGGCGACCGTGAACAGCAGCAGGACGACCGCGAGCGCGCCGAGCCCGCCGAGCAGCGCGGGCCGCAGGGCGCGGTCGGCGAGGCGGCCGCCGAGGAGGTTGCCGATCGTCGCGCCGACGCCGAAGAGGGCGAGCACCAGCGTGACGCTGCTCTCCCCGAACCCGGCGACCTGCGTGAGCATCGGCGTGACGTAGCTGTAGACCGCGAAGACCGCGGCGAAACCGAAGATCGTGGTGCCCAGCGCCAGCCAGACCTGCCCGCTGCGGAAGGCCGACAGTTCCCGGCGCAGGCCGCCGCCCGGGGCGAGGGGGATGCGGGGCACGAGAAGGGCGATGCCGGCGATGGCGGCGAGGCCGATGATGCCGACGGCGAGGAAGGTGGCGCGCCAGCCGAGGTGCTGGCCGAGGAGGGTCGCGGCGGGGACGCCGACGATGTTCGCGACGGTGAGCCCGGCGATCATCAGGGAGACGGCGCGGGCCTTGCGCGCGGGGTCGACCATGCCCGCGGCGACGACCGCGCCGACGCCGAAGAAGGCGCCGTGCGGGAGTCCGGACAGCACGCGCCCGGCGAGCAGCCAGCCGAAGCCCGGGGCGAGGGCGGAGAGCGTGTTGCCGACGGTGAACAGGGCCATGAGGGACAGGAGGAGGGCCTTGCGCGGCATCCGCGTGGTGACCGCGGCCAGGAGCGGGGCGCCGATGACGACCCCGAGGGCGTAGCCGGAGACGAGGTAGCCGGCGGTCGGGATGGAGGTCTGCAGGTCGTCCGCGACGTCGGGCAGCAGGCCCATGATCACGAACTCCGTCGTACCGATGCCGAATGCGCTGATCGCCAGTGCGAGCAGGGCGAGAGGCATGACAGGCCTTTCCGGGGCAGGGTCGGGAGCAGTTATTAGTTTAACTGCGGAACAAAGTCTGCCCGGCCCGTTCTTCCCGTGGGCGAAGAACTCGTTACGGGAGTGCTACCTTCGCCGCCACCGGGCGGTGGTCGCTGCCCGTCGCGGGCAGCACCCAGGAGGCGGTCGGCTCCAGGCCCCTGACGAGGATCTGGTCGATGCGGGCGGTCGGGAAGCCGGCCGGCCAGCTGAAGCCGAAGCCGTCGCCCGCGGCGCCCTGCGTGGACCGCATCTGGGAGGTGATGTTGGCGAGCGCGCGGTCGTTCATCGTGCCGTTGAGGTCGCCCATGAGGATGACGTCGGGCAGCTTCTCGTCCGCGACGGCCTCGCCGAGCGCGTCGGCGCTGCGGTCGCGCTCGCCGGCGGTGAAGCCCGCGTTGAACTTGACCCGCACCGAGGGCAGGTGCGCGACGTAGACCGCGACCTTCCCGTGCGGCGTGGTGGCGGTGGCGCGCAGGGCGCGGGTCCAGCCGAGCCGGATGTCCACCGGCCGCACCTGGCCGAGGGGGTACCTGCTCCACAGCCCGACGGTGCCCAGCACGGCGCTGTACGGGTAGCGGGCCTTGAGCCCGGACTTGTAGACGGAGACCTTCCCGGCGGGGATCTCCTCCAGCGCGACGAGGTCGGCACCGGAGCCGATGAGGTCCTGCGCGGTGCGGGCGGGGTCGGGGTTGTCGGCGTTGACGTTGTGGGTCAGCACGGTGAGGTCGCCCCCACCGGCGTCCTTGTCCGTGAGGAGCCCGCCGAAGAAGTGCAGCCACACCACGATCGGCAGCAGGACGGCGATCAGCGCGGTCGCCGAGCGCCGCAGCACGCCGACCACCAGCAGCACCGGGAGCGCGAGCCCGAGCCAGGGCAGGAAGGTCTCCAGCAGGCTGCCCAGGTTGCCGATCCGGTTGGGCACCGCGCCGTGAAAGGCCATCACCACGGCGATGGCGAGGGCCAGTACGGCCGTGACGATCCCCCGCCGCCACATGCGGTCGCCGAAGGACCAGAACCGCCGGAAGCGTCCGAAACGTCCGTTCGCACCCGAACCCTGCGGCCTGGTACCGCCGTCGGTGGTCACGTCCGCGTCGTACGCCTGAGCCATGGGGGGAGTCCTCACTGTCTTGCCAGGTGCTCAGTCGACCATAGGCGATCGACGCCCGGAGGACGGGACTCGCCGGGCGACAGGTTCCCCCGCCGCCCGGCGAAAGGGCACCCTGTGACAGAATCAGGACATTCCCCCTTGTTCCCCCAGGCGTTCAGCGCCCGGCGCGGACGCCCTGCAGCACCGAGTCGACGATCAGCTCCGACAGCCCCTCCGGCAGTGCCGCGTCCGGCCGCAGCATCGAACGCGACAGCATGGGGCCGATGAAGAGGTCCCCGAGGAGTTCCGGGTCGATGTCGTCGCGGAGTTCGCCGCTGCGGATGCCCCGGCCCAGGACCTCGCGGACCTGGGCGCGCCGGGCCGCGATGACGGTGTCGTGGTAGGCGGCCCACAGTTCCGGCTCGTTCTGCACCTGGGCGAGGACGTTGCGCAGCAGGGCGGAGGAGCGCTTGACCAGGGCCCTGCGCCGTATGAATTCGACGCAGGTGACCAGGTCGTCGCGGACCGAGCGGCCGGCGAGCCGCGGGGTCTGCTCGTCGACGGACTTCATGACGTCGAGCATCAGCGCGTTCTTGCCCGCCCAGCGCCGGTAGACGGTGGCCTTGCCGACGCCGGCGGCGCGGGCGATGCGCTCCATCGACAGCTCCCCGATCGTGGCGCCCTCCTCCAGCATGCTGAGGACGGCCTCGATGATCGCGGTGTCGGCGGCGGCGCTGCGCGGACGGCCGCGCGGGAGGCGCCCGGCGGGCCCGGGGACCGTGTCGCCGCCGGGTTCCGTCACCGCCCGGGTGCCGGTCACCGCTCCGCCCCCACCGGGCTGACCTCGCGTTCCTCTCCGCCAGCGGGACGCCCCCCGGCGGTCTTGCCGGGCAGGAAGACCACGACGACGAGCATGCCGAGCAGCGCGACACCGCTCGCGACGTAGGCGGTGACGTGCATGGCGTCGAGGAAGGCGTCGGTGGCCGGGGCGAGCAGCGCCTTGCCCGCGGGACCCATGCTCTCGGCCACGGCGCGCGTGGCCTCGATGGACTCGCCGGCCCGGTGCTGCACGTCGGCGGGGAGGCCCGTCAGGTGGTCCGCGATGCCGTCACGGTAGACCGTCGACATCAGCGAGCCCAGCACCGCAACGCCGAGCGCGCCGCCGACCTGCCGGAAGGTGTTGTTGACGGCGGAGCCGGAGCCGGCCTTCTCGCGCGGCAGGGAGGACATGATGGCGACGGTCGCGGGCGGCATCACGTGGGCCATGGCCGTGCCCATGAGGAAGAACAGCACCTCCAGCTGCCAGATCGGGGTGTCGGCGTCGAGCAGCTGGAAGCCGAGGAAGCTGAGCGCTATCAGCGCGAGCCCGGCGGCGCAGGTGAGGCGGGCGCCGATCCGGTCGACGACCAGCCGGGCACGGGGCGCGAAGACGAGCTGGGCGACGGCGAGCGGGAGCAGCAGCAGGCCGGAGTCCAGGGCGCTGTAGCCGCGCACGCTCTGGGTGTAGAAGACCATGAAGAAGGTCACGCCCATGAGCGCGAAGAAGACCAGGCCGATCGCGGAGACCGAGGCCGAGAAGGTCGGGTTGCGGAAGTAGGAGACGTCGAAGGCGGGGTGGCTGCTGCGGGCCTCGTGCCAGACGAAGGCGCCGAGGACCACGAGGCCGCCGATGATGGCCGCCAGGGGCGTGGGGGCGGTGAAGTCGGCGAGCTGGCCGCCCTTGATGATGCCGTACACCAGCAGCACCAGGCCGACGATGGACAGCAGCACGCCGACGGGGTCGAGGCGGCCCGGCCGTGGGTCGCGGGAGTCGGGGACGATGAGCACCATCGCGACCAGGGCGACGGCGATGATCGGCACGTTCACCAGGAAGACCGAGCCCCACCAGAAGTGGTCGAGGAGCAGTCCGCCGGTGACCGGGCCGATGGCTATCGCCAGGCCCACCGCACCGGTCCAGATGCCGATCGCCTTGGGCTGCTCCTCGCGCTCGAAGACGTTGATGATGATGGCGAGCGTCGCGGGCATCACGAAGGCGCCGCCGAAGCCCATGACCGCGCGGAAGGTGATCAGCTCGCCGGAGGACCCGGCGAAGGCCGAGAGCACCGATCCGACGCCGAAGACGGCCATGCCGAACAGGAGCACCTTCTTGCGGCCGAGGCGGTCGCCGAGCAGGCCCGCGGTGAACAGCAGACCGGCGAAGACCAGTGTGTAGGAGTTGATCGCCCACTCCAGCTGGCTCTGGGTGGCACCCAGGCCGGTCGGGGCGGGCTCGGCGATGGTCTTCATCGCGACGTTGAGGATCGAGTTGTCCAGGACCACCACGAGGAGGCTGAACAGCAGGACGGTCAGGATCCCCCAGCGGCGGCGGTGGACCGCCTCCGGGACGCTGGGGCTCTGCGGCTGGGCTGTGTCGGCGGGCATGCCGTCAACGTAGACCCGATTTCCGATACGGGACCGTCTCGTATTGTAAAACCTCGGCAAAAGGGGCAGTGACGGACGCCCCCCTTTGCGCGGACGGCGGCGCGTGTCAGCATGGAATCGGTCCGGGGACGCCGTCAGGGCGCCTCGAGATGACACAAGGAGCAGTTGCAATGACGCATGCCGTTCCGGCTGCCCAGACGCCCGCCCAGCCCGCTCCCGACAGCAGCAAGGCGCTGTACGGCGGCAAGGGGACACGGCGGATCACCGTCCGGGACATCGCCGCCGCCAAGGAGCGCGGCGAGAAGTGGCCCATGCTCACCGCCTACGACGCCATGACCGCCTCGGTCTTCGACGAGGCCGGCATCCCCGTGCTGCTGGTCGGCGACTCGATGGGCAACTGTCACCTCGGCTACGAGAGCACCGTCCCGGTCACGCTGGACGAGATGACGATGCTGTCCGCGGCCGTGGTGCGCGGCACCAAGCGCGCGATGGTCATCGGCGACCTGCCGTTCGGCTCGTACCAGGAGGGTCCGACGCAGGCGCTGCGCAGCGCGACCCGGCTGGTCAAGGAGGCCGGGGTGGGCGCCGTGAAGCTGGAGGGCGGCGAGCGCTCCGCCCAGCAGATCGACCTGCTCGTCCAGGCCGGCATCCCCGTGATGGCCCACATCGGCCTCACCCCGCAGTCGGTCAACGCCTTCGGTGGCTACCCGGTCCAGGGCCGCGGCGAGGAGGCCGCCCAGCAGCTGCTGCGCGACGCCAAGGCCGTGCAGAACGCCGGCGCCTTCGCAGTCGTGCTGGAGCTGGTCCCGGCCGAGCTGGCCGCGGAGGTCACCCGGATCCTGCACATCCCGACGGTCGGCATCGGCGCGGGCGTGGAGTGCGACGCCCAGGTGCTGGTCTGGACGGACTTCGCCGGGATGACCGGCGGCCGGGTGCCGCGCTTCGTCAAGCAGTACGCGGCGCTGCGCGAGACCCTCGGCGGTGCGGCCAAGGCCTTCGCCGAGGACGTCGTGGGCGGTGCCTACCCGGCTCCGGAGCACAGCTTCCACTGACCCTCGGACGACCTGTCGCGGCGCCACGCGCGACTTCCCCCTGAGGCGGTGCGACCCACCGCCGGCTTCCGCCCCGGGCACCCCCTCCCCGGGGCGGAAGTTTTTTCTGAGGACGTTGAGTACACCGGCCCTCACCCCCGTATGAGTGGGCAACCGCCCACCAGGGGCGGAGCACCGACGAGAAGTGCCGGGGGCCGTGGCATGAACGTTCCGAAGTTGCGCCGATCGGTGGGGGCGGGGGCATTCGCCTCCGCCGCGCTGATCGTCGCCACCGCCTGCAACGCGGGCGTCGACAATGCCAGTCCCCCGGTGGGCGCGATCCAGGCGTCGCAGCCCGCACCGGCGCCCGGCCTCCGGACCGTCGACAACGCCCAGCTCGGCAAGCTGGTCACCGACGAGAAGGGCTGGGTGCTGTACCGCTTCGAGCAGGACAAGCCCAACCCGCCGACCTCGAACTGCACCGGCGAGTGCGCGACCCAGTGGCTGCCGGCCGCCGCGGTCTCGGACACCCAGGTGCAGGGCGTGGACCAGAACCTGGTCGGCAGCGTGAAGCGCCCCGACGGCACGATGCAGCTCACGCTCAACGGAATGCCGCTCTACCACTTCGCGGGCGACAAGAACCCGGGCGACACCAAGGGCCAGGGCGCGAACCGCACCTGGTACGCGGCCACCCCGGACGGCGAGAAGGCCGGGGCGCCCGCGCAGCCGAAGAGCGCCTCCTCCGAGAACGGGTCAGACGGGTACTGATGGGACAGCAGGCATTGAGAGGACTCGACCCCCAGCGATCAGTAGGGCAGGATGCGCTCGTGGCCGACCATCGCTCAGGTGGGGTCCCCGAAGAGGACCTCATGCGGGCGCTCTACCGCGAACACGCGGGTGCGCTCTTCGCATACGTTCTTCGGCTGGTCGGCGGTGACCGCTACCTGGCCGAGGACGTCGTGCAGGAGACCCTGCTGCGCGCGTGGAAGAGCGCGTCCCGGCTCGACCCGGGCGCCCGTTCCCTGCGGCCCTGGTTGGTGACGGTCGCCCGGCGGATCGTGATCGACGGCCACCGCAGCCGTCAGGCACGGCCCCCGGAGGCCTCCCCGGCCGCCCTCGACCAACTCCCGGCCGAGGACGAACTCGAACGCTCCCTGAGGCTGATGACGATCTCCGACGCACTGGATGATCTCACCGAGGCCCACCGCCAGGTGCTGATCGAAACGTACTTCAAGGGCCGGACGGTCAACGAGGCCGCGGCGGCGCTGGGGGTACCGCCCGGCACCGTGCGCTCACGCGTCTTCTACGCCCTCCGCTCCCTGAAAATCGCTCTTGAGGAAAGGGGTGTGACCACCTCGTGACGGTCTACGGTTACGGCTCCGGGGCAGGTACCCCCCACGACCCGCACGTCGACGTCGGGGCGTACGTCCTCGGCGTGCTCGACGACGCCGACATGGCGCGCTTCGAGGAACATCTCGCCATCTGCCACCAGTGCGGACAGCAGCTCGACGAGCTGAGCGGCCTCGTGCCGGTACTCGCCGAACTCGCTCCCGCCGGCGCCGGAGTGCCCCTCCCGCCCAGTGGCGACAAGGTGCTCGGACGTCTGCTCGGCAAGGTGTCGGACGACCGCAAGACCCGCGCCCGGCGCAGGATGTTCGCGCTCGCCGCCTCGGTGGCGCTGATCGTGGCGGGCCCCACCGTCGCGGTGCTCGCCTCCGGCGGCGGCTCCGACGACGCCCAGGCCAGGGTCTACGCGGAGCAGTTCAAGGGCACCGACAACTCCACGGGCGTCAAGGCGACGGTCGGTGTCAACGAGAAGAAGTGGGGCAGCGAGGTCGGCCTCACCCTCGCCGGGGTCCAGGGCCCGCTGACCTGCCGCCTGGTCGTCGTCGGCAAGGACGGCTCCCAGCAGACGGTCGGCACCTGGAGCGTCCCGACGGCCGGCTACGGCACCTCCGACCAGCCCAACCCGCTCACGCTGGACGGGTCGGCGGGGATGCAGCCGGACTCCATCTCACGGTTCGACGTCGTCACGTCCCAGGGGCAGCGGCTGGTGTCGGTCACCACGTAGGCACTGAAGGGCCGATGCCCGAGGGGGGACGCGAGGTGCGCGTCCCCCCTCGGGCGTTCTCCGGTGGCGTCGCGTCGGCGGCCGGGGGCGCGTCGGCACCGTGTCGGTGAGGCTGTCAGCGATATGTCGGCGCCGTGTCGGTGAGGCGCGCGACCGTGGCGGCATGACACAACGAGATGCCAAGAGCGCGGACGCCGCCGTCAGGGTGCGGGGGCTCGTGAAGCGCTACGGGGAGACGAAGGCCCTCGACGGGGTGGACCTGGACGTGCGGCAGGGGACCGTGCTCGGCGTGCTGGGGCCGAACGGCGCCGGGAAGACGACGTTGGTGCGGATCCTGTCCACGCTGATCCGGCCGGACGCCGGCACGGCGATGGTGGCCGGTTACGACGTGGTGGCGCAGCCCCGGCAGCTGCGCCGGGTGATCGGGCTGACCGGGCAGTACGCGTCGGTCGACGAGTCCCTGTCGGGCCGCGAGAACCTCTACATGATCGGCAGGCTGCTGGACCTGTCCCGGCGGGACGCGCGGAGCAGGGCGGACGAGCTGCTGGAGCGGTTCTCGCTGACGGACGCCGCCCGCAAGCCCGCCAAGGAGTACTCCGGCGGCATGCGCCGCCGCCTGGACCTGGCGGCGTCGATGATCGGCCGCCCGGCGGTGCTGTACCTGGACGAGCCGACCACCGGCCTGGACCCCCGCACCCGCAACGAGGTGTGGGACGAGGTGCAGAACATGGTCGCGGACGGCTCGACCGTGCTGCTGACCACGCAGTACATGGAGGAGGCCGAGAAGCTCGCGCACGAGCTGACGGTCATCGACCGCGGCCGGGTGATCGCCGGCGGCCGGGTCGAGGAACTGAAGGCGAAGGTCGGCGGCCGGACCCTGCAGGTGAGGCCGGTGGACCCCGGGGAGCTGGACGCGATGGCGACGGCGCTCGGCACGGGGACGCAGGCCGTGCCGGACCACGCGGGCGGGGTGCTCAACGTGCCCATCCTCAGCGACGAGCAGCTGACGGACGTCGTGGCCGCGCTCGGCGCGCACGGCTTCGCCATCGCCGGCATCGACACCCATCTGCCCAGCCTGGACGAGGTGTTCCTGGCCGTCACGCGCGGCAGCGGCACCCGGGACCGAGAGGAGCTCGCGGCATGACCGCCGTCACCGTCCCCGCGGGGAACACCAAGGCCGCCACCGCCGATCCGCGGATCGGGCTGCGCGCCAACCTCCGGCACATCGGCGCCCTCGTGCGGCGCAACGTCCTGCAGATCCGGCAGGACCCGGAGTCGATGTTCGACGCGCTGCTGATGCCGATCGTCTTCACGCTGCTGTTCGTGTACGTCTTCGGCGGCGCGCTCGAGGGCAGCCAGGAGAAGTACGTCAACTACATGGTGCCCGGCCTGATGGCCATGATGGGCATGAACATCGCCATGGCCGTCGGCACGGGCGTCAACTCGGACTTCAAGACCGGGGTGATGGACCGCTTCCGCACGATGCCCATCGCCCGCTCCTCCGTGCTGATCGCGAAGATCGTGGTGGAGATCGGCCGGGCGCTGGTCGCCACGGTGATCCTCCTCGTGATGGGCTTCATCCTCGGACTGCACGTGGACAACGGTGTGTTCGGGCTGGTGGGCGCGGTGGTGCTGTCGCTGACCTTCGGGGCCTCGCTGATGTGGGTCTTCATCCTCCTGGGTCTGGTCGCCCGGACCCCCCAGTCCGTCCAGGGACTCGCCATGATCGTCGTCCTGCCGCTGCAGTTCGGGAGCTCGATCTTCGCCAAGCCCACGACCATGCCGGGCTGGCTGGAGGCCTTCACCCGCTACAACCCGCTGTCCAACCTCGCCGACGCCTCCCGCAACCTGATCAACGGCGGTGCGGTCGCGCACTCGGCGATGATGACGCTGATGTGGGCCGTGGGCATCACGGTGATCAGTGCGCCGCTGGCGGTGGCGAGGTTCCGCAACAAGACCTGATCCTGGAGGCATGGACCCCGTCGAGGCGCTGGACCGGATCGCCTTCCTGCTGGAGCGGGACGGCGCCCCGACGTACCGGGTCCGTGCCTTCCGCGGGGCCTCCGCCGCGGTCTCCGCGATGCCGCCGGAGGAACTCCGGCGGCGCGCGGAACGGCCGGGTGGCCTGGAGGAGGTCAAGGGGCTCGGCCCGAAGACCGCCGCCGTCGTCCGGGAGGCGCTCGCGGGCCACCGGCCCGCCTACCTGACCCGGCTGGCGGAGGGAGCCGCGGACGCGGTCAACCGGCCGGAGGGCGACGCGGGGCGGCGGATGCGGGCCGCGCTGCGCGGCGACTGCCATCTGCACTCGGACTGGTCCGACGGCGGCAGCCCGATCGAGACGATGGCCCGCACCGCGATGGAGCTGGGCCACGAGTGGGCGGCGCTCACCGACCACTCCCCGCGGCTGACCGTCGCCCGGGGGCTCACCGCCGAGCGGCTGCGCGCCCAGCTGGAGGTGGTGGCCGAGGTCGGCGCCCGTCTCCCCGGCTCCTTCCGGCTGCTGACCGGCATCGAATGCGACATCCTCGCGGACGGCGCCCTCGACCAGAACGCGGAGCTGCTGGACCGGCTGGACGTCGTCGTCGCGTCCGTCCACTCCAAGCTGCGGATGGACCGGGACGAGATGACCCGGCGGATGATCTCCGCGATCAGCAATCCGCTGGTGGACGTGCTGGGGCACTGCACGGGACGGCTGGTGGCCGGCAAGCTGCGCCCGGAGTCGGAGTTCGACGCGGACCTGGTCTTCGCCGCCTGCGAGCGCTTCGGGGTGGCCGTGGAGATCAACAGCCGCCCGGACCGGCTCGACCCGCCGCGGCGGCTGCTGCGCAAGGCCGTGGAGGCCGGGGTCCTCTTCAGCATCGACAGCGATGCCCACGCCCCCGGCCAGCTGGACTGGCAGATCCACGGCTGTGCCCGCGCCGAGGAGTGCGGCGTCCCTCCGCAGCGGGTGGTGAACACCTGGGACGCGGACACCCTGCTGCGCTGGACCCGCACCCGTGAGGTGCCGGCCGCAACGTCTCAGGTCTGAGCCGGTGCCCGGTCCACGGGCAGCCCGAGGAGTTCCCGCAGGCCCGAGCTGTCCGGTTCCGCTCCGTCCTGCGGGGACACGGCCGCGTCCACGGCACGGTCCAGGGCGGCGTGGACGCCCTCGTCGAACTCCAGGTGCCTGCCGCGTTCCCAGTCCAGTTCCCAGCGGGCCCGGCCGTCCTCGACCAGGGCCGCCAGCGCCAGGGAGTACAGCCCGTCCGCGGCATCGGCGCGGGCACGCGCCCGCAGGGAGTCGTCGAGGAGCATGTGGCCCCCGTGGCCGGGGCGCGGCATGCAGTCGACGACCTCCGGCCAGCGCCCGGCGTCGAGGGCGTCCAGCAGCATCCCGAGGTCCGCGGGGGTGCGCAGGACGGCGCGGGCGGCCCGGAGCACCGGCGTCGTCTCGGCGCCGAGCTCCGCCGTCCCCACCTCGGCGGCCAGGTCCCGCCAGGGCAGCTGCCGCAGCCCGGCGGCCCCGGGGAGCGCCAGCACGGTGCGGGCACCGGTTGCCACGGGATCCCCGAGCAGGCCGGCGCCCGCCGGTGACGGCTCGCCGGGGACGGTCCCGGCGGCGTCCTCGGGCAGCGCCTCGATCGCCGCGACCCGCTCGCGCATCGGGGGGTGCGAGTCGTAGGGCGAGGTCTTCTCCCGGGGCGGGTCGGCGATCAGCCGCCGCTCCTCCTCCCGCCAGGTGCCGCTGTCCAGGAACGCGCCGAAGCCGGGGTGCACCTCCTCGGCCGGAGGGAGCAGACCGAGCGCGGTACCGATGCCGGCGTACTCCCGGACGTAGCGGGTGTGCGCGGCGTCGAGCAGGGGGATGCGCCGCAGGGCGGCGGCGGTGGTGTCCCGTCCGGCGATCCGCGCGGCGGCGCGGTCCGCGGCCAGTTCCCCGAGGCGTGCCTGGGCCTGCGTCGTCCGCAGGCAGAAGCGGGCGTAGCCGGCGAACATCGAGCCCATCGCGTGGCCGATGCCGTTGCCGTCCTCGGCGTAGCGCTCCAGGACCCGCATCAGGCCCGCGCGGTTGCGGGCGGCCAGCCCCGCCAGGAGGGTGTCGCGCCGGGCGAAGTGGCCGAGTTCGTGGGCGATGACCGCGTCGATCTGGCGTTCCGTCAGCCCCGTCAGGTACGGGATGCCGAGCACCATCCGCCGGCGCCCGGCGACCAGGCCGAGCACCCAGGAGCTCTGCCAGACGGCCGCCATCGGCTCCGCCACGAGCCAGAGCTCGACGGGGGCCACCGTCTCCATGGCCTCGGCCACCCGGCGCACACGCGCCCACAGCTCCGGTTGCTCGTCCGCGGTCACCCGCACCCCGGCCGGCCGGTGACGGTTGACGCCGCGGACGGAGGCGAACAGGCCCGACACCAGCGGTGAGGCGAAGGCGACGCTGATGCCCAGGAACAGGAAGGTCACGTAGCCCTGTCGCAGCGCGACGTCGGTGAGGACGACGTCCGCGGCGACGATCGACGCGAGCAGGCCGACGGCCATGACGTAGAAGCCGAGCAGCAGCACGAGCAGCCGGACGGCCTGGAGGAACGCACGCATGCCGGAAGGGGTCTCCTGGGAGCCGAAGGGGGAGTCGCCCCGCGACGGCCGAGCGGCGACGCGCCATGGTATTCCCGCACCGACCACTGCTCAACGGCCTTTCCGGGGTGGGGTGGTGCGCTCCTCCCCGCGGTCAGGCGTCGGGCCGCAGGCGGAGCACCGTGGTGAGGGCGTGGCGGCCCTCGCCCTGGAGGATCTCGACGGGGAGCGGTGCGGGGAGGGGGCGGTAGGGGGTGCCGTCGTCGAGGGTCGCGCCGGGCGGGGGCGGCGGGGGGGCGAGGAGCGCGGCGAGCTGGGTGCGGAGGGGGGCGTCCAGGGGCGCGGTGGCGAAGGGGCCGTCGCCGAGGTCGAGGACGAGGGCGCGGGGGGCGCGGGGGGTGCCGGTGAAGCCGATGGCCTCGGCGTCCTGCGGGACGGCGTGGCGGAGCTTGAGCCAGTCGCGGCGGTCGGGGCGGTAGCGCTGACCGCGGCCCTTGACGACGAGGCCCTCGATGCCGGCCGGGGCGAGCGAGGCGTACCAGTGGACGGCCTCGTCGCGGTCGGTCGTCATGGGCACGGCCTGCAGCGGCGGCCCGAGCGGTTCCAGCAGCGCGACGAGGGCCGCGCGGCGTTCGTGGTACGGCCGGCCGCGCAGGTCGGTACCGGCGGTGGCGAGCAGGTCGAAGGCCGCGTAGTTGGCGGGGAGGTCGGTACGGCGGCGCGACCCGCGCAGGGCGCGGCGCTGGAGGGCGCCGAAGTCGACGCGGCCGTCCCGCCAGATGACGACCTCGCCGTCGAGGACGGTGCCGGCTGGCAGGGCCCCGGCGGCTTCCGCGATCTCGGGGAAGGTGGGGGTCACGAGCCGGCCGGAACGGGTCTGCAGGCGTACGGGGTCGGTGAGCACGACCATGCGGTGGCCGTCGAACTTCGGCTCGTAGGCGCAGCCGCCGGGGAGGGCGTCGGCCGCGGGTACGGTGTCGACGCGGCGGGCGAGGGCGACGCGCACGGGGAGCGGGAGGGGATCGGTCACGAGGGGGCGCCCGTCACGGCAGGGTGCCGCGGCCGGCGGGGTCGTCCAGGGCGGCCAGCGGGTCGCCGTGGTCGGCGGTGCGCTGCAGGACCTCCTCCGGGGTGAAGGCGAGGTCCTCCGCCTTCCGGCAGGAGGCGACCTCGTCCCAGGTGAGGGGCGCGGCGACGCCGGGGCGGTCGCGCAGCCGCAGGGTGTAGGGGCAGGCGGTGGTCTTCGCGGAGGCGTTCTGGGACCAGTCGATGAAGACCTTCCCGGCGCGCAGGCTGCGCGTCATGGAGAACACGACGAGGCCGGGGTGCTCGTCGCGCATGCGGGCGGCGAGTGCCTTGGCGTAGCCCGTGGCGGCTGCCTCGGTGGCGGGTCGCAGCGGCGCGTAGAGGTGGAGCCCCTTGCTGCCGGAGGTCACGGGGAAGGAGACGAGCCCGTCGTCCTCCATCATCTGCCGCAGGCGTTCGGCGACCCGGCAGCACAGGACGAGGTCGGCGCCCTCGCCGGGGTCGAGGTCGAGGACGAGGCGGTCGTGGGCGTCGCGTCCGCCCGCCACGGTCCACTGCGGGACGTGCACCTCCCAGGCGCCGAGGTTGGCCATGGTGACCAGGGCCGGGGTGGAGTCGACGACGATGTGCGGCTCGTCGGCCTCCCCGGCGGTGGTCACCCAGTCGGGCGTGCCACTGGGCGGGCGTTTGGCGAACCAGCGCTGGGCGTGCGGGCCCTCGGGGGCGCGGACGAAGGAGGCGAGGCGACCGGCGGCGTGCGGCACCAGCACCGGGGCGACACGGGCGTAGTACTGCAGCAGCTGTGCCTTGGTGTGACCGGTGACCGGGAAGACGACCTTGTCCAGGTGGGTGAGGACCACACGGCGGCCGTCCACCTCGACCGTCTGCCGGTCGGGCGAGGCTGACGGGGCGGGCATAGTCTGGAAAGTCCCCGGAAAGGGACGAAAGTATGCGATCCATGTGGAAAGGTGCGATCGGCTTCGGGCTGGTCTCCATTCCGGTCAAGCTCTACGCGGCCACCGAGGAGCACGGCGTCTCCCTGCACCAGGTGCACGCCGAGGACGGCGGCCGCATCCGCATGAAGCGGTACTGCGAGAAGGAGGGCAAGGAGGTCCCCTACGCGGAGATCGCCAAGGGGTACGAGGACGAGACCGGCCGCACGGTGGTGCTCACCGACGAGGACCTGGCCGCCCTCCCCCTGCCCAGCAAGAAGCTGATCGACGTGCTCGCCTTCGTCGACGCCGACGAGATCGACCCGCTGTCCCTGTCGCGGGCCTACTACGTCGGCGCGGAGACCGCCGCCGCCAAGCCGTACGTCCTGCTCCGCGAGGCCCTGAGCAGCAGCGGCAAGGCCGCCGTCACCAAGATCGCGCTGCGCACCCGCGAGTCCTTGGCGCTGCTGCGCGTCCACCAGGACGTGCTGGTCCTGCACACGATGTACTGGCCCGACGAGCTCCGCGCCGCGGAGGGGCTGGCGCCGCCGGAGAAGGTCACCGTGCGGCCGCAGGAGCTGAAGATGGCGCAGAGCCTGATGGACACCCTTTCCGAGGACTTCGACCTGGAGTCGATGCACGACGAGTACCAGCACGCGCTGGACGAGCTCGTCGCCGCCCGGCTGGAGGGCGAACCCGTCCCCGAGATGGCCGAGGTCGCCGCCGCCCCCGACAACGTGGTGGACCTGATGGCCGCGCTCCAGGCCAGCATCGACGCCCGCGGCGGGGAGAAGGCCGGAGCGAAGAAGACCGCCTCCGGCAAGGCCCCGGCGAAGAAGGCGGCCGCCGGGAAGGCCCCCGCGAAGAAGGCGGCGGCCAAGAAGACCGCGGCGAAGAAGACGACGCCCCGCAAGAAGGCGGGTTGAGGACGCGTCAGACGGGCTCGCGCAGCAGCTCGACCGCCTCGGGGAAGGTGAGCCCCCGGCCCTCGCGGTAGGCCGCCGCGAAGTCCTCCTCGCCCAGGTGCCCGCGCAGCCGCACCGCGTCCTCGTCCATGCTCGTCCGCTCCCACGGGGTGCAGGCGGTCTGCCGCAGCGCGTCGTGCGCGCCCAGCACCACCGCGGCGCGGCGCGCGGGGCCGCGGACGTCGTCGCCGCTGCGCAGCCCGGCGATCCCGGTGAAGAGCGCGACGCCCGGCGGGAAGAGCAGCACGCCCATGCGCGGCCCGATGACCGGGCTGAGCGGATGCCCCTCCATGTAGGCGACGGACTCCGCGAGATGGCGCAGCCCCCCGTACGGGTCGCCCGCCATGCCGGTGAGCCAGCCGCGGATGGCGGCGAGCAGTCCGACGATGAACGAGGGCATGCCGCGCGGCGGGTCGGCCTGCATGGCGTCGAGCAGCGCGAAGGCCTCGTCCAGTTCACCGCGCCGGGCGAGCAGGGCGATGAGCAGCACCCTGCCGTAGTAGCCCGCGTCGTCGCCCACCGGCCGGAAGGACGCGGCCTCGGCGACTCCCGCGCGGATCAGCCGTTCCCCCTCCTCCAGGTCGCCGGCGTTGGCGAGGGCGTCGCCGAGGCGGACCATCATGATCGGCACGTGCTGGTACGCGCCGAGCTTGCGGGCGAGTTCGATGGCCAGGCGGCAGCTGTCCGCGGCACGCGCCCAGTCGCCGGCGTTGGCGCTCGCCTCGGCCTCCGCCGCCAGCGCCTCGGCCATGCCCCAGTCGTCGCCGACCCGGCCGAACAGCTCCCTGGCCTCGCGGATGTCGTCCATGGAGGCGTCGAGCCGGCCCTCCACGTCGTTCATCACCTTGGCGCGGAACTGCAGCGCGAACGCCAGCTCCCACACCCGGCCGTGCAGCCGGCAGCTCTCCACCGTGCCGTCGATGAGCTCGGGCATGCGGTCGAAGCGACCGGTCAGCATCGCGCCGAGCACGCGGAACAGCCCGGGACGCATGCTGGCCTGCGGCAGCTCCGGCGGGTAGGCCTCGATGATCGCCTCGCCCAGCCCGACCAGCCTCGGATCGTTCCACACGTCGTGCTCGCCCATGTACGCCAGCACCTCGCCGGTGCGCACCCAGCGCCGCGCCTCGGTGAGTTGCCGCGGCGTCATCGGCAGCGGGTCCTCCAGCGGCCCGCGGTCCAGCGGCGGGAGCCGCAGCGGCTCGGCGAAGGCGTCCACCGGGCTCATCGCGGCCACCACGGCCGGCCAGTGGCCGATCTCGCTGCGATAGTTGCGCATCTCCCAGAACCAGCTGCAGGCCAGCACCAGGCAGAGCGCCTCCTGCTCGTCCCCGGTGTCCACCGCCCGGCGGATCGCCGCCCGCAGGTTCTCGTGCTCGCGCTCCAGCCGGTCCAGCCAGAGCAGTTGGCGCGGCCCGCGCAGCTCGGGGTCGGCGGTGCGCACGTACTCGCGGAAGTACGTGGTGTGGCGGCGCCCCACGGTGTCGCGCTCACCGGCCTCGTCGAGGCGTTCGGCCGCGTACTCGCCGATCGTCTCCAGCATCCGGTAGCGCGCGCCGTCCTCGGCGAGGTCGGCGACGACCAGCGACTTGTCGACGAGCGAGGCCAGGACGGAGGCGACGTCACGGGCGTCCACGTCGCCGCCGTCCTCGCCGCACACCGCCTCGGCGGCGGCCAGGTCCCAGCCGCCGGCGAACACGGCGAAGCGTCGCAGCACGGTCCGTTCGGCCTCGCTGAGCAGGCCCCAGCTCCAGTCGACGACCGCGCGCAGCGTCTGCTGCCGGGGCAGCACGGTGCGGCTGCCCGCGGTGAGGATGCGGAAGCGGTCGTCGAGCCGGTCCGCGAGCTGGCGGGGCGTCATCATCCGGAGCCGGGCCGCGGCCAGTTCGATGGCGAGCGGCAGTCCGTCGAGCCTGCGGCACAGCTCAGCGCAGGCCTCCGGGTCCTCGTCCGGGGTGAAGCCGGGGCGGGCCGCCGCGCCGCGGTCGGCGAGCAGCCGCAGGGCGGGGGTCTGCGGCAGCGGGTCCAGCGGCCGGATCAGCTCGCCGGGCACGCCGAGCGGTTCGCGGCTGGTGGCCAGCACCGCCACACCGGGGCAGTGCGCGAGCAGCCGCTCCGCGAGCTCCGCGGCGGCGCCGATCACGTGCTCGCAGTTGTCCAGGACCAGCAGCATGCGGCGCTCCGCGCAGTACTCGGTGAGCTGCAGCAGCGGGTCCTTGGCCGCGGCCCCCTTCGCCTCTGCGGCCAGCGCCGCCTCGGTCGCCGAGGCCGCGTGCAGCAGCGTCTCGCGCAGGCCCAGCGCGTTCACCACGGCGACGGCCACGGTGCGCGGGTCCTCCACGGGAGCCAGTTCCGCGAACCAGACGCCGTCCGGCCAGCGCCCGGCGACCAGGTCGCCGGCCTCCTGCGACAGGCGGGTCTTGCCGGTGCCGCCGGGGCCCGTGACGGTGACCAGCCGCGCCACCGCCAGATCCGCGGCGATCGCGGACAGGTCCGCCTCGCGGCCGACGAAACTGGTCAGCCGGGCGCGCGCGTTGCCGAGCCGCGCCGGGCTCCCTGAGGGTGGCGCCGATGCGGCGTCCCTGGCGGGGGCGGGGACGGAAGGATTCAGCAGCTCGGCGTGGAGGGCGCGCAGCTCCGGGCCCGGATCGGTGCCCAGCGTGTCGGCGAGCTCGCGCCGCACCTCCTCGTACGCCACCAGCGCGTCGGCGCCCCGGCCCGCCTCGCGCAGCGCACGCAGCCGCAGCACCTGCACCGCCTCGTTCAGCGGATGGGCCACCGCCAGCTCCACCGCCTCCGGCAGCACCTGCTCGGCGCGGCCGAGCGCCACCTCGGCGGTGATCCGCAGCCGCCGGGCGTCCAGCCGCAACGCGTCGTAGCGGGGCGCGACGGACCCACGGTCCGGAAGGTCGGCGAGCACCGGGCCGCGCCACAGCGCCAACGCGGAGTCCAGCGCCTCGGCGGCCTTGGCGGCGTCGCCGTCGGCGAGCGCCCGGCCGCCGTCCTCCACGAGCCGCTCGAAGCGGTACAGGTCCACGGCGTCCGGCGCGGCGACCAGGCGGTAGCCGCCGTCCACCGAGCCCACGGCCTCATGACCCACGGCCCGGCGCAACCGGGCGACCAGGGCCTGCAACGCCCCGGTCGCGTCGGCGGGTGGTTCGCCCTCCCACACCTCGTCGATCAGCGCCTCGGTGGTCCGCACCCGCCCGGGGCGCAGCGCCAGCGCGGCGAGCAGCGCCCTCAGCCGCGTACCGGCCAGCGGCACGACGGTGCCGTCGCCGCGGTGAGCCTGGGTCGTCCCGAGAATGCCGTAACGCACGCCCCCATTCTGTCCGAGCGGCGACCGAGTCCGCCCCCGGGTTGTGATTGCGGCCCGTTGTCGTGTGCGGGTTGTTTGCGCCTGCGGGCGGCTGCGCCGGGCTGCCCGGCGGTTGTGTGCGGCTTGGTTGCGCCTGCGGCGGGGGAGAAACCCCAACCGCAACCACAACGGCGCCGCAGACGAAGAACCGGTCACATACCTTCGCACGCGTCCGCCCGGAACTCCCCCATCGACGTCGTGGCGTTGCCATCCCCGTCGGTGCCCGGCTCCCCCATGCCCTTGAACCAGCGGACCTGACCGGGCTCGAGCCCGGCGAACTGTGCCGCCGTGAACCTCACGTGCGCCGTCGACCAAGAGGCGTCCCGGGTCCAGCCGTACAGGCTGTACGTACGGTGCGGTGGGAAGGGGGCGGACGCCGGCACCTCTGCGCTCCAGCCCCTGCCGCCGCTCTCCAGCGACCACACCGTGAACCCCGTGGCCGGCTTGCCGCGGCTCCACCTGCCGAGGCGAGCCGAGGCGTCATCCGCGTCGGAGTCGTACAGCGTGGCCCCGTCGATGTGGTCGTGGCAGACCACTATCACACCCAACGGCCTGCCGTCCTCGCTCACGGCGATACCGGTGGTACCCGCCACCGGCACGGTGCACCCGGTCAGCGTGCCGCACACGGCGATGCCGAGCAGCGCCGGCACGGCGAACCTCTTCCACGTCATGGCTCCCCCGTCCTGACCCCGTCCTCGGGCCCCCCGGCCCCGGACGACTTCAGGGTGCGCCCACCGTGACCCCAGCGGCGACGGAGCGGGTGCGATCGATGACGTATCGCAACGCGGTCGCGACCCGGGCGTCGCCGACGGGCCGCAGGAACGTCCGGCGTCGCCGGGGCGTTATCCCGCCGTGGGTGTGCCCGGCGGCGGCCGGATGGCATGATCGGGCGGCCAGCACCACGACCGATGCCGCACCGCCTCCGCAGGAGCCCGCACGATGACCACCGCAGCAACCCGCAGTGAACGGCAGATCAGCCCGATCTTCCTGGGCCTGGCCGCGATCATGGCCGTGTCGGGCTGGGCGGTGTGGACGGACTTCTCCACCAGCACCGGCTTCGCCGTGTTCCTGTTCGTCGTGTCCGGCTGGATCGTCTCCCTGTGCCTGCACGAGTACGCGCACGCCCGTACCGCGCTGCACGGCGGCGACATCTCGATAGGGGCCAAGGGCTACCTGACCCTGAACCCGCTGAAGTACACGCACGCGCTGCTGAGCATCGTGCTGCCGGTGATCTTCGTGATCCTGGGTGGCATCGGCCTGCCCGGCGGCGCCGTCTTCATCGAGCGGGGCAGGATCCGCGGCCGCTGGAAGCACAGCCTCATCTCGGCCGCGGGCCCGCTGACCAACGTGCTGTTCGCGATCGCCCTGATGCTGCCCTTCACCTTCGGCGTCGTCTCTCTGGACCAGGCCCACGCGCCCTTCGCGTCCGCGCTGGCGTTCCTGGCGATGCTGCAGGTCACGGCGGCGATCCTGAACCTGCTGCCGGTGCCGGGCCTGGACGGCTACGGCGTGATCGAGCCCTGGCTGTCGTACCGGACGCGGCGCCAGCTGGAGCCGTTCGGGCAGTTCGGACTGCTGGCCGTCTTCGGTGTGCTGTGGATCCCCGAGGTCAACTCCGCGTTCTTCGGCTTCGTCGACTCGGTGATGGCGCTCTTCGGGATCCCGGACTGGCTGTCGAGCCTGGGCTACGCCTTCTTCCAGTTCTGGAAGGGCGACCCGTTCAGCCAGTGATCCGCTGCTCGGCGGACTCCCGCTCGGCCTTCGCCTTGCGCAGGTAGTACCAGCACATGTTGCTGGTGAGACCCGCGATCAGGATCCAGAAGACACCGAGCCAGCTGCCCTCCACGAAGGACACGACGGCGGCGGCCACGGCGAGCGCGCACAGGACGAGCGCGTAGAGGGCGAGGCGGGGCATGGGGGGCGGCTCCTGTCGGGTCGGTCGCGAACCCGCCCATTGTCCCCCATGCCCCCGCGGGCCTAGACGTCGGTCAGGCGCAGACCGGCGTGGGCCTTGTAGCGGCGGTTGACCGAGATCAGGTTGGCGACCAGCGCCTCCACCTGGTGCGCGTTCCGCAGCCGGCCGGCGAAGACGCCGCGGATGCCGGGGATGCGCGCGGCCAGGGCCTGGACCAGGTCGGTGTCGGCACGGCTGTCGCCCAGCACGAGGACGTCGGTGTCGATCGAGTCGATCTCCGGGTCCTCGAGCGTCACCGCGGACAGGTGGTGGAAGGCGGCGGTGACGCGGGACTCCGGCAGCAGCGCGGCGGCCTGCTCGGCGGCGCTGCCCTCCTCCGGCTTCAGGGCGTAGGCGCCCTGCTTGTCGAAGCCCAGCGGGTTGACGCAGTCGACGACGAGCTTGCCGGCGAGTTCGCCGCGCAGCGCCTGGAGGGTCTCGCCGTGGCCCTCCCACGGCACGGCGACGATGACGACGTCGCTGCGGCGGGCGGTCTCCGCGTTGTCGGCGCCCTGCACCCCGAGGCCGAGCCGGTCGGCCGTGGCCTGGGCGCGGTCCGCGGCGCGCGAGCCGATGACCACCTGCTGGCCGGCCTTGGCGAGCCGGTACGCCAGGCCGCGGCCCTGGGGGCCGGTGCCGCCGAGGACGCCGACGACGAGGCCGGACACGTCCGGCAGCTCCCAGGGGTCCTTCGCCGGGGCCTTGGGGGCGGGGGTCTCATTGCCACTGTCAACAGTCATACCGCGATCCTGCCAGGTGGGGGCGGTGCATGGCCCGCGCAGGCGTTGTGACGCGTCCCGCTCCGCCCCGCGTCGCGGCCGCTCCGCGGTGCGTGAGAGCCCCCGTACACGCCGGTATTGGCTCGGGGGACGACGGATGTGAGGTATGACATCGGTGTTGCCTCCCGATGCGCGGCCGCGGGGTGGACGCTGGACGTCCCTTGTCCCGTGCGGGCCGCACGGGACAGCTGACGGAACGTCAAAAGTGCACGACAGCACAGGGAAAGGCGGCCGCCCGTGACCAGAACCGTCGGCAGGAGCCGCGGCCCGA
The DNA here is from genome assembly GCF_033792725.1 of Streptomyces sp. PA03-5A. Taxonomy (NCBI): domain Bacteria; kingdom Bacillati; phylum Actinomycetota; class Actinomycetes; order Kitasatosporales; family Streptomycetaceae; genus Streptomyces; species Streptomyces sp. PA03-5A. The sequence goes on along the minus strand of NZ_JARAVL010000002.1, from coordinate 232,803 downwards.
GGCTCCAGGACCGCATCATCGAGCTGATCCACGAGCAGCGGCTCGCCCCCGGCGCCACCCTGCCGACCGAGCCGCAGTTGATGGACCTGCTCGGTGCGAGCCGCAACAGCGTGCGCGAGGCGGTGCGCGCGCTGCAGGCGCTCGGCATCGTGGAGATCCGGCACGGCACGGGGACGTTCGTCGGAGAGGCGCCGCTGCGGGTGCTGATGCCCTCGCTCACCTTCCACCTGCGGTCCCGGGTGCGCGCCCTCGCCGACCTCGTCGCGGTGCGCGAGCTGCTCGAGGTCGGCCTGATAGGCGAGGTCGCCGGGACGATACCGGCGCAGCGGCTGGACGAACTCGACGCGCTCGCCGGCCGGATGGTCGACGACCCCGACGCGGACCGGGCCTTCCACGCGCTGCTCTACGCCTCCTGCGGCAACGAGCTCGTGCTGCAGCTCGTCGACCTGTTCCGGAGCGCCTACCACGAGGTCGGCGCCGCCCTGGCGCCCGCCGACGACCCGGTCGAGCGCGTCGTCGCCAACCACCGCGCCGTCGTCGGCGCGCTGCGCACCGGGGACGCGGGCGCGGCCAGGGCCGCCATGCGGCGGCACTTCACGGACGTACGGGAGCGGGTGTCCAGGGCCCTGCCCGCGGGCGGCGCGGACTGACCCCGTTCGGGTGAGCACGGCGCGAAGCGGGGCCGGGCCGGTGCGTGGTCCGCGAGGATGCGGTGCATGGATGCCGTACGGGTCGAGGTCGTCCGTGAACTGCTGTCCGGGAGCGAGTGGCCGGAGCTGACCCGGTCCTTCGCCGGCTCCCTGCGCGGGTCCGTCCGCCGGGGGCCCGCGGGCGGGCTGCTGCTGGTCGGCAGCGGGGAGTACGAGCCCTGGCACATGGCGGCCCATCTGGACGACGAGGCCGCCTGGAGCGGGCTGCCGGAGCTGTCGCCGACGCTGGTGCGGCACCGCGTGCCGCCGGGCGCGCCTGCGCACCTCGCGGTCGGGACGGCCCGCCTGGAGGCGGCGCGCAGGGGCGAGACGGTGCTGGTGGTCACCCCCGAGCGGGCCGAGGCCGGGCTGCTGGAGCGCGTGGAGGACGCGCGGCGCTCCGGCGCGACGGTGCTGGCGATGGACGCGGGCGACCCGGAGCTGCGCGGGCTGGCGCACGAGGCGCTGACCGTGCCGCCGGAGCCCTCCGAGGTCGGCATGGACGTGCTGCAGCACCTGGTCAGCGCGGCGGCCGGACGCCGGGTGCGGCTGCGGGACCGGCTGCCCCGACTCGCGCGGCTCGCCGAGCAGTTGGTGTCGCCACCGCCCGCGAGCTGGTAGGAAGCGGTCCATGACCGCAACCGGGACCGATCCGCTCCGCCCGCTGCGCGGGGTCGTACCACCTCTGTGCACCCCGCTCACGGAGACGGGAGACGTGGACACCGAGGGCCTGCGCGCCCTGGTCGGGCATGTGCTCTCCGCCGGAGTGCACGGGGTCTTCGCCCTGGGGTCCAGCGGCGAGACGGCCTTCCTCACCGACGCCCAGCGGCGCACCGCGCTCACCGCGGTCGTGGAGGCCGTCGGGGGCCGGGTGCCCGTGCTCGCCGGCGTCGTCGACATGACCACCCGGCGTGTCCTGGAGCACGCGCGGGCCGCCGTCGCTGCGGGCGCCGACGCCCTGGTGGCGACCGCGCCCTTCTACGCGGCGACGCATCCGGTGGAGATCGCCGACCACTTCCGGCGGGTGCGGGACGGGGCGGGCGGGCTGCCCCTGTTCGCGTACGACATCCCCTCGGCGGTGCACACCAAGCTGCCCGCCGCGACCGTGCTGGCCCTCGCGGAGGAGGGCACCCTGGCCGGCCTGAAGGACAGCAGCGGCGCCGACGGCCCCATGCGCCGGCTGCTCACCGAGTTGCGCCGCCGCGGCCTGGACTCCCACTTCGCGCTGCTCACCGGGTCCGAACTCGCGGTGGACGGCGCCCTCCTGGCGGGCGCGCACGGCGTCGTCCCCGGCCTCGGCAACGTGGATCCGCACGGCTACGTACGGCTCCACGCGCACGCCGTCGCGGGACGCTGGCGCGAGGCCGCGGCGGAGCAGGACCGGCTCGCGCGGCTCTACGCCATCGTGGACACGGGGGCGGACTCCGCCGCGATGGGCGCGAGTTCCTCGGCGCTGGGTGCCTTCAAGGCGGCGCTGCGGCTGCGCGGCGTCATCGGCTGCGCGGCCACGGCGCCCCCGCAGGTCCCGCTGGACGACACCGCCGTCGCGGTGGTCCGGCAGCGGCTGGCGGCCGCGGGGCTGATGCGCTGACCGGGCCGCCGGTGCCCCGCCCGTGCCCGGCGGAGGGAGAAACCCGGTTGCGCCGGGAGGCCAGCGCGCGGAGCATGCGTCCTCGTGTCCAGACTCCTTCCCGACCTCGCACCGTGGCGGACCTCGCGCGACTTCCGCCTGATGTGGTGCGCGGGCCTGATCACGACCTTCGGCAGCTTCCTGACCTTCGTGGCCGTCCCGGTCCAGGTCAAGGAGCTGACCGGCTCCACCCTCGCGGTCGGCGCCCTCGGCGCCGTCGAACTGGTGCCGCTCATCGTCTGCGGCCTCTACGGCGGGGCGCTCGCGGACGCCCTGGACCGGCGCAAGCTCATCCTGTGGACGGAGGCGGCCCTCGGGGTGCTGTCGGCCGTGCTGCTGGTCAACGCCCTGCTGCCGCGGCCGGTGCTCTGGCCGTTGTACGTGGTCGCCGCGCTGACCAGCGCGCTGGGCGGGCTCCAGCGGCCGGCCCTGGACGCGATCGTGCAGCGCATCGTCCCGCACGGGCAACTGACCGCCGCCGCCTCGCTGAACGCGCTGCGCTGGCAGATCGGCGCGATCGCGGCGCCCTCCCTGGCGGGTGTGCTGATCGCGTACGCGGGCCTGCGGTGGGCGTACGCCGTCGACGCCCTCACCTTCGCCCTCTCGGTCGTCCTCGGCCTCGGGCTGCGGCCCTCACCGCCCTCGCACGACGCGAAGCGCCCCTCGCTGCGCTCGATCGCGGAGGGGGCGCGCTACGCCTGGAGCCGTAAGGAACTGCTGGGCACCTACGTGGTGGACATCGCGGCGACCGGTCTGGCGTTCCCGATCGCCGTGTTCCCCTTCATGGCGGACGACCTGGGCGCGCCCTGGTCGCTGGGCCTGATGTACGCGGCCCTGCCGGCGGGTGCGCTGCTGATGAGCCTCACCGGCGGCTGGTCCTCCCGGGTGCACCGGCACGGGCGGGCGATCGTGCTGGCCGCGGCAGGCTTCGGTCTGTGCATGGCGGCGGCGGGCTGGTCCCGCAACGTATGGCTGGTGCTGGCCTTCCTGGCGCTGGCGGGTGCGTTCGACATGGTCAGCGGGGTGTTCCGGGCCACGATCTGGAACCAGACCATCCCCGACGCGCTGCGCGGCCGGCTGGCCGGCATCGAACTGCTCTCCTTCACCATCGGCCCCCAGTTCGGCCAGGTGCGGGCCGGTGGCTCGGCCGCGCTGCTGGGCCTGCGCACCTCGGTGTGGACCGGCGGGCTGGCGTGCGTGGCGGCGGTCGGGGCGCTGGCCGCCTGCCTGCCGACGCTGATGGCGTACGACGCCCGGACCAACGAGCACGCCGTGGGCATGCGGAAGGCGGCGGAGGACACGGTGTCCTCCGCCGCCTGACCCGTGGGGGGCGGGGTCCGATCAGCCGGTGAAGCCGGCGGTGATCGAGGTGAACTGCCAGGTGCTCTGGCTGATGCCGGAGCAGTTGCTGGTCACGCCGCCGCCGGGGCACGGGCGGTCCCGGTTGACGGCCCAGTAGGCGAGCCGGGCGATGTGGTGGGAGTTGGCCCAGTCCCGGATCTGGGTCCAGATGGCCGGGGTGGTGTTCTCCTGCTGGTCGCTCAGCCCGTTCATGCCGGAGATGCCGAGGTGGGCGTAGGCGGTGGCATCGTCCCAGCCGAAGGTGGACTTCAGCTTGGCCTTCAGGCCCTCGGCGGCGTTCACGGTGTTGCCGTACATGTCGGCGCCGCCGCCGAAGTCGAACGGCATGATGGTGAAGACGTCGATGTTGGCGCCGAGCGCGTTGGCCCGCTCGACGAGGCGGTTGCCCCAGTAGCTCGGGCCTGTCGTCGACGTGCCGAAGGTGACGATCGTCCGGATGCCGGGGTTGTTCTGCTTGACGATCTTGAGCGCGTTCAGGACGCGGTCCTGGACGACCTCGCTCTCGAACTCGTCGGTGTTCTCGATGTCGACGTCGATCGCCTTGAGGGCGTAGGCGTCGATCACCTTCTGGTAGGCGCCGGCGAGCGCCTCGGGCGTGGAGCAGTTGGGGCCGAGCTTGTTGCCGCTCCAGCCGCCGATGGACGGGACGATGTCACCGCCCGCGGCGCGGATCGCGTTGATGGTGGACTGGTCGGTGCCGCCGGTCAGCGGCCGGGAGCCGTCCCAGGCGGGGTTGCAGCCGCCGGAGGAGAGGATGAAGGCCATCGTGAACCACTTGATGCCGGTGGCGCTCATCACCGTGGACGGGCTCGGCGGGTCGCCCCAGCCGAGGTAGAGGTAGGGCGCGGCCTGCTTGAAGCCGGTGCCCCCGCCGCCGCCCGCGTTGGTGGTGACGGTCACGGCGTTGGAGGCGGCCGAGGTGTTGCCCGCGGCGTCGCGCGCCTTGACGGTGAAGGTGTACGAGGTGCTCGCGGCCAGGCCGGTGACGGTGGCGGAGGTGCCGGTCACGGTGGTGGCCAGGGTGCTGCCGCGGTAGACGTCGTAGCTGGTGACGCCGGTGTTGTCGGTGGCGGCGTTCCAGGACAGCGAGACGCTGGAGGAGGTCTTGCCGGTGGAGGTCAGGCCGCTGGGCGCGGTGGGCGCCTGGGTGTCACCGCCGCCCCCGCCGCCGGGGCCGTCGAGGCTGATGTCGTCGGCGTTGTAGGTGCCCTGGGCGTACCAGCCGTGCACGTAGATCTGGACGCTGGTCTGCGAGGCGCCGGTGGTGAAGGGGACGGTCAGCTGGGTGTAGGAGGCGGCGGACGGGGTCCAGGTGGACGCGCCGCCGGTCACCCCGAGGTAGACGTACGCGCCGCGCACCCAACCGGTCAGCGAGTACGCGGTGTTGGGCTGTACGGAGACGGTCTGGGTGCACTGGGCGGTGTCGCTGCTGCTGACGGCGCCGGCGAGTGCCTTGGTGCCGCTGTGCACGGGGCTGCCGACGACCGATCCGCCGGAGCAGGACCAGCCGGAGAGGCTGCCGCTCTCGAAGCCCGGGTTGGCGACGAGGTTGGCGGCGTGGGCGGTGCCGGGCAGGGCGATCAGACTGCCCGCGGCGGCGAGGAAGGCGGCGGTGACGCCGGCCAGGATGCGGGATCTGCGCGATCCGGTACGGGGGACATGACGACGGAAGAGCACGTGACCTCCCAGTGGGGGGCGGCGGGGGGCTGCGCTGTGCGAGTGGTCTGGACCGTTGGTCTGGACCTGTCACGCGGATTGAAGCGAAGTGTCGTGCTCCCGTCAAGAGGTCCGGACCACTGCCGCTTCCTGGTACGGCAGTGGCCCGGACCGGCCGCGGGGTCCCCCGGTCAGCCGACGCGTTCGATGCGCGCCTTCCTGATCAGGAACTTGCCGGGCTCCCGGACCTGTTCGAAGGCCGCGTTGTTCAGCAGCGCACAACTCCCCGAGGTCGAGGTCACCGACACCGTGGTCGACTTGTTGTTGTCCAGGTTGGTCACCTTGAGCTTGGTGCCCAGCGGGAACTGGTTGCTGGAGGCGGCGGGCGCGCCGCTCTCGCCGGAGAGGGTGACCGTCGAGCCCGCGCAGACGACCTGGCCGACGGCGCCGCCGGCCGGCGGCGCGGCCTGACCCTGGTTCTGGCCCTGGTTCTGCCCCTGGTTCTGGCCCTGCTGGTTCTGGCCCTGACCCTTTCCGGCCGGGGCGGCGGGCGCCGCGGGCGCCGCCTGCGCGGCACCGCATCCGGAGGCCTCCCGCTGCACGTTGATCTGCTTGATCACCGCCTCGCGGTTGGCGATCCGGGCCGCCGACTGGGAGTCGGGATCGGCGCGTTGGGCCGCGATGAAGCTCTCGTTGTTGCGCAGCGCCTGGTCGAGCCCGTCGCACACCACCGACGCATGACCCATGCTCATGGTCACCACGGCGAAGCCGCCGGCCAGGGTGGCCGCGCCGGTCATGAGCGCGATCTTCTGCTTGGTGCTCATCGTGCGTTTCCTGGACATGGGGGCCCCTTTCCTCCGACCGGCCGTCGGTCGGATCCGGTCCACGTGCCCTTGGAAACGGAGCGTCGTTGGTCTGGACCTCAATCCGTTCGGAATCTCGGACAGGAGGGGGCCGTCTGTGCTACGGGTCGGTAGCTTCGCCGTCCCAGCGGACCACCAGCCGCCCGCCCTCCTCTGTGACCCGGTGCCCGAACCCGGCGCAGGCGCGCCGGAACCGCCGGGCGATCCAGGCCCGTTCACCGCGGTCGGCCAGCCGGGTGAAGCAGAAGTCGAGGGCGATCGGCACCGCCTCCAGCCGGACGGGGCGGTGGCCGGCGGGGTCGAAGGTGACGAGGAAGAACAGGCCGCGGTCGTTGCGCAGCCGCGGATCGGTCGCGTAGTCGTCGACGAAGTCGCCGAGGTCGTAGAGCACCCCGTCCGTCACACCGTGGAAGACGTGCGCGGAACTGCCCGCGACGAGTGTGGCGCCCGCCGTGCGCAGGGCCCCGGCGGCGTCCCGGATGTAGCGGGCCGGGCCGGTGGTCATGTTGGGCCCCCAGTGCGGGGTGGCGAGCACCGCCGCCGTCCGCGCGCCCAGGCTCGCGACGCCGTCGGTGAGCCAGCGCGGGACGCCCTGGCGCAGGTCCGCGTAGGCCACCCCGGGGCGGTCCGGTCCCGCGGCGTACTCCGCCGGATGGTCGGTGACGCCGACGACGCCCAGGCTCGGGCGGCCCGCCGCGCCCCCGGGGCCGCCCAGCACCGCCGGGGCGCGCGCCGCACTCTCGTCCGGTCCGGCCCCGACGGCGGCGATCCCCGCGGCGGCCAGGTGCTCCAGCGTGTCCAGCAACGCCGTCCGGCCGTAGTCCAGGGCGTGGTTGTTGGCCAGGTTGACGCAGCTCACGCCCAGGTGCGTCAGGGCGCGCACGGCGACGGGCGGGGCACGGAAGAAGAAGGGCTTGAAGGGGTCGGGCCAGGGCTCACCGCGGTCGGAGATCGCGCACTCCAGGTTGAGGACGAAGAGGTCCGCCTCCCGCGCGACGGCCACGACCTCCTCGGAGAACAGCGCCTCCGGAGGGGCCTCGGCCAGCCGCGCGGCCACCATGCGGCCGAGCATGGTGTCGCCGGCCAGCCCGAGCTTCACCCTTCCATCGTGCACCCGTCGGCCCCCGGCGGGCTCACTCCTCCCCGCCCTCCCGTGAGCGGTCCTTCCACCGCGGGTCGTTCTCCCACTGCAGGTTCCGCTCGGCGGCCGTCTCCATCGCCCGCTCCGCGTCCGCGCGGCTCGGGTACGGCCCCATCCGGTCCTTGGCGGGGCACTCCGGCCCCTCCTCGACCTTGTGGTGCTCGATGCAGTAGAACCACTCGCCGGGCTTCCCCGCGGGCTTGCGGACTCGCCTGAACAACGCCATCGTCCCTCCTCGTACGACGTCCTGCCGCCATGCTGCCCGACCGGCCGCCGATACACTCGCTGACATGTCTGTCCTGGTTCCCGGCAAGCTCTCCCCCACCCGTCCCGTGCCCGCCTCGATCCCGCGTCCGGAGTACGTGGGCAGGCCCGCGCCGCGGCCGTACGACGGCCCGGAGGTGCAGTCGGCGGAGACGATCGAGAAGATGCGGATCGCCTCGCGGATCGCCGCGCGGGCCATGGAGGAGGCGGCGAAGGCGATCGCGCCGGGTGTCACCACCGACGAACTGGACCGGATCGCGCACGAGTACATGTGCGACCACCAGGCCTACCCCTCGGACCTCGGGTACCGGGGTTTCCCCAAGTCCCTGTGCTCCTCCATCAACGAGGTCATCTGCCACGGCATCCCCGACTCCACGGGGCTGCGCGACGGCGACATCGTCAACCTGGACGTCACCGCCTACATCCACGGAGTGCACGGGGACACCAACGCCACGTATCTCGTCGGCGAAGTCGCCGAGGAATCAAGGCTGTTGGTGGAGCGCACCCGGGAATCCCTGAATCGCGCCATCAAGTCGGTGAAGCCCGGACGGCAGATCAATGTGATCGGCCGGGTCATCGAGTCCTACGCCAAACGGTTCGATTACGGTGTCGTGCGCGACTTCACGGGCCACGGCATCAACACCGCCTTCCACTCCGGCCTGATCGTCCCGCATTACGACGACCCGCGTGCGACCACGACCATGAAGCCGGGCATGACCTTCACCATCGAGCCGATGCTGACCCTGGGCACCCACGAGTACGAGATCTGGGACGACGGCTGGACGGTCGTCACCAAGGACCGCAAGCGCACCGCGCAGTTTGAACACACCCTTGTGGTGACGGACACAGGCGCGGAGATCCTGACGCTGCCTTGACCTCCTCATGGGGATTCCTTTACCGAAATGCGGCCGTGTCGCGATAGGCCTCGGATAGGTTAGGCAAGCCTTTCACAGGAGAGGCTTGCCTAAGTCATAGCTTCCCGAGCCGCCTGGAGACCGCATGTCCGCCGTCCGCATGTCCGCAGTAGCCGCCGCCGGCATAGTGGTCGCCGTCACCGCCGTCACCGGGTGCGCGGAGAAGGCGGACGGCAAGGCGTCCGACGCCGTCACGGTGACCGCGACGGACACCAAGTGCGAGGTCTCCAGGACGACTTTCCCGGCCGGGCACGTGCAGCTGGCCGTCGAGAACAAGGGCTCCAAGGTCACCGAGGTCTACGTCTACACGGCCAGCGACCAGATCGTGACCGAGCGGGAGAACATCGGCCCCGGCACCAAGGCCACCATCACCGCCGAGATCAAGGCCGGTACGTACCAGATCGCCTGCAAGCCCGGCATGAAGGGCGACGGCATCCGCCAGAAGATCACCGTCACCGGCAAGGGCGCCGCCAAGAGCGACCCGCGGCTGGACGCCGCCGTGGCCGCGTACCGCAAGTACGCCCAGGAGCAGGCCGACCAGACGATCCCGGTGGTCCAGCAGTTCGCCGACGCCGTGAAGGCGGGCGACGTGGAGAAGGCCAAGTCGCTCTTCGCGCCCTCCCGGGTCGGCTGGGAGCGCACCGAGCCGGTCGCCGAGTCCTTCGGCGACATCGACCCGCTGACCGACACCCGCGAGGACGGCCTGGAGGACGGCCAGAAGTGGACCGGCTGGCACCGGCTGGAGAAGTCCCTGTGGCAGGACAAGAAGGCCGGGGCCGAGGAGGGCGCCCTCGCCGACCAGCTCGTCACCGACCTGAAGGACTGGCAGACCCGCGTCGGCAAGGCCGACATCACCGCCACCAGCATGGCCAACGGCGCCAAGGAGCTGCTGGACGAGGTCGCCACCGGCAAGATCACCGGTGAGGAGGACCGCTACTCCCACACCGACCTGTCGGACTTCCAGGCCAACGTCGAGGGCGCGATGAAGGCCTACGAACTGCTGAAGCCGGTCGCCGCCGAGAACGACGCGGCGCTCACCGCCGACCTCGACAAGCAGTTCCCGGCCCTGACGGCGCTGCTCGACAAGTACCGCAAGGGCGGCAGCACCACGGAGTTCGTCTCCTACGACACCGTCGGCAAGGACCAGCGCAAGGAGCTCTCGGACGCGGTCAACGCGCTCGCCGAGCCCCTGTCGAAGCTCGCCTCGGCTGTCGCCAAGTAACCCCGGGGGCTGTGGACCATGTCCGATGAGAGTGTCACGTCGCGTCGTAAGGTGCTCGGCTGGACCGGTGCGGGTGTCGTCGTCGCGGCCGCCGCGGCCGGCGGCGCCGTGGCCGCGGTCCGCTCCGGGGACGACGTGCAGCCCGCGGGCGCCGCGGGCAGCGCGATCGCCTTCCACGGGGAGAACCAGGCCGGCATCACGACCCCGGTGCAGGACCGGCTCCACTTCGCGTCCTTCGACGTCAAGACCGAGGACCGCGGGGAACTGGTCGCGCTCCTGAAGGAATGGACCGACGCCGCCCGGAAGATGACGCAGGGCCGGCCGGTCGGCGAGGGCGCGGTCGGAGGCCTCGCCGAGGCCCCGCCGGACGACACCGGTGAGGCGCTGGGCCTGCAGCCCTCCCGGCTCACCCTCACCATCGGCTTCGGCCCCTCACTGTTCACGACGAAGGACGGCGCGGACCGCTTCGGGCTGAAGGCGCACCGCCCCGGGGCGCTGGTGGACCTGCCCAAGTTCCCCGGTGACGCCCTCGACCCGAACCGCAGCGGCGGCGACCTGTGCGTCCAGGCCTGCGCGGACGACCCGCAGGTGGCCGTGCACGCCATCCGCAACCTGGCCCGGATCGGCTTCGGCAAGGTCGCGATGCGCTGGTCGCAACTCGGCTTCGGCAAGACCTCCTCGACCACTCCCGAGGAGCAGACCCCGCGCAACCTGATGGGCTTCAAGGACGGCACGCACAACGTCGCGGGTTCCGACAGGGCCACCCAGGACGAGCACGTGTGGGTGTCCGCCAAGGACGGCCCGTCCTGGATGGCCGGCGGCTCGTACCTCGTCGCCCGCCGCATCCGGATGCACATCGAGACCTGGGACCGCACCCCGCTGCAGGAGCAGGAGCAGATCTTCGGCCGGACGAAGGGCGAGGGCGCTCCGATCGGCAGGCAGCGCGAGCACGACGCCCCGGACTTCAAGGCGATGCTCCCGGACGCGCACGTCCGGCTGGCGCACCCGGACAACAGCGGTCTGACGATCCTGCGCCGCGGCTACTCCTTCACCGACGGCACCGACGGCCTGGGCCGCCTGGACGCCGGGCTGTTCTTCATCGCGTACCAGCGCGACGTCCGGGACGGCTTCGTGCCGCTGCAGATGCGGCTCGCGAAGCTCGACTCCCTCAACGAGTACATCCAGCACGTGGGTTCGGCCGTCTACGCCGTACCGCCGGGCGTCCGGGACAAGGACGACTGGTGGGGCCGCGAGCTCTTCCAGAACGACTGAGAGGAAGTGACCGGCGGTGTTCGCCAACTACCTGATCGGGCTCCGTGAGGGCCTGGAGGCCAGCCTGGTGGTCTGCATCCTGGTCGCGTACCTGGTGAAGACCGACCGCAAGGACAAGCTGCCGCCGGTCTGGCTCGGCGTCGGCACCGCGGTCCTGGTGAGCATGGCCTTCGGCGCCGCCCTGCAGTTCGGCTCCTCCGAGCTGACCTTCGAGGCGCAGGAGGCGCTGGGCGGTTCGCTGTCGATCGTCGCGGTCGGCCTGGTGACCTGGATGGTCTTCTGGATGCGGCGCACCGCGCGGCACCTGAAGGCCGAACTCCACGGCAAGCTGGACGCCGCGATCGCCATGGGCACCGGGGCACTGGTGATCACCTCCTTCCTCGCCGTGGGGCGTGAGGGGCTGGAGACCTCCCTGTTCATCTGGACCGCCGTGCAGGCCACCGACGACGGCGTGCGCCCGCTGGTGGGCGCGGTGCTGGGCCTGCTGACCTCGGTGGTGCTGGGCTGGCTGTTCTACCGGGGCGCGCTGCGCATCAACCTGGCCAAGTTCTTCACCTGGACCGGCGCCATGCTGGTGGTGGTCGCGGCGGGCGTGCTCGCGTACGGCTTCCACGACCTGCAGGAGGCCGGCTGGCTGCCGGGGCTGGGGACCGAGGCCTTCGACGTCAGCGACCAGATCCCGCCGGACTCGTGGTACGGGACGCTGCTCAAGGGCGTGTTCAACTTCCAGCCGGACCCGACCTGGCTGCAGGTGGCGGTCTGGGCGCTGTACCTCGCGCCCACGATGTTCCTCTTCCTGCGCCCCGGCAGGGTCAGCGCGCCGGCCGTCAGGCCGTCCGCAGCGGTTCCGGTCGGTGACGAGGGCTGAGGCCGCCGGGCTCCCGACCGCTTCACGGCCCCCGGGCCGGGGTCAGTGCAGCCAGCCGGCCGTCTCGGGCTCGGGCTCGACCTGGGCGCAGGCGTCGGTCAGCACCCCGAGCAGCGGCAGCGGGTCGGGCAGCACCTGCTCGGGGCCGTGGCCGGCGACCCACGCGACGGTGGCGCCGGAGGGCAGACGCGAGGGCGGGAGCAGCACGTAGCTGGCGCGGTGGTGCCAGCGCAGGCCCGGGTGCTCGTCGAGGGTCTCGGGATGGCAGTCCAGCTCGCACGGCCACCACTCGTCCTCGTCGGCCGTGGCACGGGTGGCGGTGAAGAACAGCATGCGCCCGTCGGAGACCGCGACGGGCCCGGCCGCGGAACCCTCGGCGGCCAGCCGCTCCAGGGCGATCCGGCCCGCCTCGGCGGGTACGTCCAGGACGTCGTGGGCGATGCCGGTGGCGGTGATGAAGTTGGCCAGGGGGTGCGCGCGCAGCCAGCGCCTGACCTGCTCCGCGTCCGTGGTGGCCTGGGTCTGCCAGGCGAAGGAGACGGGGTGCGTGCCCGGGGTGGGGCAGCCGATCCGGTCGCAGGAACAGCGGTAACCGGACACGGGCGACGGGTGGGCGGCCGGCGCCAGCGGCAGGCCGGCGTCCGCGGCTTCCAGGAGGAGCTCGTCCCGGCGCAGGTCGTCCCCGTTCCGGCCACCGGCGGCCGCGCGGACCGCGGCCCCGTCCACTCCGGCACCGCGCTCCCCCGCCTTGCGGCGCAGCCAGTCGGACAACCTGCCCTTGGTGACCATCGAGCCCCTTTCCTCGCCCCGTGAACCCTTGCTCCACCCTACGTAACGAGGGAAAGGCCGTAAGCGGAATCCACGGATGGTGGAAACCATCCTGCTCCCCGTCCGCATTCCGGCCGCGCGCGGGGTCCCCCTGCAGGGCGTCCCCCGTCCCGGGCGGATCCGGGCACGTTTCCCTTGTCCCCGCTTGTCCCCGCTGCCCGCGGCACCCGGGGCGACGACCGGCACCGGCCTCCCCTCCGTGACCACCGTCACCCGCGGGACGACGCGCCGTCCGCCCCGGAGGGCGGATCCGCGCTAACCTGGTTTCCCGACAGGTTGTCGGCAACCCATGGACTTAGGGTCCCCTAAGTTGCGACGATTCCTGCAGGCCCGACGCAGGAGGATTCCCTTGACGCCAGCCCACGGCTCCGCGACCGCACCGTTCTCGGCCGTCATCCGCTCCGCCAGCCACGACCGGCACACCGAGGCCGAGACCTCGACGTTCATCGGCGACCTGCTCGGCGGCCGCCTGGGGGTCGCAGCGTACGCGCGCTACACCGAGCAGCTCTGGTTCGTCTACCGGGCGCTGGAGGACACCGCCGCGCAACTGGCCGGCGACCCCGTGGCCGGGCCCTTCCTGCGTCCGGAGCTGATGCGCGTCGCCGCCCTGGAACGCGACCTGGACCACCTGCTCGCCCCCGGCTGGCGCGACAGCGCCGGCGCGCTGCCCGAGACCCTCGCGTACGCCCGCCGCGTCACCGAGACCGCCCGCGCGTGGCCGGCGGGCTACGTCGCCCACCACTACACCCGCTACCTCGGCGACCTCTCGGGCGGCCAGGTCATCCGCGGCATCGCGGAGAAGACCTGGGGCTTCTCCCGCAAGGGCGACGGCGTGCGCTTCTACGTCTTCGACGCGATCGGCAACCCCGCGGCGTTCAAGCGCGAGTACCGGAGCCTGCTGGACGCCCTGCCGGTCGACGACCTCGAGAAGCAGCGCGTCGTGGAGGAGTGCCGGCGGGCCTTCGCCCACAACTCGGCGGTCTTCGCCGCGCTGGGCCGCGAGTTCCCGCTGACCGCCTGATCCCCTGACCCCCTGACCCGCGACGACCCGGCTGGTCCCCGCCGTTCGGGCACCCGTACCGCGCAGGCCGCGTCGTCAAAGTCCTGCCTGCCCCGCGGCGCTCCCCCAGCTGGCGCTGGGAGGTGCCCCCAGGCACGGCACTCCCCCCAGCCTTCGGCTAGGGGGAGTTGTCGAATCGTCCGAGTAGCCCACTACGAGGGCGACTCTCCGCCTTGCGATGCACCGCACTTGGGGGTACCTCCCAGCGGAGCCGGGGGAGCCGCTGGGCCCGCCCTCCGGGCGGTGGGGCACCCCCAGCGGAGCTGGGGGAGCTCATGTGGGGACGCGGCCTAGCCGAGGGGGGAGGTCCAGCCCGAGGGGTCGACTCCGCCCGGGACCGGGGCCGCCGGGTCGTAGGGGGTGCGGGTGAAGACGAAGGAGCCGAGGTCGAGATGGCCGACGGTGCCGTCGGGGGCGCGCACCGCGCGCAGGGTCTCGCCGTCGTAGTAGCCGTCCAGGCCGGTCCAGGTGCCGTCCGGTTCCGCGCGGAAGCGGGCGCCGCGGGCGGTGCCGGACAGGGCGGTGAGTTCCAGGTCGCGGCCGGTGCGCAGGCGCAGGACGTGCGGGGCGGTGCCCCAGTACCAGGGGCCGGTGAGGGCGAGCAGCTCCGGGTCGGGGTCGGAGTCGGGCCGCCAGGGCTCCGGGATGCGGGGCTCGCGCTCGGCGACGATGCGCAGCAGGTCGGCGGCGATCGTCGTGGTCGGGGCGCCGGTGGTGGAGTTGGCGAGGACGACCGCGCCGAGTCCCTCCTCCGTGTCGCACCACAGCCCGGCCACGAAGCCGGGCATCGATCCGCCGTGCCCCACCAGAACCCGGCCGTCCGGGGTCTTCATCAGCTGCACGCCGAGGCCCTGGTCACCGCCCGGCGCGGCCGGCCGGCGCATCTGCTCCAGCGTCGCGGGCACCAGGACGCGCTCGTCGCCCGCGGCGAGGAAGGCGGCCCAGCGGCACAGGTCGTCGGCGGTCGACCACAGTTCGCCCGCGGGGGCCATCAGGCCGGTGTCCTGCACGGCCTCGGCCATCATCAGCTCGGCGTACGGGTGGACGGCCCAGCCGCCGGCGTGCGGGGCCTGCGGGCGGCGCGTCGTACGGGTCATCCCCAGCGGTTCCAGGACCTCGGCGGTCAGCACCTCGTCCCAGGGCCGGCCGTCGTGGAGCGCCTCGACGACGGCGCCGAGCAGGGCGTACCCGGGGTTGGAGTAGTGGTGGCGTTCGCCGGCGGGGTGCAGCCGCGGCGTCCCGCCGAGGAGGTCGGCCGTCTCCGGCCGCAGCGCGCCGGGCGTGCGCTCCCACCAGGGGCCGGGGGTCTCCGCGGCCAGTCCGGCGGTGTGGGTGAGGAGTTGGCGCACGGTGACCCCGTCGGCGGGGGTGCCGCCGATGTGCTTCTCGACGGGGTCGTCCAGCCCGAGGCGTCCCGCGTCGCGCAGCCGCATCACCAGGACGGCCACGAAGGTCTTGGTGAGGGAGCCGATCCGGTACTGGGTGTCCCCGTCCGGGGCATGCCCGTCCACGCAGGAGCGCGCTCCGGTCCACACGGCCTCGCCGTCCCGGACGACGGCCCCCACGAGGGAGGGGGTGCGGCTGCTGGACTGGGCGACCGCGACGCGGTGCAGCAGGGCCCGGCGGGTGTCCGGGAGCAGGGCGTCGTCGGGGTCGGTCTGCGGTGTCGGCATGCGCTCACCTTAGAGGCGGGCCCGGGCGGGGTGCCGGGCGCATGGCACCGGCTTTGCCGTCGGCGGCCTCATGGCCACCGTCCCTGCCGGGAAGACGGGTGTCGGCTCCGCCCTGGACGGCACCATCCAGCAGGCCGGTACCGCGCTCGTCGTCGGGCCGCCGGCCGGGGTCGTCAACTGGTGAGGAGCACACCGGCGTAGGAGACGGTGGCGATGAGGGTCCAGGAGATCAGGCCGACGGCGGCCACACGCGGCCCGGTTCGCGCCAGGGCGCGCAGGTGCACCATGCTGCCGAGCCCCACCATGGCCATGGCCAGCAGCAGTTGCTGCAGTTGCTGTGCTCCGTCGAGCACGCCGGCCGGCAGGACTCCGGTGCTGCGCACGGCGATCATGACGAGGAAGCCCACGACGAACAGGGGCAGCAGCGGGGTCCGCCGCGCGGAGGCGGCGGCGTCCGGCCCCGCGGCACCCGACATGGCGTGCCGCCGGCGCAGGGCGTAGGCGACGGCTGCGACCAGGGGTGCCAGGAGCGCGACGCGCATCAGCTTGACGAGCACCGCCTCACCGAGTGCCGCCGGGCCCGCGGTCTGGGCCGTCGCGACGACCTGTCCGACGTCGTGCACGCCGGCTCCGGCCCAGCGGCCGAACTGCACGTCGTCCAGGCCGAGCGGGTGGTGCAGCAGCGGCAGCACGCCGATGGCGAGGGTGCCGCAGAGCGTGACCAGGGCGACGGACGCGGCCACGTCCTCCTCGTCACTGCCGCTGACCTGGCTCACCGCGCCGATGGCGGAGGCACCGCAGATGGAGTAGCCGGTGGCGATGAGCAGCGGCTGGTCGCCGCGCAGGCCCATGCGGCGGCCGAGCCAGAGGGTGCCCCAGAAGGTGGCGGCCACGACGCACACCACCATGCCGGCCGTGGCCCAGCCGAGGCCGACCACGTCGTCGAGGCCCAGCTGCAGTCCCAGGATCACGATGCCGATGCGCATCAGCCGTTTCCCGGCGAAGGTGAGCCCCGGCCGGGCCCGGCCGCGCAGGGTCGCGCGCAGGCCCGGCAGGTTCGCGGCGGCGATGCCGAGGAGGACGGCGGTGGTGGGCACCGGCACGGCGGGCAGCAGCCGGTGCAGTGCGGTCGCCAGGACGGCGCCGAGGGCGGTGACCAGCAGGCCGGGCAGCACGGTCGCGACGGCCCGGCGGCGGCCCGCGCCGCCTCCGGCGGGGGACGCGGCGGGGCGGGCGGTCGGCGCCGCCCCACGGGGGACGGGCACGGGGGTGCGCGTCGCGGTGCGGAGGTTCACCGTTCGCCGACCGGCAGCCGGTAGACCCGCCGCACGCTGGAGCCCAGGCGGGAGATGTCGGCACCGTAGATGTGCAGCGAGATGGCCTTGCCGGTCCCGCCATTCCACACCTGGTGGATGTCGCCGGGCGGCGCGAAGCCGCAGACCTCGCCTTGGGCGTTGACGACGTCCTGGGTCGGGACGAGGCGGGAGCCGGTGCCGTCGGGGACCAGCCGGTAGCGGCGCTCGTGCTCCTGGCCCTGGTGCACCCCCGTGACGCACCAGGAGACGTGGTCGTGGATGGACGTCCGTTGCCCCGGCAGCCAGACCAGGGCGACGATCGAGAAGCTGCCGTCCTCCTCGGCGTGCAGGATGTGCTGCCGGTAGCGGTCCGGGTCGCCCTCGCGGTGCCGCTCGGCCAGCAGGTCGGCGGCGCCGAGGTGCGGCGCGAGCCGCTCGCCCACCAGGTGGGCCGTCGGGCCGGGCGGCAGGCCGCGGCCGACCGTCTCGCGCACCTCGTCGACGAGGCGGGCCAGCCGGGCGGTGGGCGCGGAGAGCGCCGGAACGGTCGCGGAGGTCATGTCCGCAGCGTCCGTGCGTACGGGCCCGCGCGTCCACTGACAGTTCCTTCACCCCGCTTTGCCCCTCCTTATGGATGGGGTGCGGGTCAGCAGCCGCTGCGCCGCTCGGCGACCGCCTTGAGCGCGTCGAGCACCAGGGCCGCGGCCGGGATCCGCAGATGGTCGCGCGGCACGTACGCCGCGACCCGGCGGCGGGAGACGGGGTCCAGCGGCCGGCCGGTGACCCGGTCCAGCCGCATGAAGGACAGCACCAGCCCGGGCATCATCGCGACCCCCAGCCCCTCCGCGACCAGCGACTGGACCACGAGGTTGTCGTCGGTGGCGAAGGCGATGTCGGGGGCGAAGCCCAGCTCGGCGCACTCGTGGAGGAAGTTGACCCGGCAGCGCATGCAGCCGGCGATCCAGCGTTCGTCGGCCAGGTCGCCGAGCCTGACCGAGCGGGACCTGGCCAGCCGGTGCCCGGCCGGCATCAGGACCATGAGCTGGTCCTCCAGCAGCGGGATCTCGACCAGGTCGTCCGGCACTGCCTCGTGCAGCCCCGGGTAGGTGAAGGCGAGGGTGATGTCGCACTCGCCGCGGGTGACCCGCTCCAGCGAGTCGGGCGGTTCGTCCCCCAGCAGCTCGACCCGTATCCCGGGGTGCTCGGCCGCGAGCAGGGCCAGCGCCTCGGGGATCAAGGTGGCGTTGGCGCTGGGGAAGGCGCACAGCCTCACCCGGCCGGTCTCCAGCCGGGTCACCGCGCCTATCTGCTCCCAGGCCACGGTGATGCTGTCGAGGATCGTCTCGGCGTGCCGCGCCAGCGCCTCACCCGCCTCGGTCAGCCGCATGCGCCGCCCGACGCGGACGAAGAGCGCGGTGCCCACCGAGCGCTCCAGGGCCTTCATCTGCTGGGTGACCGCGGGCTGGGTGTAGCCCAGCGCCACCGCAGCGGCCGAGTAGGAGCCGGCCGTGACCACGGTGTGGAAGGTCTTGATGTGCCTGGAATCGAACACCCCCGAATCATAAGGGGAACTTTGGACAACCCGGCAGACGGCCTCCTCGTGCTTCTGGGAGGGCTCCGCCGGGGGGTGTTTGCGTCCGCAATCCGGTGCGGGGTGTCCGCTGTGGGTCCACCATGTCACTACGGCCTCAACCACACCGCGAGGAGCCTTCATTGAGCGCAGCGCGCACCGCCTCGTACCGCCGGTATCTGATGTGTCCTCCCACGTACTTCCGCGTCACGTACTCCATCAACCCCTGGATGGACCCCACGAAGCCGGTCGACCCCGCGCTCGCCCTGCTCCAGTGGGAGGACCTCCGTGACCGCTACCGCTCGCTGGGGCACACCGTCGAGATCCTGCAGCCGCTGCCGGGCCTGCCGGACATGGTCTTCGCCGCCAACGGCGCCACCGTGGTCGACGGCCGGGTCTTCGGAGCCCGCTTCGCCAACGCCGAGCGGGCCGCGGAGGCGCCCGCGCACCGCGAGTGGTTCCTGAACCGCGGTTACGGAGAGGTGCACGACCCGCACCACGTCAACGAGGGCGAGGGGGACTTCGCCGTCACCGACAGCTGGCTGCTGGCCGGGAAGGGCTTCCGCAGCAGCCCGCTGTCGCACGCCGAGCTCCAGGAGTTCTTCGGCCGCCCCGTCATCGGCCTGGAGCTCACCGACCCGCACTTCTACCACCTCGACACGGCGCTGTGCGTGCTCGCCGGCGACGAGATCATGTACTACCCGGACGCCTTCTCCCCCGGCAGCCGCGCGGTGCTGCGCCGGCTCTTCCCCGACGCGCTGACCGCCACCCGCCAGGACGCCACGGCCTTCGGGCTCAACTGCGTCAGCGACGGCCTGAACGTCCTGGTCCCTTCCGGGGCCACCGGGCTGCTGCGGCGGCTGCGCGAGCGCGGCTTCGAGCCGGTGCCGGTGGACATGTCCGAACTGCACAAGGCCGGGGGCAGCGTGAAGTGCTGCACCATGGAGCTGCGCGACTGAGCGTGATACGAAAGGGCCCATGTCGCAGCTGCCCCTTCACCCCTCGTACGACGTCGTGATCGTCGGCGGCGGCCACAACGGCCTGGTCGCCGCCGCGTACCTCGCCCGCGCGGGCCGCTCCGTGCTCCTGCTGGAGCGGCTCCCGGGCACCGGCGGCGCCGCCGTCTCCACGCGGGCGTTCACCGGTCTGGACGCACGGCTGTCCCGGTACTCGTACCTGGTGAGCCTGCTGCCCCGGAAGATCGTCGACGACCTGGGGCTGCGCTTCGCCGTCCGGCGCCGCCGCATCTCCTCCTACACCCCGTACGGCGACGGCGGGCTCCTCGTCGACGCCGAGTCGCCGTCCGCGACCCGCGAGAGCTTTGTCCGGCTGACCGGCTCCGACCGCGACTTCGAGGCCTGGCAGCGCTTCTACGGCATGACGCAGCGGGTCGCCGAGCGCGTCTTCCCGACGCTGACCGCGCCGCTGCCGTCCCGGGCCGAGCTGGAGCGGACCGTGGACGACCCGGAGGCCTGGTCGGCGCTGTTCGAGCGGCCGCTGGGCGAGACCGTCGAGGCCGCCTTCGAGGACGACCTGGTGCGCGGCGTGGTGCTGACCGACGCCCTGATCGGCACCTTCACCCACGCGCACGACCCCTCCCTGCTGCAGAACCGCTGCTTCCTCTACCACGTCATCGGCGGCGGCACGGGTGACTGGGACGTGCCCGTCGGCGGCATGGGCGCCCTCACCGACGCCCTGGCGGACGCGGCCCGGTCGGCCGGGGCGGAGATCCTGACCGGCACCGAGGTCACGGCCGTCGCAACCGACGGCACGCGGGCCGAGGTGTCGTTCGAGGGCGGCAGCGTGGGCGCGGGGCACGTGCTGGTCAACGCCTCCCCGTACGCGCTGGCCGGACTGCTGGGCGAGGCGGCCCCGCAGAAGCCCGAAGGCGCGCAGCTCAAGGTGAACATGCTGCTGCGGCGGCTGCCGCGGCTGCGCGACACCGCGGTCGACCCGCGCGACGCCTTCGCCGGCACCTTCCACGTCGCCGAGTCGTACACCCAGCTGGACCGGGCCTACCGCGAGGCGGCCGAGGGCGCGGTGCCCACGGCGCCGCCGTCCGAGATCTACTGCCACTCGCTGACGGACCCGTCGATCCTCGCCCCCGACCTGGCCGCCCAAGGCGTGCACACCCTCACCCTCTTCGGGCTGCACGCCCCGGCGCGGCTCTTCGCCGACGACCCCGCGCAGGCCAAGGAGACCCTCCTCAAGGCGACCTTGGCGCAGCTGGACGCGGTGCTCGCGGAACCGCTGGCGGAGTGCCTGGCGGTGGACGCGGACGGGCGGCCCTGCATCGAGGCGAAGTCCCCGCTCGACCTGGAGCGGGAGGTCGGCCTGCCCGGCGGGCACATCTTCCACCGCGACCTGGCGTTCCCCTACGCGGAGTCGGGCGGCGGCGCCTGGGGCGTGGGGACCGCGCACGCGAACGTGCTGCTGTGCGGGGCGGGCGCGGTGCGCGGCGGCGGGGTCAGCGGCGTCCCGGGCCACAACGCGGCCATGGCGGTGCTGGGCGACCGGTGAGCGCGCGGCAGGGTGCGGCCCTGCGCCCCGCGCGGTGCCGCACGCCGTCGGCGGCAGGCCGTCGCCCCGCGGACCCGGGGCTACTCCGGTTCCGCCGCAGGAGGCGGCCACGCGTCGCCCCAGGCGACGTCGCGGGCGGCACGGTACAGCGCGCCGTGCCGCTTGCTGACGGTGTCGCGGCGCAGGCCGTCCTCGACCGTGCACAGGTCGATGAGGACCTGTCCCTTGCGGATCTGCGGATGCCGCACCACACGGTCCGGTGAGCCGTCGCCCGCCGCGGGGAAGCGGGCGGCCGCGACGTAGCTGAACTTCTCGTCCTCGTACGGCAGGGAGCCCCCCTTGACCTGCCGGTGCAGCGAGGTGCGGGCGACCCGGGCCGCGAAGTGGCACCAGTCCGGGGCCTGCACCGGGCAGGTGCCGTCGTGGGGGCAGGGGGCGAGGACGTGGAAGCCGGCCGCGATGAGCCGCTCGCGCGCCGCGAGGACCCGGGCGTAACCGTCCGGGGTGCCCGGTTCGACGACGAGCACGGCGCCGGCCGCGGCGCGCGCCGCCTCGTCGACGACCGCGTCGCGGTCGGTCTCCGTGAGCTCGCCGATGACGTACGACAACGTGATCAGGTCCGCCTCGGGCAGCCGTGCCCCGGTGCCGAGCGGCGCCTTGTGCCAGCGCGCGTCCCGCACGGCGGTGTGCTCCGCCCCGGCGGCCAGCTCCCGGCCGAGCGAGAGCGCCGCGTCCGACCAGTCGAGGACGGTGCTGGTGTGCGTCCCGTCCTCCCAGGCGTCGGCGACCGCCCAGGTCGCGGCGCCGGTCCCGCCGCCCACGTCCAGGTGGCTCGCCGGGGCCCACTCCCCCGCACGGGCCCGGAACTCCGCCAGCGCCGCGCCGACCGCGGCGTGGGTGGCCGGCATGCGGTACGCCGCGTAGGCGGCGACGTCGGAGCGGTCGCGGAGGATCGGAGTGCTGCTGGGCGTACGCCCCCGGTAGGTGGCGATCAGCCGGTCGACGGCCTGGGTGGCACGGCCGGGCGGGAGCCCGTCGAGGAGACCGGCGAGGGCGGCTTGCAGAGAGGACACAAGGGTCAAGGGTAAGGGTCGCCCGGAGCGGGCCGGCGCGGTCGCCGTCAGGGTGCACCGGTACCCGGTTCGCAGGAGGTCGCGCGGTGTTCGTGGAGATCGTCCTCACGGCCCTACCCCTCGACCGCGACGAGGTCGAGGAGGCGCTCGCAGCCGCGTTCGAGGCCGACGGCGAGATCACGGGCGCCGGGACCGGCATGGGCAGCTGCCACCTCGACCTGGAGGTCGACGACGACGTGGACAGGGACGGCGCTCTGCGCAGGATCCACCGCACCCTCCGGGAACTCGGCGCGAGTGACCACGCCCAGGTGATCGTCCGCGACTGACACCGGCGCTGGGCCGTGTGACGACATGGCCTAGGCTCCGCCGTCATGGCCTCGCCGGATGAGCAAGTGACGGACGCACGACGTGACTTCGGCCGCCTGTGGGGCGCCTACGCGGTGAGCGCGGCGGGGAGCGCGGTCGGCTCCGGGGCCCTGCCGCTGGTGGCCGTCCTGGCGCTGGACGTCACGACCTTCCAGGTCTCCCTCCTCGCGGCGCTGTCGGCGCTCGCGGGCGCCGCCATCACCCTCCCCCTGGGCGGCCGCATCGAACACCGCCGTAAACGGCCGGTCATGATCACCGCAGATCTGCTCCGCTGGCTCGTGCTGCTCAGCGTCCCGGTCGCGGCGGCCCTCGGCGTGCTCACCTTCGCGCAGTTGTGCCTGGTGGGCATCGTCCAGGCGGCCGCGGCCATCGTGTTCGGCGCGGCAAGCACCGCGCACCTCAAGGGCCTCGTCCCGCCGGGGGACCGTCTCCGGGCGGCCTCGCGGCTGGAGACCACCGACTGGCTCAGCCTGAGCGCGGGGCCGCCGGTCGGCGGACTGCTCGTCACCGCCTTCGGGGCGACGATCACCCTGGCCGTGGACGCGGTCTCCTTCCTGCTGTCCGCGCTGGGCGTCCGCCGGATCCGCGGCCCCGAACCGGAGCCCCCGGCCCGGGCCGGGTCGCACGGCCGCGGCCGGGACCTGGTGGCCGGCTGGACCTACGTCCTGGGGCACCGCGGACTGCGGCCGCTCTTCTGGAACGCCATGCTCTTCGGCGGGTCCATCATGATGAGCAACCCGCTGCTGGCCGTCCTGATGCTCCGCGAACTCCACTTCACCCCGTGGCAGTACGGCCTGGCGCTGGGGCTGCCGTGCCTCGGCGGTGTCCTGGGCTCCCGCCTCACCGCCCCGCTGACCGGCAGGCTCGGCCCGCACCGGGTGCTGCTGCTGTTCGGGGTGCTGCGCACCCCCTGGCTCCTGCTGCTCGCCTGGGCGCCGCCCGGTCCCCTCGGGCCCGTCGTCCTGGTCACCGCCGACACCTTCCTGCTGCTGGCCGCCGGGGTCTTCAACCCGTCGTTCATCACGTACCGCATGGCCGCCACGGACGACGGCGTCATGACCCGGGTGGTGACCGCGTGGTCGGTGAGCTCCAAGACGGCCCAGCCCCTGTCCATGCTGGCCGGCGGCGCCATCGCCGCCGTGGGGGGCGTGCGCGTGGCGATCGTCGTCGCGGGCGTGCTGTGCCTGGCCAGCGCCCTGCTCCTGCCCTGGCGTGCCCTGCCGTCCACGGCGACCGGCCCCGGCCGGGCGGACGGACGGGAGGAGTCCGAGCCCTCGGGGAAACCCGCCACGACCTGAACCGGGGGCAGACAACAGGGGGTTGACAGCGACAACCCCGGGTTGTCACCCTGTGGGCATGGCAGACACCAGGGACCTCTCCGCGCACGAGCCTGCCCTCCGCCGCATCAAGGAGGTGCGGGCGCAGGCCATCCACCATGCCCGTCTCGCCCAGCAGTTCGCCGCCGAGCGGCGCGAGTTGATGCAGGACCTGATCGGCCAGGGCGTGTCGCAGGCCGACATCGCACGGGAGCTCGGGGTGACGCGGCAGGCGATCCAGAAGATGCTGGCGGGTTAGGCCGTGGCGTCACATGCCCTCCCCCAACCTGCGGCCGGGGGAGTTGTCGAATCGTCCGAGTAGCCCACTACGAGGACGACTCTCCGCCTTGCGATGCACCGCACCTGGGGGCACCTCCCAGCGGAGCCGGGGGAGCTCATGTGACGACACGACCTAGGCGCGCTTGCCCGGGCCCGGCGTTCACACCCTGGTGCCGCGGCCCGTCCTACGGCGCGCCCCCACGCAGCGAGGGCGCGGCAGCGGCCACCGCATCCGCGGGCGGCGACGGGACGGGCACCACGGGAGCGGCCACCCGCTCCGGAGCCCGGACACGCGCCGCCCACGGCCCGCGAGCCGCCTCCACACCGAAGGCCCTCCGCGGTCAGCCCGTCGCCCGTGCCGCCGGGGCCGCGGCCGGGGCGGCTTTCGCCGTGCCGGACTGGGGGAACAGCGGTGCGGGGGACGGGAGGCGGCCGTCGTCCCCGGCCGTGCAGCGCTGCGCGATCAGGGCCGCGGCACCCGGCAGGAAGGGCTCCAGCTCACCGGCGAGTGCACGGCAGGCTTGCACGAGGGCGGCCAGCACCGCGTCCAGGCGGCGGCCGGCGGAGGCGTTGCGGTGCCGGCGTTCGGCGCGGGCCAGCTCCCAGGGCCGGGTCTCGTCGATGCAGCGGTTGGCCTCGTCGACGATCCGCCAGACGGCGGCCGTGGCACGCCGGAAGTCCACGTCGTGCAGCGCCGCCGCGACGGCGTCGGGCGTTTCCCGACATGCCGTCAGCAAGGCCTCCGTGCCCGGCTCTCCGGGCCCGCCCGCCTCCGGGACGACGCCGTCACGGAACCGGTGGACCATCGTCACCACCCGGTGCACCAGGTTGCCGAGCCCGCCGGCGAGGTCCGCGTCGGCGCGGGCGACCAGCCGTTCGCGCGTGAAGTCGGCGTCTCCGACCCGCGGCACCTCGCGCAGCAGCCACCAGCGCACCGCGTCGGTGCCGTGCTCGGCGGTCAGTTCCTCCGGGTCGACGGTGGTGCCCGCCGACTTGCTGATCTTCCGCCCCTCCACCGTCAGGTAGTCGTGGACGAGGATGTCCGTCGGCAGCGGCAGCCCCGCCGACAGCAGCATCGCGGGCCAGTAGACGGCGTGGAAGCGCAGCACGCCCTTGCCCACCAGGTGCACGCGCCGCCCGTCGCCCGCCCACCACCGGCCGTACGCCGCGTCGCGCTCCCCGTCGGGGCCGCCGTAGCCGAGGCTGGTGACGTAGTTGCCGAGCGCGTCCCACCAGACGTAGATCACCTGCCCGGGGTCGCCGGGCACCGGGATGCCCCAGCCGCGGGCCCGGGTCTGGGACCGGGAGACGGAGAAGTCGCGCAGCCCGCGCGCAAGCAGGGCGAGCACCTCGTTGCGCCGCGCGGCCGGCTCGATGCGCAGCCGCCCGTCCTCGATCAGCCCGCGCAGCTCGTCGGTGTACCGGGACAACCGGAAGAACCAGTTCTCCTCCGCGACCGTCTGCGGCTCGGTGCCGTGCTCGGCGCAGCGGCCGCCCACCAGGTCGTCCGGCGTGTAGAAC
The DNA here is from genome assembly GCF_033792725.1 of Streptomyces sp. PA03-5A. Lineage (NCBI taxonomy): Bacteria > Bacillati > Actinomycetota > Actinomycetes > Kitasatosporales > Streptomycetaceae > Streptomyces > Streptomyces sp. PA03-5A. The sequence continues at coordinate 207,421 of NZ_JARAVL010000002.1, read as the reverse complement.
TGCTCGCAGCCCACGCAGTACAGGCCCTCGTAGTGCTCGCGGTAGAGGTCGCCCGCGTCGGCGCAGCGGCGCCAGAGCCGCTCCACGCCCGTGCGGTGGCGGGGGTCGCGGCTGGTGCGGATGAAGTCGTCCAGGGAGAGCGCGAGCGGGCCGTCCAGGGCCGCGAAGGCGGCCGCGTTGCGGTCCACGAGGTCCTGGACGGGGATGCCCTCGGCCTCGGCGGCCAGCACGTTCTTCAGCGAGTTGTCGTCGGTGCCGCTGAGGTAGCGCACCGGTTCCCCGCGTCGGCGGTGGTGCCGTGCCAGCACGTCCGCCTGCACCAGTTCGAGCGCGAAGCCGAGGTGGGGGCGGGCGTTGACGTACGGGATGGTGGTGGTGACGTAGAAATGGGAAGCCTGGGGCGCGGTCATCGGAACCTCCGGGAAGGACGGTGGCGGGGCTCCGACGCGCAAAAGGATCGAGGCCCCGGTGGGGGCCTCGGAAGACGCGGACGCGTCCGGTGTCAGCGGCCCCGGGCGGGGGCCATCATCTGCCGGTGGTACGGGTTCGCGATCATGCCCCGATGCTAGCAGCCGGGGCGCCCGGTTCGCGGAACCATTTCGCGAGGAAGGCGATGCGCAAGGGCCGCCCGGCGTGGGGCGGGACGACTCCCTGAGGGGTCGTCACACCGCGGGCCCGGCCGGCCGTCCCGTCACGTGGGTGAGCAGCAGGGCGATGTCGTCGTTGCGCGGGCCGGACCGCTGGGCGTGCCCGAGGAGGCTGTCGGCCAGGGCGTCCATCGAGGCGTCCGGGCCGGCCCGGGCGAGGTGCGCCGCGAGGTCGGCGGCGGACACGTCGATGTCGACGCCCGGGGTCTCCACCAGACCGTCGGTGTACAGCGCGAGCACCGCGCCGGGCGGCAGCGCGATCTCCGTCGTCGGGTAGCAGGCGTCGGGGTCGACGCCCAGCAGCGGGCCGGGCGGCAGCGGCAGCACCTCCGTGGTGCCGTCCGGGTGCCGCAGCACCGGCGGCGGGTGTCCGGCGGTGGCCACGCAGGCGGTGTGCCGTTCCAGGTCCAGCTGGGCGTAGAGGCAGCTGGCGAGCAGGCCGGGGTCGAGGTCGACGAGCAGCCGGTTGGAGCGGGCCAGCACCTCGCTGGGGGAGGCGCCCGCGGTGGCGCGGACGGCGGTGCGGACCTCCCCCATGAGCGCGGCGGCGTTCACGTTGTGACCCTGGACGTCGCCGATCGTCACGGCGCAGGTGGTCGTGTCGAGCCGGATCACGTCGTAGAAGTCGCCGCCGATGTCGATGCCGCGGGTGGCCGGCATGTAGCGGGCGGCCACCTCCAGGCCGGGGACGTCCGGCAGGGCGCGGGGCAGCAGCCGTGCCTGCAGGCTGATGGCGAGGTTGTGCTCGGCGTCGTACAGCCGCGCCCGGTCCAGGGCCTGCGCGACCAGGCCGGCGATCGAGATGAGGACGCTGCGCTCGCCGGAGGAGAAGGGGTGCGGGCGGTCGTAGGCCAGGGCCATGGAGCCGACGGGCCGGCCCGAGGTGATCAGGGGCAGGAAGGCCCAGGCGGCCTTGCGGTCCCGGACGACCGTGCCGGGGTAGATCCGCAGGAACTCGTCGACGTTGGCGAAGAAGCTCGGGACCCCGGTCTTGAGGACGCGCACGGCCGGGTTGTCGACGTCCATCGGCTGGGCGTCGACGGACTCCATGAAGTCCTCGTGGTAGCCCCGGTGCCCGATGATCCGCAGTCGTCCCTCCTCGGTGGTCAGCAGGGCCACGGCCTGCACGCCGAAGACGGACAGCATCTGCTCGACGACCAGGTCGATGACGTCCTGCGTGCCGACGGCCTCGGTGAGCGTGGCCGACATGTGCAGCAGGTGGTACAGGGCGATGGCCCGGTCCGGTGTGGGGCCCGCGGGCAGCTGCGCCGCGGGGGTGTCCGCGGCCTCGGGCGTGGGGGCGGGCGTGACGCGGAGGCTCACGCCGGTGCCGTCCGGGTAGAGCTCGAAGGTGAGCCAGCGGTCCGGTGGGCGCAATGCCGTGGCCGAGCCGGGCCGGCGGCTGATCATCGCGCTGCGGAAGCGGTCCTCGAAGACCGGGTCGTCCAGCCAGGACAGCAGCTCCCAGGGCTCGGTGCCCAGGAGGTCGGGCACCTCCGCCCCGAGCAGGGCGGCGGCGGTCTCCGTGACGAAGGTGATCCGGCCGTCCAGGTCCAGGGCCAAGGAGCCCTCCGGGAGCCGTTCCGCGAGGTCGGCGGCGGCCAGGGCCTCGGCCGGGCTGTGGGTGCGGGTGCGGAGCGCGGGCAGCACCCGCGGCTCGGCGGGGGGCAGCACCGGCTCGCCGTCCTCGGCGGCCCTGCGCAGGAGGCGGCCCATGCGGTCGCAGGCCCCGCGGTACGCCTCCCGGGCCCGCCGGGGGATCCGCCCAGGATGCCCGCCCGGCCACACCAGACACAGCGCGCCCCAGATGGTGGAGCCGCTGGTGATCGGGGCCGCGGCGAGCGGGAAGTCGTACGGCAGGACCAGGGCGAGCCGGGGGTACAGCCGGGCGGTGTCCTCGTGGCCGCACAGCAGCACCATGCGTCGTTCGCGCACCGCGTCGGCGATGGGGCTGGAGGCGCCGGACGCCACCCGGCCCCAGATCGTATCGATCTTGCGCGAGACGCCGACGACCACCGCCAGCCGCAGCAGGTCCTGCTCGGGGGTCATCAGGTAGACCAGGCCCATGGAGGCGCCCGTGTCGCGCACCACCTGGCTCAGCGGGGAGTCCAGCAGCGCCGGACCGGTGTCCGCGGCGACGAGACCGGCGAGGTCCGGCGGCATGCCCTCACCGCCCCCCGTCCGGTGCCGGGTCCGGTCGCGTCCTGACCTCGGGGACCATCGACTCCTGCGCCTCCGTTCCGCCGTGGGGGCCGGCCGGCCGACGCGGCGGCCGCCCGGGATCGCCACCCCACGTCAGCTGCCAAACTACCCGATGAACCGCATGCGGCACCTTTCGGGCGGCTGCCCCCGCCGCCCCGCCGTGCCCGGTACGTCCCTGCGGCCCCACGGGACTCACGCCACCGGGCTCACGCCACGCCGAGCGCCTTCGCGAACCGCGTGCCCGCGGCCGCCCGGGGCACGCTGCCGTCCCGCCAGGTACGGCACGGGTGCACGGAGTTGGCGAGCAGCACCAGGAAGCCGTCGGTGGCGGGGTCGATCACCAGGCTGGTGCCGGTGAACCCGGTGTGGCCCGCCGCCCCGCGCCCCGCGAGGGCGCCCATGAACCAGGGCCGGTCCAGCTCGAAGCCGGGGTAGGGGCCGCCGCCGTCCAGCAGCGCACGGCAGAACAGGGCGAGGTCCCAGGCGGTGGAGAACAGCCCCGCGTGGCCGGCCACACCACCCATGACGTGGGCGTTCTCGTCGTGGACCGTCCCGCGGAGCGGGCCGCGGTCCAGCCGCGCCCAGGGCCTGCGCTGGTCCTCGGTGGCGGCGATCCGCGGGGCCCAGGAGGCGGGCGGGTTGTAGCGGGTGTCGTACATCCCGAGCGGGTCGGTCACGTCCTCCCGTACGAGGGCGTCGAGGGCCTCTCCGGTGGTCCGCTCCAGGACGTGCTGCAGTGCGATGAGGTTGAGGTCGGAGTAGATCCGCTCGGTGCCGGGCGCGACGACCGGGGCCTCCTCCCAGAGCAGCTTCGCCCGGGCCTCGGCGTCGGGGTGGTCGTGGAACGGCAGTTCGGGACGGAGTCCGGAGGTGTGGTCGAGGAGTTGTCCCACGGTGATGCGCTGCTTGCCCGCGGCGGCGAACTCGGGCACGTAGGCCGCGACCTCCCGGCCGAGTTCCAGCCGGCCCACCGCGACGACGGCGGTGAAGAGTTTGGTCAGCGAGGCCAGGTCGAAGACCGTGTCCGGCCGCATCGGGACCCATCGCTCGCGGCTCAGCTCCACTCCGCGGTCGGCGCCCTCGTCGTAGGACGCGTAGCGCACCGCCCAGCCCACGGCCTCGTGGAGTGCGACCGTCCCGCCGCGGCCCGCCAGGACCACCGCCCCCGCGCACCACGGGTGCACGGAGGGGGGCACGGGTTCGAGATATGGGGTGATGTCCTCGACGAGCAGACTCAGTTCGTCGCCGCGCAGCTGCGCCTCACGGGAGGTACCTCTCGACAGCTGCGGGGCCATGCTCCTCCAGCAACTTGCGGGCCTTCTCGATGAGGGCCGGCGTCGGCTCACGGCCGGAGGCCATGACCAGGTCCTCCGGATCGATCATGTGTTCGGACCCGGTGTGCAGACAACTGTCCGCAGTCTTCCAGGCCCACCTGCTCTCGTCGATCGGCTCGGACATCGCTGCCTCCTGACTCGGCGCGGCAATGACGGCAGGTGTCACCGTGCATCCACAGTACGCCGCCACGGTCGGCACAGCCCGGCGAAGCAGACCCAGGCCGCCAGGACGCTTCCCAGCTGTACCAGGGCCATCGGCACCGCCGTGTGCTCGCCCGCGATCCCGACGAGCGGCGAGGCGACGGCGCCCACCAGGAAGGAGGTCGTGCCGAGCAGCGCGGAGGCCGAGCCGGCGGCGTGCCGGGTGCGCATCAGCGCGAGCGCGTTGGCGTTGGGCAGGACCAGGCTCATCGCCGCCATCAGCACGAAGAACCCCGCAGCCACCGGCACCAGCCCCACCGGCCCGAGCCACCCCGCGGTCAGCGCCAGCAGCACGGCCGCGGCCACCGTGATCACCGCCAGCCCCACCCCGGTGACCTTGTCCATGCTGACCCGCCCGACCAGGATCTTGCCGTTGACCTGGCCCAGCGCCACCAGGCCGACGGAGTTGAGGCCGAAGAGCAGGCTGTAGGTCTGCGGCGAGGCGCCGTAGATCTCCTGGACGACGAACGAGGACGCCGAGACGTAGGCGAACAGCGCGGCGAAGGTGAAGCCGCCGGTGAGCATGTAGCCGGTGAAGGCCCGGTCGGCCAGCAGCCCGCGCATCGCCCCCAGCGTGGCGCCGAACCCGCCGCCGTGCCGGTCCGCGGGACGCAGCGTCTCGGGCAGGCAGCGCCACACCACGAGGGTGAGCAGCACGCCCACCACGGTCAGCACGACGAAGACCCCGCGCCAGTCGGTGATCCGCAGCACCTGCCCGCCGATGAGCGGCGCGACGATCGGCGCGACCCCGGAGATCAGCATCAGGGTGGAGAAGAAGCGCGCCATCGCGACACCGTCGTACAGGTCGCGGACGATCGCGCGGGCGATCACGATGCCCGCCGCGCCGGTGAGGCCCTGCAGCAGCCGGAAGCCGATCAGCAGTTCCGTGGTGGGCGCGAAGGCGCAGACGGCGGTGGCGAGGACGTAGAGCGCCATTCCGGCCAGCAGCGGGCGGCGGCGCCCCCAGCGGTCGCTCATGGGGCCGACGATCATCTGCCCGAGGGCGAGGCCGAGCAGGCACGCGGTGAGCGTGAGCTGCACCGTGACCGCCGGGCTGCGCAGGTCCTCGGTGACCTGCGGCAGGGCCGGCAGGTACATGTCCATGGAGAGCGCGGGAAGCGCGCTGAGCGCGCCGAGCAGGAACGTCACCATCAGGCTGGTGCGAGCTCCTGGGACGTCTCCGGCGCGTCGTACCGGGATGGACGGCCCCGGTGTGGATATCTGGTCGGGCGGGGTCGCGCCGGCTTCCGGCATGGGTCTCTCTCCGTGGTGTGTGAATCGTTCTCTATGCTCTCAGCAATCACGAGGTGGTCGAGGCCAGGTGGGGGCAGATTCATGACGGAATCGGTCGGTTCCGGTAGGAAAGTGCGCTGGGGCATCCTGGCCACCGGCGGCATCGCAGCGTCCTTCGCCGAGGACCTGCGGGAGATGAAGGACGACGCGGAGATCGTCGCGGTCGGCTCGCGCAGCCTCGCCTCCGCGCGCGCCTTCGCGGACCGCTTCGACATCCCGCGCGCGTACGGCAGCTGGACCGAACTCGCCGACGACGACGGCGTCGACGTGGTGTACGTCGCCACCCCGCACTCGGCGCACCGCGTCGCGGCCGGGCTGTGCCTGCGGGCCGGACGGTCGGTGCTGTGCGAGAAGCCGTTCACCGTCAACGCGGTCGAGGCGCGCGAGCTGGCCGACCTCGCCAAAGCCCGCGGGCTCTTCCTGATGGAGGCCATGTGGACCTACTGCAACCCCGTGGTACGGCGGCTGACCGAACTGGTCGCGGACGGGGCGGTCGGCGAGGTCCGCAGTGTGCACGCGGACTTCGGCCTCGCCGGTCCCTTCGAGCCCGGCCACCGGCTGCTCGACCCGGCCCTCGGCGGCGGCGCCCTGCTGGACCTGGGCGTCTACCCGGTGTCCTTCGCCCACCTGCTGCTCGGTGAGCCCGACGAGGTCCAGGCCTGGGCCCACCTGACCGAGCACGGTGTGGACGACAACACCGGCATGCTGCTCGGGTACGACAGCGGCGCCATGGCGGTGCTCAGCTGCTCCCTCACCGCCGACACCGCCCAGACCGCGGTGGTCACCGGCTCCGCGGGACGGATCGAGGTTCCGGCCGGCTTCTTCCACCCGGACCGCTTCGTGCTGCACCGTGAGGGCCGCGAGCCGCAGGAGTTCGGCGCCCCGGACGACGGACTGCGCGGGCTGCAGCACGAGGCGGCCGAGGTCATGCGCTGCCTGCGCGCGGGCGAGCGGGAGTCCCCGCTCGTACCGCTGGAGGGCAGCCTCGCCGTCATGCGGACGCTCGACACGGTCCGGGACCGCATCGGCGTTCGCTACCCCGGTGAGGACTGAGCCCCTCAGGTCTCCCGCAGACCGGGGTCCCCGGCCTCGGTCACGAAGGACGCCGCGGTGGTCAGGTCGGCGCCAGGGGTGGTCACGGAGTCGACGGTCTTGAAGTCGGCCCGCGCCTCCTCGGCGTCCAGCCGGACGGTCACGTAGCCGCGGCGCCCGTCGTAGAACCGCAGGTGCGGGTTGGCGGCCAGGAGCGACGACCAGTTGGACGGGCGCGGGGAGCCGTTGCGGCCGCTGCTGATCGAGCTGGTGACCAGCTCCGTGCCGACGGTGCGCGAGGTGGGGTCGTCCCAGTCGGCCTTGATGTCCATCGCGTAGTGGACGTGCACGTCGCCGGTGAGCACCAGCAGGTTCTCGATGCCGGCGGCTCCCGCCCCGGCCAGCACGCGGTCCCGGGAGGCCGGGTAGCCGTCCCAGGCGTCCATGCTGAGCGGGGAGGCGGCGGCGGCGTTCCTCCGCCGGGAGAACACCACCTGCTGCGGGATCACGTTCCAGACGGCGTGCGAGCGGGCGAAGCCGTCCAGCAGCCAGCGCTCCTGGGTCGCCCCGGTCATCGTGCGCGCCGGGTCCTGCGACTGCGGCCCGGGGTCGTGCCAGCGGCCCCGGTACGCCTGGTCGGTGCGGTACTGGCGGGTGTCGAGGATGTCGAACTGCGCGAGCCGTCCGTAGTGGAAGCGGCGGTAGAGCGTCATGTCCGGGCCCCGGGGGAACTGCGGGAGGCGCAGCGGCTGGTTCTCCCAGTAGGCCCGGTAGGCGGCGGCGCGGCGGACCAGGAACGCGTCGGCGGAGCCGCCGTGCTCGTCGCTGCCGCCCGCGTAGTTGTTCTCGGTCTCGTGGTCGTCCCAGGTCACGAACCAGGGGAAGGCGGCGTGCGCGGCCTGCAGGTCGGGGTCGGACTTGTAGAGGGCGTAGCGCAGGCGGTAGTCCTCCAGCGTCACCGTCTCCTTGGCGAACCACTCCGGCAGGGTGCGGTCGGTGAGGGCGCGGGCGCCGCCGGTGGCGCTGACGGCGTACTCGTAGAGGTAGTCGCCCAGGTGGAAGACGGCGTCGACGTCCTCGTTCGCGAGGTGACCGAACGCGGTGAAGTACCCGTCGTGGTAGGCCTGGCAGCTCACCGCGGCCAGCCGCATCTCGTACGGGAGGGCGCCCGGCGCGGGGGCGGTGCGGGTACGGCCCGGGGGGCTGATCCAGGGGCCCACGCGGAAGCGGTAGTAGTACACCCGGTCCGGCTGGAGGCCCTGGACGTCGACGTGCACGGTGTGGCCGAACTCCGGGTGCGCCAGGGCGGTACCGCGGCGGACGACCCGCGCGAACCGGTCGTCCCGCGCGATCTCCCACCGGACGGGCACGCGGGCCTCGGGCAGTCCGTCGCCCGGCGCCGGCTCGTACGGGCGCGGCGCGAGCCGGGTCCACAGCACCACGCCCGAAGGCGTGGGGTCGCCCGACGCGACACCCAGCGTGAACGGGTCCCCGGCCAGCGCCCCGGGCGGCGCCTCGGCCCCCTGCGCGGCACCGGCGACGGGCAGGTTCGTGCTGAACGCGAGGGCCGCGGCGGCCCCCGTGACGGTCAGGAAGCGGCGGCGGTCGAGCAGCGCCGCCGCGGCGCGCAGCGTGCGGTCATGGCGGCTGCGGGCCTGCGGGTGCGTCACGTGTCCCTCCCTGGCGGTGGGTTGCGTGGCCCCGGTCGCGCACACGGACTCCCGGAACCCCCCGTTCGGCCCACGGTGCCCCTGTCCGTTGTTGACGCCGCGTCAGCTCCGCGACCCGGAACGGCCACCCTAACCGGGACATCTCGCCCCCGCGACGCGAAGCCCCCCGTCCGGGAAGCTCCCGGACGGCAGAGGGTGTGCAGCCGGGGGCGCCCCGCCCCCGCCCCGGCAGCCCATCAAGATCACCCCGACCGGGGACACGGCACGCACGGGTCGCATCCCCGCCAACGGGGTGACGGCCCGTCAAGGCCTGTGGCTGTCACTAACCGGGCGCACGCGCGCCGATACGGCCCCCTGTCACACCCGGGCCCGGACCCGAGCCGCCCGCCGCCACCGCCCCGCCTCGCGCCGGCAACACCACCCACCGGCCCGCACGCCACGAAGCGTCTGCGCTCGGCTTGACCGGCCGTCATCAGGGCATCCACCAGGACACCACGTGGGCGCACACCCGCCGATACGGCCCCCTGTCACACCCGGGCCCGGGCCCTCGCACCGCCGCCACCGCCCCGCCTCGCGCCGGCAACACCACCCACCGGCCCGCACGCCGCGGGGCGCTCGCGCCCGCGCGGGCCTGCCGCTACGCGGCCCCGTGGGCCGGGGCGATGGCCTCGATGCGTTGGGCCAGACCGAAGTCCCGCTCCGTGAGCCGGCCGCCCGCCGCGTGCGTGGTGACGGAGACGGCGACCGACTGGTAACCCAGCGTCAGGTCGCTGTGGTGGTTCAGCTCGTCCTGGATCTGGGCGATGTGCATCACGAAGACCGCCGCCGGGATGTGCGGCAGCCGGTACGTGCGCAGCAGGCTCGCGCCGTCCTCGGAGAGGGACCAGCCGGGCAGCTCGGCGAGGCGGTCCTCGATCTCCTTGTGCGACAGGGGGTCGGCGTAGGGTGACATGGTTTCATCGTGGCACCGCATACCCTGCGGAGCCATGACTGAGATCGCGGGAAATGGAACGGGCACCGCGCACCGGGTCGCAGTGGTCACCGGGGCCGGGTCGGGCATCGGGCGGGCGGTGGCACGCGAACTGGCGTCCTCGGGCTGGGCCGTGGCCCTGGCCGGCCGGCGGGAGGAGGCGCTGCGCGGGACCGCCGACGGGCTGCCGGACGCGGCGGTGGCGGTCATCCCGACGGACGTCACCCGCCCGGAGGCGGTGGACGCGCTGTTCGCCGCCGTGGGCGCCCGCTTCGGCCGGGTCGACCTGCTGTTCAACAACGCGGGGATGGGGGCGCCCGCCGTGCCGGTGGACGAGCTGACGTTCGAGCAGTGGCGTGCCGTCGTCGACGTCAACCTCACCGGCGCGTTCCTGTGCGCGCAGGCCGCCTTCCGGACGATGCGCGCGCAGCGGCCGCAGGGCGGCCGGATCATCAACAACGGGTCGATCTCCGCGCACGCGCCGCGGCCGCTGAGCGTGGCGTACACGGCGACCAAGCACGCCGTCACCGGGCTGACGAAGTCCCTGGCACTGGACGGCCGTCCGTACCGGATCGCCTGCGGGCAGATCGACATCGGCAACGCGGCCACGGAGATGACGGAGCGGATGGCGGCCGGCACCCTGCAGGCGGACGGGCGGCTGATGACCGAGCCCCGGATGGACGTCGCCGACGTGGCCCGCACCGTCGCGCACATGGCCGCGCTGCCGCTGGAGTCGAACGTGCAGTTCGCGACGGTGATGGCGACGACGATGCCGTACATCGGCCGCGGCTGACGCCGCAGCGGGGGCCACAGCCACCCGCGGCCGAATTCGACCACTTCACCCACGGAAATGGTCAAGTCCGAAATACGTCCCATAGGACTGCTTGCGTCGCGTTACGTTGCGGCATGCTCTCCAAGCACCACCGCGACGTATGGTCAGAAACGCCCGCAGACGATGTCGGGTCCGAGGCCGGGCCCCCCGAGCCGGAGACCGAGCTGATAGCGCTGCCCGGCCCCGTGTTCGTCGATTCCAGCGGGAGACGGGCCCGTGCAGTACGCAGGGCCGGCTGGCTGGTCGGCGCGGCATGCTCCGTCTACACGGCGGCGCTGGCACTCAGCCTCTCCGGCGCGACGCCGATCGCGCCGAAGACGCTGCTGCCGCTGCCGGGGGTGCCGAGCACAGCGCCGGACGACGCGGGCTCCTCGGGGACGGGGGAACTCGACGTACCGGCCGACCAGGCCGCAGCACCCCCGGTGACGGCGGGCTTCCTCCGGGCGGGGGCGGCGGCCGCGCCGTCCCCGTCCGGGACGGCCGGCTCCCCGTCCTCCCCCAGCCCCAGCACCTCCCCGACCAAGCGCCCGGCCAAGGGCGGCGGCGCCCCCGCCACCCCGCGGGCGACGGCGGGCAGCCCGACCACCGGAGCGACCCCGACCACCGGGGCGACGGCGACCGAACCGGCGCCGTCCGGCTCCCCGTCGGGGCAGCCCAGCGGTTCCGCCTCCCCCGCCCCGGGCGCCTCCGACGGCCCCGTCGACCAGCAGCCGCAGGGCGGCCAGTGACCGCCCTGCGCCCCCGCCTCGTCATACCCCTGCTCGCCCTCGTGGTGCTCGTCTGTGTCCTGCTGCTCGGCGGCTACGTACGCGGCGACTTCGAGGCCGACCACCGGGTCCACCCGCCGGTCTCGGCGGACAAGGTGCCGGAGGCGGTGCTGGAGGGCGGCCCGGTCGTCGACACCACCGGTGACAGGCCCCGCTCGTACCGCACCCCGGACCGCACCATCGCCCTCACCTTCGACGACGGACCCGACCCGGTCTGGACGCCGGAGGTGCTGGACGTGCTCAAGCGGCAACACGTACGCGCCACCTTCTTCGTGACCGGCGGCATGGCCGCCCGGCACCCCGCGCTGATCCGGCGGATGGTCGCCGAGGGCCACGAGATCGGCGTGCACACCTTCTCCCACCCCGACCTGGTGTACCAGTCGCCGGGGCGGATCGACCGGGAGCTGTCCCAGACCCAGCTGGCGCTCGCGGGGGCCGCCGGCATCCACGCCTCCCTCTTCCGCCCGCCGTACTCCTCGACCGCCGACGCGCTGGACGACCTGTCCTGGCCGGTCGTCCAGCGGGTCGGCAAGCAGGGCTACGTGGCCGCCTTCATCGACCGCGACGCCGAGGACTGGCGACGGCCCGGTGTGCGGGCGATCGTCGACGCCTCCGTGCCGGCGAAGCCGGGCGAGGGCGCGATCGTGCTCATGCACGACGCCGGCGGCGACCGCTCGCAGACCGTGGCGGCGCTGGACCGGCTGGTCCCGCTGCTCAAGGAGCGCGGCTACCGCTTCGCCACGGTGGGCGAGGCGGTCGGCGCCACGTCCACCAACGACAAGGTCAGCGGCTCGGAGCTGTGGAAGGGACGGGTCTTCGTCGCCGCGGTGGAGGTCTCCGAGGCAGCGGTGCCGGCGCTCGCCGTCCTCCTCGCCGGGGTGGGCCTGCTGGTGCTGGCCCGGTTCGCCGCGATGCTGGTGCTGGCGCGCCGGCACGCGCGGCAGCGCCGGGCGCCCGGCTTCCGCTGGGGGCCGGCGGTCACCGAACCGGTGAGCGTCATCGTCCCCGCGTACAACGAGAAGGAGTGCATCACCCACACGGTGAACTCCCTCGCCACGAGCGACCATCCCGTGGAGATCGTGGTCGTGGACGACGGCTCGACCGACGGCACCGCCGACATCGTCGAGGCCCTTGACCTGCCCGGCGTCACCCTCGTGCGGCAGCCCAACAGCGGCAAGCCCGCGGCGCTCAACAACGGTGTGGCGCACGCCCGGCACGACCTGATCGTGATGATGGACGGCGACACGGTCTTCGAGCCGGCCACCGTCCGCGAACTGGTGCAGCCCTTCGGCGACCCGCGGGTCGGCGCGGTCGCGGGCAACGCCAAGGTCGGCAACCGCACCCGGATGATCGGGCGCTGGCAGCACATCGAGTACGTGATGGGCTTCAACCTCGACCGGCGCATGTACGACCTGCTGCGCTGCATGCCCACCATCCCCGGCGCGTGCGGCGCCTTCCGGCGGGACGCGCTGCGCGACGTCGGCGGCATGAGCGACGAGACCCTCGCCGAGGACACGGACGTCACGATGGCGCTGCACCGGGCCGGCTGGCACGTGGTGTACGCCGAGCGCGCCCGCGCCTGGACCGAGGCGCCGTCCTCGGTACGGCAGTTGTGGAAGCAGCGCTACCGCTGGAGCTACGGCACCATGCAGGCGATGTGGAAGCACCGCGGCGCCGTGCTGGACCGCGGGCACTCCGGCCGCTTCGGCCGGGTCGGGCTGCCGCTCGTCGTCCTCTTCCAGGTGCTCGCCCCGCTGCTGGCCCCGCTCATCGACGTGTTCGCGATCTACGGGCTGGTCTTCATGGACCCGTTTCGCACCGCGCTCGCGTGGGCGGGCGTGCTCGCCGTGCAGGCCGCGTGCGCGGCGTACGCCTTCCGGCTGGACGGCGAACCGCTGCGGGACCTGTGGCCGCTGCCCCTCCAGCAGGTGCTGTACCGGCAGTTGATGTACCTCGTGCTGCTGCAGTCCTGCGTGACGGCCGTCAACGGCGGCCGGCTGGGCTGGCACAAACTGCGGCGCACCGGCGAGGTCGGCGCGCCGACCGTCGGCAGCGGCACCGCCGGCCGCGTCTGAACACCCGTACCCTCCCGAGGAGTTGCCCCATGTCCGATGCACGTGAGGCGGGAGCCCCGGCGGCCCCGCCCCGGCCCGCGGACGGCGCCGGGACGCGCATACCGGGGCCGCGCAGCTCCACCCCCGCCGCCCCCGCCCCCTCCACCGGGGGCGGGGGCGGCGGCCGGGACCGCTACCTCGACCTGCTGCGCGCCCTCGCCCTGGTACGGGTGGTCGTCTACCACACCTTCGGCTGGGCCTGGCTGACCCTGCTCCTCCCGTCCATCGGCATCATGTTCGCCCTGGCCGGGTCGCTGGCCGCGCACTCGCTGCAGCGTCCCGCGCTGTCCGTGGTGCGCGGCCGGCTGCGGCGGCTGCTGGTGCCCTTCTGGCTGTTCGCCGCCGCCGTGACCGTCCTGATGCTGCTCCACGGCTGGCGGCCGCACTCCTGGCACCGGATGCTGCTGTGGATCCTGCCGCTGGCCGACCCGCCCGGCACCGCCTGGGCCGAGCAGATCATCGCCCCGCTCTGGTACATCCGCACCTACCTGTGGCTCGTCCTGCTCTCCCCCTGGCTGCTCAAGGCCTTCCGGGCCGCGCCGCGCTCGTGCCTGGCCGCCTGCGGCGCCCTGGTCGTCCTCGCCCAGTACGACCGGCTGCCGCTCGCCGAGCCGGCCCTCACGCCGGTGGTCGACCTCGTCACCTTCGCCGCCTGCTGGCTGCTCGGGTTCGCGCACCGCGACGGCCTGCTGGACGCCCTGCAGGCCCGCACCGTGGTCGCCTCGGCCGCGTTCTGCCTCGCCGCGGGCGGCTGGTTCGCATACACCCACCCCACCGACGAGGGCATCGACCTCGGTGAGATCCCGCTGGCCCAGGCGCTGTGGTCGGCCGGTTTCGTCCTCCTGCTGCTGCGCTTCCGCCCGCGCCGGACGGGCCGCCTGCCCGTCGCCGACGGCGCCGTCGGACTGCTCAACGCCCGTGCCGTCACCGTCTACCTGTGGCACGAGGTCGCGCTCTTCGCCAGCGTCCCGCTGATCGACCTGATGTGGGACGTGCCCTTCTTCGAGGCCCATCTCCCGCTCGACGCGACCTGGTTCCAGTTCCTCGTCGTCTGGCCGCTCATCGGCGCCGCCGTCCTGCTGGTCGGCTGGACCGAGGACGTCGCCTCACGACGCCGGCCGCGCCTGTGGCCGACGGGCGGTCGCAAGCGCGGCCAGCGGGCCCGCGGCCGCGCCGCCGGGGCCCGCTGAGTCACCGCGGCGCCCGGTCCCGGCGGCCCACCAGCAGGACCCCGCCCGCGATACCGCCGAGCAGCCAGACGAGGAGCATCGGCATCGTCCGGCCGAGCACGAACAGGACCGGGAAGGCGACGAGCACCGCCGTGAGGACGGCCGCCGCCGCCCGCCGGACGGTGCCGCCCTCCGCCCATTCGAGGCGGAGCACGCCGGAGCGCCGCCAGAAGGTCCACAGCCCCACCCCTGCGCCGAGGATGGCGAACACGGCGAAGGGGAAGGGCAGCCGGGGCAGCCGTTCCGGCGCCGCCGGGTCCCGGACCAGCACGAGCAGACCGGTCACCAGGACCACCGGCCCGGCCAGGGCGAACACCCCGGCCACGCAGCGGACGAACCCGATGCCGACGGCCGGTGGCCGGCCCCCGCCAAAGGGCGCGGACCGCGAGGACATCGTGTGGAAGCGACGCGCCGCACCCCGGAAGTCCGTCACGAGGACCCACCCGAAGCCGGTCGCCCCGAGCCCCCAGACCACCGAGAACAACGCGCCGCCGCCTCCGCCGCCCGCCATGTGGGCTCCCCCCTGCCACGCCACTGCCACAGCGAGGGTGGCAGGTCCGCGGGCCCGTGGGCATGGCCCGTTCCCGGCAGTGTGCGCGCGCGAACGGCGCCGCCTCACGGACCGCCGCGGAGCCGGCGGCCCTTGTCGATGACGCGCTGGACCGCGTCGGCCATGAACTCCTCGGCCGCGCGCACCTCGTGCGCCGCGCCGAGCAGGCCGGCGGTCCTGGCGAGCATTCGCTCGGTGTCCTCGTAGCCGCGGGAGCGCAGCCGCTCGAAGGTGGCGGGCGAGAAGTCCAGCAGTCCGCTGGGGGTGCCCAGGGTGCCCTCGGGGGTGAGCGGGCGGGACGGGCGGACGCGCAGCAGGGTCAGCCCGGGGTGCTCGATCTGCCGCACGGTCTCGCCCGGGGCGAGCTGGACGACGATGACGATGTCGCAGTGGTCGAGGTCGGCCAGGGCGCGGATGGGCGTGTTGTCCCGGCCGAGCATGCCGTCGCGGTAGTACTCCCCCGCGACCTGGCGCGGCGCGAACAGGAACGGAAGCGCGGCGCTGCCCAGCACGGCCTCCTTGATCTCCGCGTGCTCCAGGCCGTTGAGGTGGAGGATCCGCGAGCGGCTGCCGAGGAGTCCGGCCAGCCATTCGGCGGCCATCTGTCCGGCCCGCAGGTGCGGCAGCGGGTTCGGGGCCAGGACGGGGTACGCCGCGACCCGCATGGTGACGGCCGCCGGGCGCCGCAGCGCGGCCGCGTCGACGGCGCGGTCGGCGAGCCGCTCAAGGTCGCCGTGCGCGCCGAGGAGGCGGACGACCCGGGGCGCGAGGTTGCCGAACCTCTGCAGCAGGGACTCGGAGACGGCCCCGTCCGCGACGGCCCGGGTGCCGAACGGGGCGTCGCCCATGCGGGAGGTGAAGTCGCGCCACAGCTCCGCCAGGCGCGCCGCCCCCTCCCGCAGGCTCGGCGCACCGGCCAGCGCGACCCCGTTGAGGGCCCCGATGCTGGTCCCGGCGATGGCGGTGATCCGCGCGCCGTGGTGGGCCAGGCACTCGACCGCGCCCACCTGGTAGGCGCCCTTGGCGGCGCCTCCCGCCAGTACCAGCCCGAACCGGTGCGAGGCCGTCCCCTGTGCGGTCTCCCACCGGTCCGGGGCCGGTACCGCCCCCGTGCCCGGGCCCGCCGCCGCGCCGTACTCCGGCAGCGGCCCGGAACCGATGCCCGCGGCACGCCGCCGCAGGTCCCCGAAGCGGTCCGGCACGGGACTGCCCCCGTCGTGGGGCCCGATGCCCGGACCGGGTCCGGCGGGCCCCACGCCCCCCACCCCCCGGACCTCCCCCTGGTGCTCAGGCATCGGGCCCTCCCCCTTCCCCCGTCCCCCGTCGCTTCTCGGTCTCGGTGCGCAGCGCGGCGCGTGCCTGGCGGGCGGCGTCGGCCTGCTCGTGGATGACGCCGCGGACGAACTCCTCGTGGGTCACCGCGGGTACGTGGCCGCAGTCGCGGCGGGCGTCCTCGACGGCCACGCGGGCCGGGTCGTCCGGACGGCGCGCGGGCGGCCGGGTGGACAGGTCCAGCGCGCGGGCGACGGCGTAGCCGATCGGCCGGTGCGGCGGCCGCAGCCGCGCGGACAGGCCGACGCCCGCGACCTCCGCGACCATCCGCCGCTCGTCGGGGTCCGGAATGTCGGCGAGGATCCGCTCCAGCCAAGGGCCGCCCCACGGTCTCCCCGATGTCGACGGCGAGCCGGCCGATCTCCTCGCAGCCGTCCTCGTCCACCTAGCGGGGCTCGGCCTTGACGGTGCGGTAGACCCGCAGCTCGATCTCGGTCTGGTCCTCCCGGGTGGGCAGGATGGTGAACGGGAAGGCGTCCTTCACCCGCACGCTGTCCAGCCGCCGCACGGCCACGGCGAAGCGGCCCACGCAGAGGATGTCGCCGTCGTCGTCGCGGAACATCCGCATCGGCGAGTCGACGCTCTCCTCGAACAGCTTCGAGGTCTCGAAGCCGTAGGTGTACTTGGCCTGCCGGGACAGGAACACCCGCGGGTTGTACGCGAAGTGGGTCGCCCCCTCCAGCACCGCCAGCGCCGGGTCCGGCGGCACCAGGATGCGGTGCCGGGAGCCGAAGTGCCGGTGCATACGCTCCCGCAGCCACTGGGACTTGGCGAACCCGCCGACCAGCACCAGGGTCTCCGACCCCGTGGCGCCCGCGCCCGCGGCCTCCCCGCTGGTGCGGCGGATGGCGGCCAGCTGCTCCTCGACCTTGTCCAGGATCCCCTCGACCACGCTGTCCAGGAGGACCTCCACCTCCTCCGGCGCCAGCACCATCCGCTGCGGGCGGCCGCCCGCCTCCTCCGCCAGCCGGGCCCGGCTGCCCTCGTCCAGCAACTGCCAGACGGTGACGGGCAGGTCGATCCGGACGGTGTCCATGATGTGCGGGGTGCCGTCCTCGTCCCACTCGACCTCCGCGGTGGTCTTGGCCCGCTCCCACTGCTCGGACAGCTCCAGCAGGTCCCCCGAGTGCTCCCGCTCCAGCCGCCTCAGCAGCTCGGGCCCCAGCCGCTTGCCCAGGGCCTGCTCACGGAAGGCCTGGTTGACGTACTCCGAGCCGAGCCGGCCGCCGGTGGCCACGCCGATCTCGCGGAGCGCGATGAGCTCGGCCGCGTCGCTGGAGGTCTCGTACGCCGTGACGTCCACGGTGCCGCCGCCGCAGTCGACCACCATGAAGCGGAAGCCGTCCACGTTGAGCTGCAGCCGGTCGCGCATGCCGGTCCCGTCGGTCAGGTCGGCCATCCGCAGGTAGCAGTAGAGCGCCGCGGCCTCCGGCTCGATGGACGGCAGCAGCCGCTCCGGGTCGTCGGGGAAGCCGGCGTCCACCGCCGCGTGCCGCATCGCGGCCCGGTCCTCGTCGTCCCAGATCGCCGGGACGGTGATGCACCAGCGGATCTCCCGCTCGGCGTAGCCCGCGTCCTTGATCTGGGCGACCGCCAGTTCCCTGATCTCCCGCAGGTAGGCCGTGATCAGCTCGCGCACCCGGCCGCGGTCGCCGAGGTCGACGATGCCGCCGGTGGTCGGCATGTCCACCGGGGCGCCGTCGTCCTTGAGCGCCATCTTGAACGCGTAGGCGTAGCCCAGGCCGTCCGTCCGGCCGCCGTCGGAGGCCTCCGACCACTGCTTGCGCGCCTTGTGGCCCCAGGCCACCGTGGTGCCGTCCGCGTCGACGAGCAGCGCGGTCAGGTTCTTCGGGTAGTCCACGCGGTGCTCGGGGAACCGGCTGTAGAAGGTGATCCGCCGGGACTGCGGATCGTCGTTCAGCGGGGTCACCACGGCCCAGGCGAAGCCGGTGCCGTGCGTGCCGAAGTCGACGGCGGCCACCACCTTCGGCCTGCCCGCCCACGACGTGTCGAAGCCGCTCATCGGTCAACTCCCCCCGGTCTTGGGGCGTCCGTACCCGCCCCGCACCTGACAGGCTGTCCCCATTCCGCAGTTATCCGGAGGGCCCGGGTGTTGCCAGGGCATATTTGGCAACACCCGGGCAGGCACCGGGCGACGGGAACGGAGGGGCCCTTGGAGGCGGAACAGAACGGCTTCGGGCAGGAGTTGCGCCGCAGGCGCCAGGCGGCCGGCAAGTCGCTGGGCGAACTGGCGGAGCGCGTGCCGTGCAGCCGCAGCTTCCTGAGCCGGGTCGAGAACGGCATGCGCCGCCCGACGTACGAACTGGCCGAGAGGTGCGACCACTTCCTCGAGGCCGGGGGCGAACTGCTCAGCCTCGCCCCGCGGCCGCGGCCCGCCCGCGAGCCCCGCGGCGGCAAGGAGCGCGACGGGGTCCGCGGTCCGGTCCGTACGGCGTCCAAGCTGGTCGACCGCGCCGCGCCCGTGCCGCCCGACGCCCCCGCCCTGGCCTCCGGGTACGGCGAGGAGTTCGACCGGCTCGTGCGGCGCGGCGACCTGCGGCACGCCGCGGGCCGCATGCGCGAGGCGGACCGCTGCTACCGGGAGGCGCACCGGCTGGCCGAGGGCCGGCCGCGCGCCCAGGCCCTGGCCGTGGTGCGGATCTGCCGCCGCTGGTCGGACCCGGGCCAGGTCGACCGGGAGCTGCTGCACCTGATCGGCGACAGTCTGGCCGCCCTGCGCGACGACCCCGGTCCCGAGGCCGGCGCGCTGCGCCTGCAGCTCAACGCGCACCGGGCGAAGAAGCTCTCCATGGCGGTCAGCGCGGACACCGCCGTGCCCCAGGCCGGCCCGGACAGCGGCGCGGCCCTGGCCCGGCACACGCTGGGCGGCCTGGAACGCGCGGACGCCGCGGACGCCGCGGAAGCCTCCGGCGTCGGCGAGGAAGTGCGCTGCGAGGTGCTGACCGAGTGCCGCTGGGGCCTGTACGACTTCGCGCCGGCCGCCGCCTCCCTGGCGCTGTCGGAGCGGCTGCGCGACGCCGCCGTACGCCACGGCTCGGCGCACTTCCGGGGCGAGGCGCTGATGGGGCTGGCCGTGGACCAGCTGCGCATGGGCCGGGTGTACCCGGCGCTGTCCACGGCCCAGGAGCACCGCAGGCACGCCGCCGCGAGCCGCAGTGAACTGGCCCGCTGGCAGCAGCGCACCCTCGACACCACGCTCGACCTGTGGCGCGGCCGGTTCGCGGCCGCGGCGGACTGGATCCTGCGGGAGTCCGCCGAGTACGCCGACCGGCTCGCCGCCGACCTGGACGTGCCGGCCGGCAACTTCCGGCAGACCCGGATGGGCCAGGCGTACTGGCTGCTGCGCGAGCAGGGCCGGATGCACGAACTGTTCGCGGGCGGCCTCGCCGACGACGTGCAGGAGCACGGCTACTTCCCGGTCTGGCGGGCGGGGCTCGTCCTCGCCCTGTGCGAGACCGGCGCCCGGGACCAGGCCGCCGACCTGCTGCAGGCCTTCGCCGACGACACCGACGGCTTCCGCGCCCTGCCGCCGCACGGCTGGGCGGTGCCCACGCTCGCCCTGCTCGCCGAGGCCTGCGCCGCGATCGGCGACCAGGCCGAGCTGCGGCCCCTGGTGGCCCGGCTGCGCGAACGGCTGGCCCCGCACAACGGCACCGGCATCGCCCTGGCCGGCTGGCCCACGGTGCTGGTCGCGCCCACGGCCCAGGCGTGCGGTGTGCTCGCCCTGACCGCCGGGGAACCGGACGCCGCCCTCGCGCACTTCCGCCTGGCGGCCACCCCGGCCCGCACCTCCGCCCCGCAGCTCGCCCGGCTCCGCCTGTGGCAGGCCCGAGCCCTGCGCGCCTGCGGCCGCCCGGACGCCGCCGCGGAGGCCCCGCGCCTGCTGCGCTCGGCCCGCGCGGTCGCGGAGGAGTACGGGATGGCACGGCTGGCCGCGGAGTGCGCGGCGCCGCCGGAGGAGGCCGGCGGCGGGTGAGGCAGACGAGTCGAGCTGTACGCCGGGTTCTGTCCCCGGTCGGCCTCGCGGCCGGCCGGGCGACGGCCATCCATCTAGGACCGGCGTTGCCGCCGGCCTCGTGCGGTCTACCCGCGGACTCGGGCGGGCAGCCCTCGATCGTCCGCGCAGGGCCGTCTCACGACGGCCCCTTTTGACCTTGCTCCGGGTGGGGTTTACCTAGCTGCCCAGGTCACCCTGGGCACTGGTGGTCTCTTACACCACCGTTTCACCCTTACCGGGAGCCTTGCGGCCCCGGCGGTCTGTTTTCTGTGGCACTGTCCCGCGGGTCACCCCGGGTGGGCGTTACCCACCACCCTGCCCTGTGGAGCCCGGACGTTCCTCGGCAGGACCAGGTCCTGACGCGGCCGCCCGCTCGGCTCGTCTGCCGTGGCGACCATGCTACCGGCCGATCACGCCGGGGTGAAAAGCACGGTGTGGCGGCCGGGGTCGGCCTGCGTCAGACGGACCGGGAGCGGCTCGCCGAGCGGGAGGGGTGCGGCGCCGCCGCGGACGCGGGCGACGACGGCCGGGGCACGCAGGTGGACCGTGCCGGAGGTCGGGTCGGAGTCCTTGATGTCGATGACGTAGGCGTCGAAAACCTCGCCGACGCGGTCCTTGAGCAGGGCCGCCTCGACGAGGTCGAGGGAGGCGCTCTCGATGGTGGCCGCGAAGTGCGATCCGCCGCGCATGTCGCGGGGCAGGTCCCGGAACGCGGCCGCGACCCACTCCGGCGGCTCCTGGCCGGCCACCGCGGCCAGGCAGAACTCGGCGGCGTAGCGGTCGACGAGGCGCCGCAGGGGCGCGGTGCAGTGCGTGTACGCCTCGGCGACGGCGGCGTGCACGGCCGGCTCGGCGGGGTGGCCGGGCCAGAAGGGCGTGTAGTCGGCGCCGCGGAACAGGCTCGTCGCCTCGTGCAGGAACGCAGCGTGGGTGGTGCGCTCCGGGTCCAGGGTGCGGACGAGTTCGGCGTACGAGGTCATGTGCGGCCAGTCGATGCGCAGCGCCGCGGCCACCCTGCGCAGCCTGGCCACCTCCCCGTGCGGGGCGAGCGGGAGCGTACGAAGGATGCCGGTGCCGGAGCGGAGCATGACGCCGGCGGCGACCATGCCCGTGAGCAGGGAGATCTGGGCGTTCCAGGCGTCGACGGGGCGCGGCGCCCGGTACCGCAGGGCGTAGCCGCCGTCGAGCTCCACGACCTCCTGCTCGGGCACGTTCAGGGAGATGCCGCCGCGGGCCCTCTCCTGCTCCTCGCGCAGCCGGCCGACGGTGCGGAGCAGCGCCACGGGCTCCTCGGCGGTGCCGGCGTCGATCGCGTGCTGCACGCCCGCGTAGTCCAGCCGGGCGCGGCTGCGGACGAGCGCCCGGCGGACGTCGACGTCGGTGACCGCGCCGTCCGTGTCGAGGTCGATCCGCCACAGCACGGCGGGCCGGTCCTGCCCGGCCAGCAGGCTGGCCGCCCCCTCGCCGAGCACCGGCGGGTGCAGGGGCACCCGGACGTCGGGGAAGTACAGGGTCTGCACGCGCCGGTGCGCCTCGGCGTCCAGCGCGCCGCCGGGCGTGACGAAGGCGGCGGCGTCGGCGATCGCGTACGACACCCGGTAGCCGCGGCCGCCCTCGCGCACGGCGAGGTGCATCGCCTGGTCCAGGTCGAGCGACCCGGGCGGGTCGACGGTGAAGAACGGCACGTCGGTGGCGTCGTACGCGGGCAGCCGGGGATCGCGCGCCGCCTCCTCGGCCTCCCCGAGCACGTTCGCCGGGAAGTCCCGCCGCACGTGCAGGTCCGCGCGGAGCGCGTCCAGCGCGGACCTCAACCGGACTCCGTCGGCGGTGGTGACGCGCAGGGGACGACGAGGCATGGAGCGAGCCTAAGTCGGGCGGTCGTAGGCTGCACTGCACCGGGGAAACGTGAAGGAGAACAACAGTGCTCGTCCTGCTACCGCCGTCCGAGGGCAAGGCCACCGACGGCACCGGCCCCGCCGTCGACCTGGGCTCCCTCTCCCTGCCCGGGCTCACCACGGCCCGCGCGACGGTGCTGGACGAGCTCGTCGGGCTCTGCGCGGGCGGCGACGAGGACAAGGCCGCGGACGTGCTCGGGCTCAGCTCCGGACTGCGCGGCGAGATCGCCCGCAACGCGGGGCTGCGCGAGGCGCGGACCCGGCCCGCGGGCGAGATCTACACCGGCGTGCTCTACGACGCCCTCGGCCTGGACACCCTGGACGCCGCCGCCCGGCGCCGGGCCGCCCGCTCGCTGCTGGTCTTCTCCGGGCTGTGGGGCGCGGTCGGCGTCCGGGACGCGATCCCCGCGTATCGCTGCTCGATGGGCGTGAAGCTGCCGGCGCTCGGGTCGCTCGCCACGTACTGGCGCACGCACCTCACCGAGGCCCTCCCGGACGCCGCGGAGGCCGCGGGCGGGGGCCTGCTCCTGGACCTGCGGTCCTCGGCGTACGGGGCGGCGTGGAAACCGGCCCCGCGCAGCGCGCTCGCGGGGCGCACGGCGACGGTGCGGGTGGTGCAGGCCGAGACGCGGAAGGTCGTCAGCCACTTCAACAAGGCGACCAAGGGGCGGATCGTGCGGGCCCTCCTGGAGTCCGGGGCGCGCCCCGGGAACCCCGACGCGCTCGTCGCGGCCCTGCGCGACCTGGGCTTCACGGTGGAAGTGCCTGCGCCCGGCCGCCTCGACGTGTTGGTGACGGACGTCCACTGAGTTCTTGTGCGGGTGGGTTGTGGTTGCGGCTCGCTGTTGTGTGCGGGTCGTTTGCGCCTGCGGCGGGCATCCCCCGCCCTCCCGCCCGATTGCCCGGCGCGGTCAGTGCGGGCCTCGCACCGTGTGCCTGGGTCGGGGCCGCGCCGGCGCACGTCCTCAGCGCTCGCGGTTTACCCCCACATCGTTCGGCGCCGCGCGTACCGCTCGTCGGTTCCGGGCGCACCCCGCCACACCCCCTCCCGTTGTGTGGGCGCATGACGGCCGGTGGGGGTTCAGAAGGGCACTTGTGGCAACCCCGGACCGCCTTCTCACCCCTACCGGCCGTTAGTCGCCTAGACAACCGGAGGGGTGTGGCGGGGTGCGCCCATGGGGGTCCCCCCGACCGAAGGCTGGGGGGCGTGCCCCGGCGCGGCACCGGCCCCACAACGACCGCGCGAGGCGGTCACTGACCGCGCCGGGCAATCGCGCGGGAGGGCGGGGGACGCCCGCCGCAGGCGCAACGGAGCCGCACACAACAACAGGCCGCAACACAACAACAGGCCGCAAGGGGCACCCCGTTGCGCAGGCTGCAACGCGCGTTGCGGGCGCCGCACGGGGGCGGCACGATGCCACGGTGCTGAACCTCGCCCCCGCCGCCCCCGTGATCCCCGTCCTCACGCTGGACGACCCCGCCGACGCGGCCCCGCTCGTCCGGGCGCTGGTCCGCGGGGGGTTGACCGCGGTGGAGTTCACGCTGCGGACGCCCACCGCGCTGGAGGCGATCGCCGCGGCGGCCCGCGAGGTGCCCGAGGCAGTCGTGGGGGCCGGGACCGTGGTGCGGGCGGAGCAGGTGGGGGCGGCGGCGCGGGCCGGGGCGCGGTTCCTGGTGAGCCCGGGGTGGACGCCGGGCCTGCTGGACACGATGACCGCGTCCGGGCTGCCGTTCCTGCCCGGCGTGTCGACCGCCTCCGAGGTGGTCGCCCTGGCCGAACGCGGCGTGACGGAGCTGAAGTTCTTCCCCGCGGAGGCGGCCGGCGGCACGGCGTACCTCAGGGCGCTGGCCGCCCCGCTGCCGGACGTCCGGTTCTGCCCGACCGGCGGCATCGACGCGGAGCGCGCACCGGCGTATCTGGCGCTGCCCAACGTCGCCTGCGTGGGCGGTAGTTGGATGGTCCCGCAGGACGCCCTGCGGGACCGCGACTGGGACCGGGTGGAGCGGCTCGCCCGCGAGGCGGCCGCGCTGCGGGCAACGGCGCGGCCCGCGCCGTCAGCGCAGGTGTGACGTGTCGTTGAGCAGCCGCAGCGACGCGTTCCCGTCCCCGTAGTACGCCACCACCGACAGCGCCGCCGGCGACAGCTCCATCCGGAACAGCGACTCCGGCGGGGCGCCCAGGGCGAGGCGGACCAGGGTCTTGATCGGGGTGACGTGGGTGACCAGCAGGACCGTGCGGCCGGGGTGACGGGCGAGGAGCTTGTCCCGGGAGAGGGAGACCCGGCGGGCGACGGCGGCGAAGCTCTCCCCGCCGGGCGGGGCGGCCTTGGCCGAGCCGAGCCAGGCGTCGAGTTCGTCCGGGTAGCGCTCCTTCGCCTCGGCGAAGGTGAGCCCCTCCCAGGCGCCGAAGTCGGTCTCGCGCAGCCCTTCGTCGACGCGTACGTCGAGGCCGAGCCGGTCCGCGACGGCCTGCGCGGTCTGCCGGCAGCGCGCCAGCGGCGAGGTGACGACGGCCTGGACGGTGCCGCGGGCGGCGAGGGTGTCGGCGGCGCGCCGGGCCTGCCAGAGGCCCTTCTCCGAGAGTTCCGGGTCGTCGCCGCCGCTGCCGGAGAAGCGCTTGTCCGCGGTGAGCGGGGTCTCGCCGTGCCGCAGCAGGACGAAGGTGGTGGGCGTGCCGAGGTCGGCCGCCGCCGCCCAGCCGACGGGCGGGGCCTTGGGTGCCTCGTTCACGGCCTCGTCCACCGGTTCGGGCTCGGTGGCGGCGGTGACCAGCGCGGCGGCGGAGCGGCCGGGCTCCCACTGCTCGCCGCGCTTGCCGGCGTCCATCGCCTCGTTGGCGAGCCGGTCGGCGTGCTTGTTCTTCTCGCGCGGGATCCACTCGTAGCTGACCTGCTCCGCCGGCAGGACGGTCTTCGCCTCGGCGGCCAGCGGCCGCATGTCCGGGTGCTTGATCTTCCAGCGGCCGGACATCTGCTCGACGACCAGCTTGGAGTCCATCCGCACCCGTACCCGGGCCTGCGGGTCGATCGCGCGCGCCGCGCGCAGCCCGGCGATCAGGCCCCGGTACTCGGCGACGTTGTTGGTGTGCCGGCCGATGAACTCGGCGGCCTCGGCGAGCACTTCACCCGTGGCGCCGTCGCAGACGACGGCGCCGTACCCGGCCGGTCCCGGGTTGCCCCGGGACCCACCGTCGGCCTCCACCACCAACGTACGGGCCATTACAGGCCCGACTCGGGGGTGCGGACGAGGATGCGGCGGCAGTTCTCGCAGCGCACGACCTCGTCGGCGGCGGCCGCCCGCACCTCGTTGAGCTCGGTGATGTTCAGCTCCAGCCGGCAGCCCTCACAGCGCTTCTGGTAGAGCCGGGCGGCGCCGACGCCGCCGGACTGGCCGCGCAGCTTGTCGTAGAGCTTCAGCAGGTCGGCGGGGACCGAACCGGCGATGATCTCGCGCTCCTTGGTGACCGTGGAGCCCTCGGCGTCGATCTCCTGCAGCACCACGTTGCGGCGCTCCGTGGACTCGCCGGCCTTGGCCTGCACGGACTCCAGGCGCCCGGTCAGCTCCTGGACCCGCTCCTGCAGGCCCTCGCGGCGCTCCATGACCTCCAGGACGACGTCCTCGAGGTCGCTCTGCCGCTTGGCGAGCGAGGCGATCTCGCGCTGCAGGTTCTCCAGGTCCTTGGGGGAGGAGACCGCGCCGGAGTCCAGCCGCTCCTGGTCGCGGACGGCGCGCTTGCGCACCTGGTCCACGTCCTGCTCGGCCTTGGTCTGCTCGCGGGCGGTGTCGCTCTCCTCGGTCTGGGCGGCGACCAGCAGGTCGCGCAGCTGGGTCACGTCGGAGTTCAGGCGCTCGATCTCCGCGTGCTCGGGAAGGTTGATGCGCTTGTGGTCCAGCTGCGCGAGGCGCGCGTCGAGGGCCTGGACCTCAAGCAGTCGGATCTGGTCTGCGGGCGCGGCTTTCAGCGGGGGGCTCCTGAGGTCGTGGGTTCGTCAAGGGGAAGTGCCGGGGCGTGGGCCGTCCACGGGTCGGTGACGGCGCGCGAAACGGACGTTCGCAGTGCCCAGCCGTGCCGTTCGCAGACCTCGTCGAGCCGGCGCGCGGCCTGCTCGCACCAGGGCCATTCGGTGGCCCAGTGGGCGGCGTCGACGAGCGCGGGCGGACCCGCCTGCTGCGCCTCGGACGCCGGGTGGTGGCGCAGGTCGGCGGTGAGGTAGACGTCCACCCCGGCCCTGCGCACATCGTCGAAGAGGCTGTCGCCGGAGCCGCCGCACACCGCCACGGTGCGGACCTGCCGCTCCGGGTCGCCCGCGACGCGCAGTCCGGTCGCGGTGGCCGGCAGGCCGGCCGCCGCACGGCGCGCGAACTCCGCCAGCGTCATCGACTCGGGCAGTTCGCCGATCCGGCCGAGGCCGCGGCGGCCGGCCAGGTCGGCGGGGTCGGGCACGAGGGGTCCGGTGACCCGCAGGCCGACGGCCTCGGCGAGGGCGTCGGAGACCCCGGGGTCGGCCCGGTCGGCGTTGGTGTGCGCCACGTGCAGCGCGACGTCGTTCTTGATCAGGGTGTGCACGACGCGGCCCTTGAAGCCGGTCGCCGCGACCGTCGTCGTCCCGCGCAGGTAGAGCGGGTGGTGCGTGACCAGCAGGTCGGCGCCGGTGGCGATCGCCTCCTCGACGACCTCCCGGACCGGGTCGACGGCGAACAGGACCCGGCCGACCTCCGCGTCCGGGTCCCCGCAGACGAGACCGACGGCATCCCACTGCTCGGCCCATGCCGGAGGCCAGAGGGCTTCGAGGGCGGCGATGACGTCGGACAGTTTCGGCACGGGTCGAGGTTACCGCGCCGGTGGCGGGCGGCCGGAATCCCGGGCTGGTCATGAGCACACCGAGCATCCGAAGTCCGACGGAACGGGACGAGAGCCACCCTTATGTGTGAAGACCACCAACTCGTGTCGGACGCCCGGGCGTGCGAAAACTAGCGTCGTGGCCCGGAGGTGAGCCACACCATGACAGCCTGCGCCAC
The DNA here is from genome assembly GCF_033792725.1 of Streptomyces sp. PA03-5A. Classification (NCBI taxonomy): domain Bacteria; kingdom Bacillati; phylum Actinomycetota; class Actinomycetes; order Kitasatosporales; family Streptomycetaceae; genus Streptomyces; species Streptomyces sp. PA03-5A. Next base: position 180,316 of record NZ_JARAVL010000002.1, on the reverse strand, counting down.
CGAGACCACCACCGTGCGACGGGCCGGGTTCACGATCGCCGCGGACGGCTCCTACGCCGCCTGCCTGGCCCAGGCACCCGACGGGGGTGACGGCTGGTACCCCGAGCGCTGGACGCTCGGCGGGCCCGAGCCGTACACCGTGCCCCTGCCCGGCAACCAGCCCGAGGAACAGTGCTCCGAGGTCCTGCCGTTGCCCGACGGCCGCGTGCTCATCCGCCGCCGGGTCGCCGACCGGTACGACCTCGCCCTGCTCTACCCGACCGGTCCCGGGACCGGCGAACTGCTCGTCGGCTCGCTGCCGGGCGGGGACGCGGAGGCGCGGCTGCTGCCCCCGGTCGCCTCCGGCGAGGCGTACGCGCTCACCTACGACCCGGTGCGCGAGGTGTCGGCGGTGTGGCTGGTGCACGACGACCGGGACCTGCGGCCGCGCCGGCTGGCGGAGGTCCCGGGCCGCTGCGGGGGCGGCGCGTGGCTGGACCGGGCGGGCCGGCTGCTCGCGCTGGACCGCGAGGCGGAGGGGACGGTCAAGACGGTCGCCGTCGACCTGGAGCGGGCCGGGGCGGTCAGCCCGCTGCTGCAGATCACCGAGGGGAGCAACGACCGGTTGCTGCTCGCGGAGCCGGACAGCGGGCTGCTGATAGTGCGCACCGACGCCACCGGCGAGGACCGCATCGGCTGGGGCGTCCTGGGCAGCCGCCGGCCCCTGCGGTTCGCCGAGTGCCTGCGTGTCCCGGACGCGGTGCTCACCCCGTTCGCGGCGCAGCCCGGCCAGGTGCTGATGCCCGAGGCGTGCGCGGTGGCGCTGCGCGCGGACGGCCCGCACGGCACGTCGCTGGCGGTCTGGCGGCCCGGGGAACGCCGTACCACCTGGCTGTCGGCGCCGGAGGGCTGGCTGCCCGGGGCCGGCCTGTGGTCGGACCGCGGGGTGCTGCGCCTGCCGTACGCCTGCACGCACTGCCCGTGCGGCACGGTGGAGTACCAGGCGCCGCCCGCGGTGCCCGTGCCGCCCCCGCCGGGGAGCGCGGCGGAGGGCGCTCCCGCGGACGTCCCGGAGGCGGCCACGACCAGCCCTGTGCTCCCGTTGCAGAAGGCGCCGCTGGCCACAGGATCTTGAATCGGTAAACTCCTGCGGCGTTCCGCGCACCTTGCACGCTAGTCACGGGGAGTTTCCTCATGTCCGATGCCCGACACGACGCCGCCGCCGAGGCCCGCCTCGAGGACGGTTCCGCCGAGGGCCAGCACGCCGGCCGCCACCGCGGTACGGCTTCCGCCCAAGACGACAGCGCCCAGGTGGTCCAGGCGCCGCACGGCCGCCACCGCCGCCCCTCCGGGCCCCCCGCCATGGAGGTCTGACGGGCCCGGAGCCCGGAAGGCCCGGTTCAGCCCCCGTGGCGCAGGGCCAGGACGTCGGTGGCGGCGAAGGTGTCACCGGGGTCACGGCCCGCCCAGTACGGGGTGAGCAGGTCGTCCAGCTCGTCGTGGGTGAACGCCTCCTTGGCGGTGTCGAACCTCGCCGCGACGCGGGGGCGGTCCATCACCGCCACCATCCCGCCGTGCACGACGAACAGCTGACCGGTGATCCGGTCGGCCGCCGGTGACGCCAAGTAGCCGACGAGCGGGGCGACATGCTCCACCCCCAGCGGGTCCGGCCCGTCCCCGGGCCGCCCGAGGCCCGCGAAGACGTCCTCGGTCATCCGCGTGCGCGCCCGGGGGCAGATGGCGTTGACGCGTACGCCGTACCTGCCGAGGGCGGCGGCCGTCGACGAGGTGAGGCCGACGATGCCGCCCTTGGCTGCCGCGTAGTTGGGCTGGCCGGCCGAGCCGGCGAGGAACGCCTCGGACGAGGTGTTGACGACCCGGCCGTAGACCGGGGTGTCCGTGGTCTTGGCGCGCTCGCGCCAGTGGGCGGCGGCGAACCGGGTGGTGGCGAAGTGGCCCTTGAGGTGGACCCGGACGACGGAGTCCCACTCGTCCTCGGTCATCGAGAAGACCATGCGGTCCCGCAGGATCCCCGCGTTGTTGACCAGGATGTCGAGGGCCCCGTACGTGCCGACCGCCAGCCCGACCAGGTCCTGCGCCTGCCCGAAGTCGGCGACGTCCCCGTGGTGCGGCACCGCGTGGCCGCCGGCGGCGGCGATCTCGGCGACGACCTCGTCCGCGGGGGTCGCCGACGCCGCGCCGGAGCCGTCGCGGCCGGGCTGCCCGTAGTCGTTGACGACCACGTTGGCGCCCAGCCGCGCCAGTTCCAGCGCCTCCGCACGGCCCAGGCCGCGTCCGGCCCCCGTCACGATCGCCGTCCTGCCGTCCAGCACGCCCATGCCTTCTCCAGCCCTGGTGTCAGACCGCGATGCAGGTGCGCAGCGCCTCACCGCTGCGCATCTGGTCGACGGCCTCGTTGATCCGGTCGAGCCGTACGCGGTGGGTGATGAGCCCCTCCAGGTCCACGCGTCCGGCGCGCCAGAGGCGGATGACGCGGTCGTAGGACCGCAGGACGTCGCCGCCGCCGTAGAGGGAGGGCAGGATGCGCTTCTCGTCGAAGAAGAGCTCGAACATGTTGATCTGCAGGAGGTCGTCCATCGCCCCGGCGCCGACGACGCAGAGCGTCCCGCCGCGGCGGGTGGTCTCGTAGGCCGTGCGGGCCGTGGCGCTGCGGCCGACGACCTCGAAGACGTAGTCGAAGCCCTCGCCGCCGGTGATCTTGGCCTTGGCGTCGGCCAGTTCCTCCGGGGCGACCGCGTCGGTGGCGCCGAAGCGCAGGGCCGCGTCGCGGCGGGACTCCACGGGGTCGACGGCGATGATCTCCGAGGCGCCGGAGGCGCGGGCCCCCTGGATGACGCTGATGCCGACGCCGCCGCAGCCGATGACGGCGACGGACGAGCCGGGGGTGACCCGCGCGGTGTTCAGCGCGGCGCCGATGCCGGTCGTGACGCCGCAGCCGATGAGGGCGGCGATCTCGTACGGCAGGTCGTCGGGGATGGGCACGGCGCAGGAGGCGGAGACCACGACCTCCTCGGCGAAGGTGCCGGTGCCCGCGAAGCCGAAGACGTCCCCGGCGGGGCGGCGGAAGTTGGGCGTACCGGCGTTCATGAAGCCGGCCAGGCACAGGTGGGACTGGCCGCGCCGGCAGGCCGGGCAGGCGCCGCAGGCCGGGAGCCAGCAGACCAGGACCCGGTCGCCGGCCGTGAGGCCCTCGACGCCCTCGCCGGTCTCGACGATCTCCCCGGCGCCCTCGTGGCCGGGGACGAAGGGCGCCGGCTGCGGCAGGACGCCGCTCATGGCGGACAGGTCGGAGTGGCACAGCCCGGTCGCCCGCAGCCGGATGCGCACCTTGCCCAGGCCGAAGCCCACCGTCTCGATGTCGTCGACGACCTCGAGCTTGTCCTGGCCGATCTCCTGCAGGAGCGCTGCACGCATGGGTGTTCCCCTCTCCCCTCCGGGGCCTACGAGTACTCGACGACGGTGTCGGCGAGGACCGGCGCGTCGTCCCGTTCGACGGCGGTCGCCGACGCCAGGACGCGGCCCTGTTCGGACCACATCCGGATGCGCAGGGTCTCGCCGGGGAGGAAGACCCCGGCGAAGCGGGTGGAGCAGGACCGTACGCGGCCCGCGTCGTCGCCGAGCAGGGTGTCGACGACGGCCTTGAGCGTGATGCCGTAGGAGCACAGGCCGTGCAGGATGGGCCGGTCGAAGCCGGCGTGCTTGGCGAACTCGGGGTCGGCGTGCAGCGGGTTCCAGTCGCCGGAGAGCCGGTAGAGCAGCGCCTGGTCCTCCCGGGTGGCACGCAGGACGGTGCGGTCGGGGGCCCGTCCGGGCGGCGCGGTGCGGGCGGAGGGGCCGCGGTCGCCGCCGAAGCCGCCCTCGCCGCGGACGAAGATCTGCGCGTCGGAGGTCCACAGCGGCCCCTGCTCGTCGGTGACCTCGCGGCGCAGCACGATGACGGCGGCCTTGCCCTTGTCGTACACGTCGGCGACGCGCGAGGTCTGCAGCGCCCGGCCGCGGACGGGGACCGGGCGGTGCACCTCGATGCGCTGCGCGCCGTGCAGGACGGCGGCGAGGTCGATCTCGATGCCGGGAAGGGACAGCCCGCCCCGGGCGTCCCCGGCGGCGACCGAGCCGCCGGCGACGGTGGCGAAGCTGGGCAGGACCTGCAGGCCGGGGCCCTCGAGGGCGTAGTTGAGGGTGTTCGCGCCGAGGCCCAGGTGGTAGAGGATGACGTCCCTGTGGTCCCAGACGAGTTCGGCGCTGCGGGGTTCGGCCGAGGTGGCGGCGACGACGTCGATCGGCATGTCCGGCGGCTCCTTCGCTGCGCGGTGGGCCCTGGCGCGGCCGTCCGCACCGTCGGCCCCGCCAGGGCGTCTACTAGAACGCGTTCTAGCCAGCCCATGTATAACGCATCGCCCGGCCGCTGGGAATAGCTGACGCGTCGTCAGAACTGCCGCCGGTAGTGACATTTGTCCTGCCCGGGTCCGTACATTCCCCACTGACCCGGCGGGGGGCGGCCGCCCTAGTGTCGGTGACATGACGACGACAGTGAATTTCACCAGGGCCGTCAAGACGTTCGGCGCGGTACGCGCGGTGGACGGCGTCGACCTGGAGATCCGGCGGGGGGAGTCCGTCGCCCTGCTCGGCCGCAACGGCGCGGGCAAGTCCACCACGATCAGCCTGCTGCTCGGGCTCAACGAACCCGACAGCGGCGAGGTCAGGCTCTTCGGCACCACCCCGCACACGGCGGTCCGCGCGGGCCGGATCGGCGCGATGCTGCAGGACGGCCGGCCGATCCCCCGGGTGACCGTACGGGAGCTGCTCACCTTCGTGGCGCGCACCTACCCACGCCCCATGCCCGTGGCCGAGGCCCTGGAGCTGGCCGGCCTCACCGAGGTCGCCGGCCGCCGCGCCGACCGGCTCTCCGGCGGCCAGGCGCAGCGGGTCCGCTTCGCCGTGGCCCTGGCCGGCAACCCCGAGCTCATCGTGCTGGACGAGCCCACCGCCGCCCTCGACGTCGAGGCCCGGCGCGCCTTCTGGGACTCGATGCGGGCGTACGCGGCCCGCGGCAACACCGTGCTGTTCTCCACCCACTACCTGGAGGAGGCGGACGAGAACGCCGACCGCATCGTGGTCATCGACCGCGGCCGTGTCGTCGCCGACGACAGCGGCGAGCGCATCAAGCGGGCCGTCGGCGGCAACCTCGTCTCCTTCGACCTGGCCGGGACCCCCACCGAGGGCCTGCGGCAACTGCCCGGGGTGGTGACCGTGGAGGTCCGCGGCGACCGCGCCCTGCTGCGCTCCGCGGACTCCGACGCCACCGTCGTCGCCCTCGCCGACCGCGGCATGGTCCGCGGCCTGACGGTGACCGCCGCCAGCCTGGAGGACGCGTTCCTCTCCCTGACCTCGCAGTCCTCCGCCGAGGACGCCACCCCCGCCACCGCCACGGACACCGCCGCCCTCACCGAGGAGAAGGTCTGATGCTGCTCGCCTACGTCTCGCTGGAGATCCGCCGCACCCTGCGCGACGCCGGATTCGTGATCTTCGGCGTCGGCATGCCCGTCATGATGTACCTGCTCTTCACCAACCTCGGGGTCAGCGGCTCGGAGGAGGACAAGTCCATCGCGCTGGCCTCCATGATCGGCATGGCCGCGTACGGCGCGCTGGGCTCGGCGGTGTCCACCGGGTCCAGCGTCGCGGAGGACAAGGGCCTCGGCTGGCTGCGCCAGCTGCGGATCACCCCCATGTCCCCGCTGCTGGTCGTCACCGGCCGCTGCATCAGCGGCTCGGTCACCGTGCTGCCCGCCATCCTGGCCGTCCTGCTGGCCGGCGGGCTCGTCAACGGCGTCGAACTGGAGCCCTGGCAGTGGGCGGCGGTCGGCGGGCTGCTGTGGATCGGCACCGCCCCCTTCACCCTGCTCGGCCTCGGCAACGGCTACCGGCTGTCCGGGCAGACCACCGGCGTGGTGAACATGGCCTGCAACCTGGGCCTGTCCGTCGTCGGCGGACTGTGGATCCCCTCGTCCGTCTTCCCCGGCTGGCTGCGGGCGGTCTCCGAGTGGACCCCGTCCCACCGCTTCGGGCAGCTCGGCTGGAGCATCGCCGACGGCGCGGTCCCGCGGGCGGGTACCGTCGCCGTGCTCGCCGCGTGGACGGCCCTGTTCGGCGCGTACGCCGTGTACGCCTACCGCCGCTCGGCACGCACCCCGTGAAGACCACCGGCACCGTGGAGAAGGAGGAGACGACGGCCATGGCGACGACGGAATCCCGGCCCCCGCTGCCGGCACGCATCTGGCGCGAGTGGCGGCACCTGCGGGTGACCCGGTCCGCCTCCACGGAGATCGAGGACCTCAAGCCCCCGACCCGCTTCACCTTCCTGCCCTGGCTGCTGATGGGCGTGGGCGCCCTGTCCCACCTCCTGCAGGGCAAGGCCGCCAACCCCTGGCTCGGCGGCCTCGGCCTGCTGGCCTTCAACTCCCTCTACATCGGGGTCGTCTTCACCGCCCTCAACCCGCGCGCCGCGGCCGGGAAGGCGCCCCGGCTGTACCTGCTCGCGCTGGCCGCCGTCACCTACGCCCTTGCCATCGGCTACGGCGGCAGCTGGCTGGTGTTCTTCCCGCTGCTGTCGCTGGCCGTGGGGATCGTGGTGCGCGGCCGGCGGATGGGTCCCGTCCTCGTCGCCCTCGCGGTGTCCGCCGGGATCGTCTCCGGGCTGCGCAGCGGCGACATCTGGGACGGCGTGTCCATCGGGTACGGCAGCCTCATCTCCGGCCTGGTGACCGCGGCCATGCTCACCCTCTTCGACGCGGTGACCCAGCTGCGCGCCACCCGCCAGGAGCTGGCCCGCAACGCCGTCGCCGAGGAGCGGCTGCGCTTCTCCCGCGACCTGCACGACCTGCTGGGGCACACCCTCTCCGTGGTCGTCGTCAAGGCCGAGGCCGCCCGCCGGCTCGCCCCGCGCGACCTGGACGCCGCCCTCGCCCAGGTCGCCGACATCGAGGCGGTGGGGCGCCAGGCCCTCACCGAGATCCGCGAGGCCGTCACCGGCTACCGCGAGGGCAGCCTCTCCACCGAGCTGGACCGCGCCCGCTCGGCCCTGACGGCGGCCGGGATCGAGGCCGTCGTCAAGGAGTCCGGCCCGCCGCTGCCCTCGCAGACCGAGGCCCTCCTCGGCTGGGTGGTGCGGGAGGGGGTGACCAACGTCGTACGGCACAGCGGGGCCACCACCTGCGTCATCGAGCTCGCCGGCGCCGACGGTCAGGTACGCCTGCGGATCACCGACGACGGCCGCGGCGTAGGCTCGGCCCCCGGGTCGGGCTCCGGCCTGAAGGGGCTCACGGAGCGGCTGGCCGCGGCCGGCGGTTCCCTCGGCACCGGCCCCGCGCCCCGCGGCGGGTTCCGGGTCGTCGCCGAACTGCCGGTGGAGGAGGAACAGGCCGTATGAGCAGCCCCATCAAGGTCCTGCTGGCCGAGGACCAGGGCATGATGCGCGGGGCGCTCTCCCTGCTGCTGAACCTGGAGGACGACATCGAGGTCGTCGCGGAGGTCGCCGCGGGGGACGAGATCGTCACCACGGCGCTGGAGGCCCGGCCCGACGTCGCCCTGCTCGACATCGAGCTCCCCGGGCGCAGCGGGCTCGACGCGGCGGCGGAACTGCGCGAGCGGCTGCCGCAGTGCAAGGTGCTCATCCTCACGACCTTCGGCCGCCCCGGGTACCTGCGCCGCGCCATGGAGGCCGGGGCGTCCGGCTTCCTGGTCAAGGACGGCCCCGTCGAGGAACTCGCCGCCGCGATCCGGCGCGTCCTCGCCGGGCACCGCGTCATCGACCCCGCCCTGGCCGCGGCCGCCCTCAGCACGGGGCCCAGCCCGCTGACGCCGCGCGAGCAGGACGTGCTCAACGCGGCGGCGGACGGGGCGACGGTGGCGGACATCGCGGCGCGGGTGCATCTGTCGGAGTCGACGGTGCGCAACTACCTGTCCTCCGCCATCGGGAAGACGGGCACCCGGAACCGTACGGAGGCGGTGCGCACGGCCCGCCACAACGGGTGGCTCTGACCCTCTGCCCGGGGTGCGTTCTGTGGGGCCCGGTTGTCGTGTGCGGGCTGCCTGCGCCTGCGGCGGGCATCCCCCGCCCGCAACACACAACGGCGCCGCACACAACAACGGGCCGCGGGGGTCACCCCCCGCATCGGGGACCGCACGCGTGGGGGACGATGGGGGGCATGAGCACGCCACCCCCCGCAGACGTCCCCGCGGACGCACTGGCCGCCTTCGAGGCCGCGAAGGGCTTCATGCCCACCCACGAGGGCCTCGCCCTCCACGCGGCCGCCGCCGACGCCGCCACCCGCCTCCCGGGCCTGCCCCTGCTGGAGGTCGGGACGTACTGCGGCCGCTCCACGATCCTGCTGGCCGCCGCCGCACGCGAGGCCAAGACCGTCGCCGTCACCGTCGACCACCACCGCGGCAGCGAGGAGCAGCAGCCCGGCTGGGAGTACCACGACACGGCGCTCGTCGACCCCGAGGTCGGCCTGATGGACACCCTCCCCACCTTCCGGCGCACCCTGCACGCCGCCGGGCTGGAGGAGCACGTGGTCGCGGTCGTGGGCCGCTCCCCGCAGGTCGCGACGGTGTGGGGGAAGCCGCTCGCCCTGGTCTTCATCGACGGCGGGCACACCGACGAGCACGCCGGCAACGACTACGAGGGCTGGGCGCCGCACCTCGCGCAGGACGGCCTGCTGGTGATCCACGACGTGTTCGCGGACCCGGCCGACGGCGGCCAGGCGCCTTGGCGGATCTACCGGCGCGCGCTGGAGTCGGGCGCGTTCGAGGAGCTCTCGGTGACCGGTTCCCTGCACGTACTGCGGCGTACGGGCCCGGGAATCTGAGCCTGCGGATAGCATCGCTGACGTGTTCAAGACCAAGACACGCATCGCCGTGGCCGTGACCGCGCTGGTGCCGACGTGTGCGGCGGCCTGGCTCGTATGGACCGCGTCGGGCGATCCGGCAGCCGGCAAGAACGCCGACCTCTCGCTGAACGCGCAGCCGCTGCCGCCTTCGGCCGCGGCGTCGCAGCAGCCGTCGGCGCCGAAGGCCCTGTCCGTCGCCAAGCCGCTCGCCGGGAAGGTCGTCGTCCTCGATCCGGGGCACAACACGAGCAACAGCCGCCACACCCGCGAGATCAACCGCCTGGTCAACATCGGCACCGGCCGCAAGGCGTGCGACACCACGGGCACCGCGACCAACTCGGGGTACTCCGAGGCCTCGTACACGCTGGACGTGTCCCGGCGCGTGAGGGCGCTGCTCGCGGCGCGCGGCGCCACGGTGAAGCTGACGCAGGACGGGAACCGCGCGTACGGCCCGTGCATCGACGAGCGCGCCCGGATCGGCAACAAGGCGAAGGCCGACGCCGTCGTGTCGGTGCACGGCGACGGGTCGGCGGCCGGCAACCGCGGCTTCCACGTCATCCTCCCGGCCTCGGTGCACCGCGGCATCGCCGACACCCGCAAGATCGTCGCGCCCTCCAAGCGGCTGGGCACCGCCGTGAAGAACCACTTCGCGACGGCGTCCGGCACCAAGCCGTCCAACTACGTGGGCCGCGGTACGGGCCTGGTCGTCCGCAGCGATCTGGGCGGGCTCAACCTCAGCACCGTGCCCAAGGTGCTGATCGAGTGCGGCAACATGCGCGACCCGAAGGACGCGGCGCTGATGAAGAGCGCCAGCTGGCGGCAGAAGGCGGCCAAGGGCATCGCGGACGGCATCACGGCGTATTTGCAGGGCAGGCAGTGATCGACCGGTGTCCATCGGGTCCCGATCCTGTCACCGGGACCCTGCCGGGCTCAGCCGCGGACGCGCGTCCTCATACGATGGGGAACAGCCCTGCGACAGCGATGACGAGACGACTGACAAGGACCCCCCGTGAATAACCGCTCCCTCACCCGAGGAGACGGCGCGGTGATCGGCGCGGCGCTGCTGCTGCTGATCGCCTCGTTCCTGAACTTCTACGCCGCGAAGAACTGCGACGCGGACGGGTGCGCCGTCAGCGCCTGGAAGAGCGAGCTGTTCCCGCTGCTGCCCTCGGTGCACCTGCTGGGCCTGGTCACCGCCGGCCTGTTCGTGGCCTCGCGTTTCCAGCCCGAGGGGCGCAAGGTGCTCGGCATCGGCCTGGCCCAGTGGGGCGCGGTGCTGTCCGTGGCCGCCGCCTGGGACGCCCTGTGGTCGCTCTTCAACGGCAACGAGGCCTTCGAGCTGGGCGCCGGCGCCTACCTCTCCTTCGTCGCCGCCGCCGCTCTCGCCGCCGCCATGCTGCTCACCCTGCAGGGCCTGCCCGCGCTGAAGGCGCCGCTGCTGCCCGCTCCCAAGCCGCAGCAGCCCCAGCAGGCGCAGCCGTACGGCGGCCAGCAGGGCCAGCCGTACCCGGGCGTGCAGCAGGGCGGCTACGGGTACCCGGGGCAGACCGGTGGGCACGGCGCGCCGGCCGACCCGTCGTTCGGCGGCGGGCAGTACGGCTACCCGCAGGCACAGCAGCAGCCCCAGCAGCAGCCGCAGGCCCAGCCTTCGGCGGAGTTCACGGCCTTCTGGTTCGCGGTGCCCGTGGCGCGGCCGCTGTACGCGGAGGACGGTTCGGGCCGGCAGATCGCCGAACTGACCCCCGGCACCTGGTACCTGGCGGTGGACCAGAGCGGCACCGCCCTGGTCGCGCAGACCCAGGACGGCCGGCGCGGCGTCCTGCAGGACGCCGGCGGCATCCAGCGCGGCTGATCCCCCCGCTCCTCGCGCACCAGCCGTGCCCCGGGCCGTCCGGTCCGGGGCACGGCTGTTCCCCTTCCGGGGCGGGGGAGGTTGCCGTACCGTACGGCTGACATACCGTCAGATGCGGCAGGAGGCCTGCGCATGCGGCTCGGTCTGGCCCTCGGCTACTGGGGGCGCGGCCCCTCCCCCGACCACCTGGCCCTGGCGCAGGAGGCCGAGCGGCTCGGCTACGACTCGGTGTGGACGGCCGAGGCCTGGGGCTCGGACGTGTTCACCCCGCTCACCTGGATCGCCGCGCACACCAGCCGGATCCGGCTCGGCACGGGCATCGCCCAGATGGCGGCCCGCTCCCCCACCGCCACCGCGATGCACGCGCTGACCTTGGACCACCTCTCCGGCGGCCGGGTCATGCTGGGTCTCGGCCTGTCGGGACCGCAGGTGGTGGAGGGCTGGTACGGCAGGCCGTTCCCGCGCAGTCCGCTGACCGCGACCCGGGAGTACGTGGACGTCGTGCGGCAGGTGCTGCGCCGCGAGGGCCCGGTGGCGCTGGACGGGCGCTTCCATCCGCTGCCGTACGCGGGGCCGGACGCGACCGGCCTCGGCAGGCCGCTCAAGCCGATCACGCATCCGCTCCGGGCCGGCCTGCCGATCCTGCTGGGCGCCGAGGGCCCGAAGAACATCGCCCAGACCACCCGCATCGCCGACGGCTGGCTGCCGCTGTACTGGTCGCCGTTCCGCACGGACGTGTACGAGGCGTCGCTGGCGGACGCGCCGAAGGAGTTCATGATCGCCCCGATGGCGCGCGCCCGGCTGTGCGACGACCCGGCGGAGGGGCTGCTGCCGGTGAAGGCGATGCTCGGCTTCTACATCGGCGGGATGGGCGCCGCCTCCCGCAACTTCCACGCCGACCTGATGGCCAGGATGGGGTACGAGGAGGAGGCCCGGCGTATCCAGGAGCTGTTCCTGGCCGGGCGGCGCGAGGAGGCGGTGGCGGCGGTGCCGGACGCCTTCGCGGACGAGATCTCGCTCGTCGGCCCGCGCGGGAGGATCGCGGAGCGGCTGGAGGTGTGGCGGTCGGGCCCGGTGACCGACCTGCTGGTCACCGCGCCCGACCCGGCCACCCTGCGGGTGCTGGCCGAGCTCATCCGCCGCTGAGCTGGGACAGCGAGGGCACCTTGTCGGTGACCTTGGCGCCGGCGTCCTCGCCGGCCGACTTGACGCCGCTGATGGTGTCCTGGAAGGTGCCCACGATGTCGTCCGTGCCCTGGCCGCTGCGCAGCTTGGCCGGCAGGTCCTTGAGCGAGTCGATGCCCGCCGTCAGCGGGGCCACCAGCTTGGAGAGGGTCGGGTCGCCCTTGGCGTTCTCCGAGGCGGCCTTGAGCCGGTTGTAGGCGAAGGCCCCGGCGAGGCCGGCCTTCACCAGGGTGAGCTTGCGGCCGTCGGCGTCCTTCTTGAACTTGCCCTCGCGGTAGGGCTTGACGATCCACTGGTAGGTCGCCCCGGCGGCCAGTCCGGCGTTCGCGACGAAGCGGGTCTTGGCGAGCTTCTGCTTCTGCACGGAGGAGGTAGGGCTCGCGGTGCCGCCGCTCGCGCTCCCGTCGGAGTCGCCGCCGCAGGCGGGGACCACGAGGAGGACGCCGGAGAGCAGGAGGGCGGTCAGGGCGCGGCGCAAGGGCATGACGGTTACTCCCGGGGGATGCGGTGCGTGATCGCATCCTCGCCCGGGCCCCGGCGACCGGCCACCGCACAGGGCCGTACGGGGCGTCAGGCGCGCGCCGGCCCGCCACGTTTCAGTCCGCCGATCGGGGCAAGACGGCAGGTATGTCCAGACGTTATCGCGGCAATCTGGCGGCCACCATCATCATGGTGGCCGCGGACGTGGCGGCATTCATCCTGATCCTTTGGATCGTGCTGTGGGTCCTCGACGCCAACCGGGCGAACGACCTCGTGGAGTGGATCCACGACATGGCGTCCTGGCTCGGTGGCTGGGCCCACGACATCTTCTCCACCCAATCCGCATGGGCGCGCACCCTGCTGAACTACGGTCTGCCGGCGGCGGTCTACCTGATCGTCGGGCACGCCGTGGCGGGTCGCGTCAACCGGGCCTGACGCCCGCTCACCGGCCGGCGCAGCACCCCGCCGCCTCGGGCACCAGCCCGAGCGGCAGCCGTTCGCCCCCGAAGACCGCCGTCGTCGCCTCGTCCCCTCCCAGGGCGGCGACGGCGAGCAGCAGGGCCCCGGCCGTCCACGTGGTGCGTTCGCGGGGCCACACCGCGGGTCCGGTGCCGGCCTGCGCGTCGCCCTCGAAGACGTACCCGGTCCAGTACATGCCGTCCTCGGCGCGCAGGTGCCGGATCGCGGCCAGGATCTCCACCGCGCGGTCGGACTCGCCCATCGCCCACAGGGCGAGGGCGAGTTCCGCGCTCTCCCCGCCGGTCACCCAGGGGTTGGGCACCACGCAGCGGACCCCGAGGCCGGGCACGACGAACTCGTCCCAGCGTGCCAGGACGCGCTCCCGGGCGGCCTCGCCGCGCAGCACCCCGCCCAGGACCGGGTAGTACCAGTCCATCGAGTAGCGGTCCTTGTCCAGGAACCGCTCGGGGTGGTGGGCGATGGCGTGCCCGAGGGCACCGGCGGCCAGCTCCCAGTCGGGCTGCGGGTCCTCGCGGTGCTCGGCGACGGCCAGCGCGCAGCGCAGCGCCTGGTACATCGACGAGCAGCCGGTCAGCAGCGCCTCCTGCGGGAACGTCCCGTCCTGCTCGCGCTTCCAGGCGATCTGCCCGCCGGGCAGCTGGAGTTCCAGGACGTACTCGACGGCCGCGTACAGCACCGGCCACATGCTCTCCACGAAGGCGTCGTCGCCGGTGGACAGGTAGTGGTGCCACACGCCGACGGCGACGTAGGCGCAGAAGTTGCTCTCCCGGCCCAGGTCGGTGGGCTCGCCCTCGGCGCCGTCGGCGTAGCCGTAGGCGGCGTACCAGGAGCCGTCCGGGTTCTGCCGTCGGGCGAGCCAGGCGTAGGCGGCCTCGGCGTGCTCGTGCTCGCCTGCGGCGTCCAGCGCCATGGCGGCCTCGACGTGGTCCCAGGGGTCGAGGTGGCCGCCCTCGAACCACGGTATGGCGCCGTCCGGCCGCTGGACGGCGAGGATCCCGGCGACGGTCTGCGCGGCCTGCTCGGAGGTCAGGACGCCGGGCAGGACGAGGTGTTCGGTCCGCCTCACGCGTCGACGCCCGCCTTCGGGTTGTGCGGCTTGGTGGCGTAGGCGACGAAGCTCTTGCCGATCAGCGGGTTGAGCGTGTTCTCGGCGAGCCGGGTGGCCAGCGGCTTCTTCATGATGTCCCAGACCAGCAGCTTGTGGTACAGCTTCACCGGCAGGGCCTTGTCGTTGTCCACGCCGACGGCGCACTTGATCCACCAGTACGGGGAGTGCAGCGCGTGCGCGTGGTGGGTGCCGTACGGGCGCAGGCCCGCCTCACGGATCTTGCCCAGCAGCTCGTCGGCCCGGTAGATGCGGATGTGGCCGCCCTCGACCTCGTGGTACGCGTCGGACAGCGCCCAGCAGATCTTCTCCGGCCCGTAGCGCGGCACGGTGATCGCGATCAGCCCGCCCGGCTTGAGGACGCGCACCATCTCGGCGAGCACGCCCTTGTCGTCCGGGATGTGCTCCATGACCTCGGAGATGATGACGCGGTCGAAGCTGTCGTCGGGGAACGGCAGGCTGAGCGCGTCGCCCTCCATGGCCGTGGCGGTCGCACCGGCCGGGGCCTCCCCGGCCTCCTTCATGGCGGCGAACCACTTGGCGACCTCGCGGATCTCGTCGCCGTTCCGGTCCAGGGCGACCACGTTCGCACCGCGCCGGTAGCACTCGAAGGCGTGGCGGCCCGCGCCGCAGCCCAGGTCGAGCACGCGGTCACCCGGAGCGAGCGGGAAGCGGGAGAAGTCGACGGTCAGCACGTGGAGTCTGCTTTCGTCCGGGACGGTGACTGGACAGTGGGCCGCGGCCCCCCGGCGGCCTCGATCGCCGCGCGGTAGTGCTCGGCGGTGCCGATGGCGGCCCGCTCCCAGGTGAAGCGGGCCAGTACGCGTTCCCGGCCGGCCCGGCCGAGACGGCGGCGCAGCTCGGAGTCGCGCAGCAGCCGGCCCAGCGCCGCGGCCAGCGCGCCCGGGTCCCCCGGCGGCACGGCGAGGCAGGTCTCCCCGTCGGGCCCGGCCACCTCGGGGATGGCACCGCCGGTGGTCGCGACCAGCGGCGTCCCGGTGGCCATGGCCTCGGCGGCCGGCAGCGAGAACCCCTCGTACAGCGACGGCACGCACGCCACCTGGGCGCTGCGCACCAGGCGGACCAGCTCCGCGTCGCTGATGCCCTTGACGAAGTCGACGGCACCGCCCAGCCCGTACCGCTCGATGGCGGCGGCCACCGGGCCGTCGTCGGCCCGCTTGCCGACGACGACGAGGTGCGCGTCGGGGTGCTCGGTGCGCAGCTTGGCGAGGGCCTCCACGAGGTGGACCAGGCCCTTGAGGGGCACGTCGGCGCTGGACGTGGTGACGATCCGGCCCGGCACCTCGGGCACGGACGGGTCGGGCGAGAACAGCCCGGTGTCGGCGCCGATGTGCACGACGTGCACGCGGTCCTCGCGCACCCCGAGGTGGTCGACGATCTCCTGGCGGGAGCTGCCGGAGACGGTCAGCACGGACGGCAGCCGGCGCGAGACCCGCTTCTGCATCCGGGTGAAGCCGTACCAGCGGCGCACCGACGCCCGGCGCTTCCACCCCTGCGCGACGTCGAGTTCGAGCTGCCGGTCGACGGTGACGGGGTGGTGGATGGTCGTCACCAGCGGCGCGCCGAGGGAACGGGGGCCGCCCAGGAGGCCGTAGCCGAGCGTCTGGTTGTCGTGGATGACGTCGAAGGCCCCGCGCCGGGCGGCCAGGTGACGGCGGGCCCGCAGGCTGAACGTCAGCGGCTCGGGGAAGCCGCCGGTCCACATCGTGCCGACCTCCAGCGCGTCCACCCAGTCGCGGTACTCGCCGCGCTTCGGGGTGCGGAACGGGTCCGGCTGGCGGTAGAGGTCCATGCTGGGCAGCTCGGTGAGGCGTACCCCGTCACCGACCGCGTCGAGCACGGGGTAGGGCTGGGCGCCGATCACCTCGACGCTGTGCCCGAGCCGGGCGAGTTCCCTGGACAGATGGCGTACGTAGACGCCCTGACCCCCGCAGAACGGGTTCCCCTTGTAGGTGAGCAGCGCGATCCGGAGCGGCCTGGCCTCTGCGGTCACTCACGGCCCCCTTCTCACTGCACTTCAGCGGGAGCGTAGCCGCCCGTGCCTTGCTAGAACAAGTTTCAGATTCGGTTACTCAGGAGTTGGCCCGAGAGCACGAAGATACCTGTAGCCGTGCGGGGTGCCCTGGTCGGTCCGGGTGATTCCCGCCACGCCGTGCCTGCGGCCGCGCCCGGTGTTCGTGTGCGGCTCCGTTGCGCCTGCGGCGGGCGGGGGATGCCCGCCGCAGGCGCGAACAACCCGCACACAACCACCGGGCCGCAAGGGGCACCCCCCGCAGAAGGGCACCGCAGTACGCTGGGGGCCGGTTCCGCACGGCGCACAGATTCGGATTGGGACAGATGACCGCAGCTCCTCAGCCGACGCCGTCCCCCGTGCCGCTGACCGAGCGTCAGGAGGCCCGCCGCCGCCGCATCCTGCGCACCAGCGCCGAGCTCGCCGTGCGGGGCGGATTCGACGCCGTCCAGATGCGCGAGGTCGCCGAGCAGTCGAACGTCGCACTGGGCACCCTCTACCGCTACTTCCCGTCCAAGATCCATCTGCTCGTCGCCACGATGCGGGACCAGCTGGAGCACCTCCACGAGGCGCTGCGCAAGCGCCCGCCCTCGGCGGCCGAGCCCGCGGACCGCGTGGCGGAGACGCTGATGCGCGCCTTCCGCGCGATGCAGCGCGAACCGCACCTCGCGGACGCCATGGTGCGGGCGCTGACCTTCGCCGACCGTTCCGTCAGCCCGGAGGTGGACGCCGTGTCGCGGCTGACGACCGCGATCGTCCTGGACGCGATGCGGCTGGACGGGCCGCCCGGGCCCGAGCTGCTCTCCGCGGTCCGCGTCATCGAGCACACCTGGCACTCGGCCCTGGTGACCTGGCTGTCGGGACGCGCCTCGATCGCCCAGGTGAAGATCGACATCGAGACGGTGTGCCGGCTGATCGACCTCACCGATCCGCGTCGCGCGAAGCCCTGACTCCTCCGGCCCGGTCACTCCTCGGGCGGGAAGACCGCCTCGCCGGAGCCGGCCAGCGTGATGCTGATCGCCTCCACCGGGCAGCCCTCCGCCGCCGCGAGCAGCGCCTCGGCGGCATCGGTGTCCGGGGCCGCCGGGTGGGACTGGCGGGCGGAGTCGAGGGTGAAGCCGCCCGGCGCGGAGTTCACGCACATGCCCGAGCCGATGCACACCCCCCGGTCGACCTCGATGTGCCACCGGTCCCCCACGGGGTCAGCCCTCCCAGCCGGCGGGCAGGTGGATCATCTTGTGCTCCAGGTACTCGCCCAGCCCCTCGGGGCCGAACTCGCGCCCGAGCCCGGAGTTCTTGTAGCCGCCGAAGGGTCCGAGCATGTCGAGGCTGAAGGTGTTGACGTTGAAGGTGCCGGTGCGCACCCGGCGGGCGACGTCGATGCCGTGCTCGACGTCGGCGGTCCACACGCTGCCGGACAGGCCGTAGTCGGAGTCGTTGGCGATGCGGACGGCCTCGGCCTCGTCCTCGTACGGCAGCAGGCAGATGACCGGGCCGAAGATCTCCTCGCGGGCGATCCGCATGGAGTTGGTGACGTCGCCGAAGAGGGTGGGCTCGACGTACCAGCCGGTGGGCTGCGCCTGCGGGCGGCCGCCGCCGGTGAGGACCTTGGCGCCCTCCTGCTGGCCGAGGGCGATGTAGTCCAGGGAGCGCTGCTGCTGGCGGCGGGCGACCAGCGGCCCGACCTGGGTGGCGGGGTCGAGGGGGTCGCCGACGACGAGCGCGGAGGCGGCGGCCGCCAGGCGCTCGGCGGTCTCGTCGTAGCGGGAGCGGGGCGCGAGGATCCGGGTCTGCGCGACGCAGGCCTGTCCGTTGTTCATCCAGGCGGCCGAGACGATGCCGGGGACGGCGGTGTCCAGGTCGGCGTCGGGCAGGACCAGTGCGGCGGACTTGCCGCCGAGTTCCAGCGTCACGCGGGTGAGGTTGCGGGAGGCGACCTCCATGACGCGCTTGCCGGCGGCGACCGAGCCGGTGAAGGAGACCTTGTCGACGCCGGGGTGGCCGACCAGGTACTCGCTGACCTCGCGGTCGGCGGGCAGGATCGACAACACACCCTCGGGCAGCCCCGCCTCGGCGGCGATCTCGCCGAGCAGGTACGCGTCCAGCGGTGACTCCGGCGAGGGCTTGAGGACCACCGCGCACCCGGCGAGCAGCGCGGGGGCGAGCTTGGCGGCGGCGGTGAACTGCGGGACGTTCCACGGGACGACGGCGGCGACGACGCCAGCCGGCTCGCGACGCACGAGGAGCGGCCCGAGCACGCCGGCCCGTCGTTCCTCCCAGGTGAAACCGCGTGCGACGGTGATCGCGGCGTCCCACACCATCATCGCGCCCAGCGCCTGCGCGAGCACACTCCAGGAGTAGGGCGAGCCGTTCTGGGAGCTGATGACGCGGGCGATCTCGTCGTGGCGCACGGCGATGGCGTCCTTGATGCGCGTGACGACCGCGATGCGCTCGTCGAGGGTCGTACGTGGCCACGGGCCCTCGTCGAAGGCCCTGCGGGCGGCGGCGACGGCGCGGTCGACGTCCTCGCGGGAGGCGTGCGGCACCCGCGCGAAGACCTGCTCGGTGTGGGGCGAGACCACCTCGATGGTGCCGGTGCCGAGCGGGTCCACCAACTCCCCGCCGATGAAGAGCTGTCCGTGTTCGACGATCCCGTTCCCGTCCATGCCTGTCCCGTCCCGCCTTTGGCTGATGCCTCGTCAGAAAGTGACTCTGCTTCAGAACTGATACCAGTTCTAGTTATGGTGGGCAATGCATGCGACGGAGCGGAGAGGGGCCCTCATGGAGCACGGCGACGGCATCTGGAGCATCCCGGTCCCGATCCCCGACAACCCCCTGGGGCACACGCTCGTCTACGTCGTCGACACCGACCGCGGCACCGTCCTGGTCGACACCGGCTGGGACGACCCCGCCTCCTACGACGCCCTCGCCCACGGCCTCACCGCGCTCGGCACCCGTGTCGCCGACGTCCACGGCGTCCTGGTCACCCACCACCACCCCGACCACCACGGCCTGTCCGGCCAGGTCCGTGAGGCCTCCGGCGCCTGGATCGCCATGCACCCCGCCGACACCGCCGTCGTCCGCCGCGCCCGCGGCGCCGCACCGGGCCTGTGGCTGGACTACCTCGCCGTCAAACTCGCCGCCGCCGGCGCCCCCGAGGAGCACCTCGCCCCGCTGCGGGCGGTGCGCGCCGAGCGCCGCGCCGCGAACGTACCCGGCCTGCGGCCCGCCCTGCCCGACCGCGACATCGTCCCCGGCGAGCGGGTCCCGCTGGCCGGCCGCGCCATCCGCGCGGTGTGGACCCCCGGCCACACCCCCGGTCACGTCTGCCTCTTCGAGGAGGACGGCCGCCGCCTCTTCTCCGGCGACCACCTGCTGCCCGGGATCTCCCCGCACATCGGCCTGTACGAGGACCCCGACGAGGCGACCGCCGGCGACCCCCTGGGCGACTACCTCGACTCCCTGGAACGCGTCGCCCGGCTCGACCCCGCCGAGGTGCTGCCCGCCCACAAGCACCCCTTCACCGACGCCGGCGCCCGCGTGCGCGAGCTGCTGGACCACCACGCCGACCGCCTCGCCTCGCTCCGCGCCCTGATCGCCGAGGCCCCGCGCACCCCGTGGCAACTGGCCGAGGCCATGCAGTGGAACCGCCCCTGGGAGCAGATCCCCTTCCCCTCCCGGAACATCGCCGTCGCCGAGGCCGAGGCGCACCTGCGCCGCCTGGTCAAGCTCGGGCACGCCGAACCTGTACCCGGGTCGGATCCGGTCGCGTACACCGCGGTGTGAGGCCGCCGGTGTGAGCCAGACCGCACACGGCCGGGCACGGCCCGGCGCGCGGTCCCGGCTAAGGTGTGGTCGACACACCAAGTCCAATCACGTCCGAGCGGGGGAAGCCGGTGCGAATCCGGCGCTGACCCGCAACCGTGAGCCGTCCCCGCCCGGGGAGGGCCCAGCCGGAGCACCCGCGCGGACGGGAGCGGCTCTTCCGTCGAGGTACACGGAGCCGGAGCCCGGTGCCGTGACCGCGCGCCCGCATCCGGCTGCGCGACCGCTCACCCGAAAGGCACCACCCGATGCACCTGCGCCGCACCGCCGCGGCCGCCCTGGCCGCCTTCAGCACGCTCCTCATAGCCGCGTCGCCGTCACCGTCGCCCGCGGCGGCGCCCGCCGCGCTGTACGGGGAGGGCGACCCGACGTACGACGGCGTGTGGCGTCAGTCGTACGCGCTGCTGGCGCTCCATGCGGCCGACACGGACCCGGCCGGTGACGCGGTGGAGTGGCTCGCCAAGCAGCAGTGCGCGGACGGCGGCTTCGCCTCGTACCGTCCCGACCCGACGGCGCCCTGCGACCCGAAGACCGAGGACACCAACGCCACCGCCATCGCGGTCCAGGCGCTCGCCGTCCACGGCCAGGACTTCGCCGTCGAGCGCGCCGCCGAGTGGCTCGCCAAGGTGCAGAACCGCGACGGCGGCTGGTCCTACAACCCCGGCGGCGCCTCCGACGCCGACTCCACCGGCGTCGTCATCGGCGGCCTCAAGGCCGCCGGCACCGACGTCAAGTCCGTGACCACCGACGGCCGCTCGCCCTACGACGCGCTGCGCTCCCTCCAGGTGGCCTGCGGCAAGAAGGACGGCGGCGCGTTCGCCTACCAGCCCGACCCCAAGTCCGGCGCCCTCGCGGCCAACGCCAAGGCCACCGCCGACGCCGTGCGCGGCGCCGAGGGCGCGGGCTTCGTCGTCGAGGCCCCCGACCGGGACGTCCCCGTGCGTGCCGAGTGCGGCGGCAGCGCCTCCGATGCGGGCGCCGCCTGGCTCGCCGGTGGTCTCACCGCCGGCGGCAGCCACGTCGACGCGGTCACCCCGGGCTCCGACCAGAAGACCCCCGACTTCGGCACCACCGCCGACGCCGTCGTCGCCCTCGCCGCCGGCGGCCACCTCGACGCCGCCAAGGGCGCGTACAACTGGCTCGCCGCCAACTCCGCCGCCTGGTCCAAGGACAACCCCACCGCCCTCGCGCAACTCGCCCTCGCCGCGTACGCCACCGGGAACCCCCTGCGCGACCACATCACGCAGCTCAGCGCCCTCGGTCCGGTCGCGGAACAGAAGCCCGACTCCTCCGGCGGCAGTTCGGTGTGGTGGATCGTCGGCGCCTGCCTGGTCGCGGGCATCGGCATCGGGGTGCTGCTCGCCGGCCGGAAGCACCGGCTGTGAGGCGGCCGCCCCTCACGGCGGCGGCACTCCTCCTGGCCCTGGTGGCCGCCCTCGTCGCGACGCCCGCGCACGCGGCCACCTACCGGTACTGGTCCTTCTGGCAGCGTGACGCGGCCACCGACGCCTGGGCGTACGCCCGGACCGGCCCCGCCCTCAGCCGCCCCGGCGACGGTGCCGTCGAGGGCTGGCGCTTCGGCGTCAGCCCCGACGCCGACTCGGCCGCGCGCCCCCGCGGCGCCGCCCGGTTCGCCGACGTCTGCGACGGCACCCCGGCCCGCCCCGGCACCAAGCGCGTCGCCCTGCTGCTCGACTTCGGCACCGCCGCCGGCGCCCCGGCCGCCCGCACCGCCTGCGCCCGCGTCCCCGCCGACGCCACCTCCGCCGACGCCCTGGCCGCCGTCGCGCCCCCGCTGCGCTACAACTCCGCGGGCCTCGTCTGCGCCATCGCCGGCTACCCCGCCACGGGCTGCGGCGAGCAGGTCACCGACGACGCCGCGGCCCCCGCGCCCGCGCCCGCGCCCTCCTCCGGTCCCGCGCTCGGCACGTACGGCGCCGCCGCCGTCGTCCTCGTCGTCGCCGCGGCCGCCACCTGGCAGGTCCGGCGGCGCCGGAGCGACCGCCCGTGACCACCGCCACGCCCCTGCGGTGGACCAGCGGCGCGCCGGTCTCCGGACCGCGTGCCCTGCGGGCCCTCGCCCTGCTTGCGCGGCTGCGCCCGCACAACCGCGACGACCTGACCGGCCCGGCCGCCCGGCCCCGGCGGACGGACCTCCCCTCTGCCGACACCCCCGCCGAACCGCGCACGGGCGATGCGACCACCGCGCAGGCCGAGGTATCGGGCGCCCCCGCCCCACTGCGTCCGCGCACCCGGGAGGACCTGGCAGGCCCGACGGCGCCGGAGCGACCGCCCGTGACCACCGCCACGCCCTCCCCGCGGCCCGGCGCCGCCGCCCTCCCCTCGCGCGCCGCCAGGGCCGCGACGCAGGGCGAGGATCCGCGGTGCCGACGCCACCGCGCCGGCACCGCCGGACCCGCGGACGGTCCGACCGGCACGCCGGCCACGGCAACGCGGACCCAGCGGGACGACACCCCCCTGGGCAGCGCCGACACTCCCCTCCACAAGACCGGCGAACCACGCACGGCCACCGCACCCCACGCGCGGGCCGCGACGCAGCGCCACGGCCAGTCGGCCGCCCCGGCCATCCGCCCCGGCGGCGCGGCAGCACGGCTCCTGGGGGACATCGCCCCCGGGGGCGGCGCCGGCGAACCGCCCACGGGCCACGCAACCGCCCTGCCTGGCGCGGCAACCCGCCCCCGACAGGTCCTCACACCGCCCGCCGGGGGCGACCACCGCACCCTCCCCCGCAGCGCGGAAGGCGGCGGCTCCGCCCGCTTGCGCGCGCTGCTCCGGCTGCCGGACCGCACCAAGGACGCGGGCACGGAGGGCGGACGGGCGGGACGGAGGCGCGGGCCGCACGCGGGGGCGTGGTGGCTGTGGGCGCTGGGGCTCGCCACGGCCGCGTCGCGGACGACGAATCCGGCGCTGCTCGCGCTGCTCGCCGCCGTCGCCGGATACGTCGTGGCCGTGTGCCGGGTGCCGGACGCGCCCTGGTCGCGGTCGTACGCCGCGTTCCTCCGGCTGGGTCTGGTGGTCATCGCCATCCGGCTCGCCTTCGCCGTCGTCCTGGGGTCGCCGATCCCGGGCACGCACACCGTGGTGTCCCTCCCCGAAGTGCCGCTGCCCGACTGGGCGCGGGGCGTCCGTCTCGGCGGGCGGGTCACCGCCGAGGGGCTGTGGTTCGCCTTCCGGGAGGGCATGAAGCTGGCCACGCTCCTGGCGTGCCTCGGCGCCGCCAACGCCCTGGCCAACCCCGCGCGGCTGCTGAAGTCGCTGCCCGGCGCCCTGTACGAGGCGGGCGTCGCCGTGGTCGTCGCGATGACGTTCGCGCCGCACCTGGTCGCCGACGTCCGGCGGCTGCGGACGGCCCGGAGGCTGCGGGGCCGCGCGGACAAGGGCGTACGGGCGCTGCTCCAGGTCGGCCTGCCCGTGCTGGAGGGCGCGCTGGAGCGTTCCGTCGCCCTCGCGGCCGCCATGGACGCCCGCGGTTACGGCCGTACGGCCGAGGTGCCGCCCGCCGTGCGCCGGGCGACCGCCGCGCTGACCCTCGGCGGGCTGCTCGGGCTGTGCGCCGGCACCTACGCGCTGCTGGCCGCCGCGGGTGCCGCGTACGGCCTGCCCCTGCTGCTGGCCGGTCTGGCCGCCGCCGCCGCGGGGCTGCGGCTCGGCGGGCGCCGTTCCGTCCGCACCCGCTACCGTCCCGACCGCTGGGACGCGACCGCGTGGCTGATCACCGCCTCGGGCGTGGCCGTCGCCGCGCTGACGATCTGGGCCGCCGGGGCCTCCCCCGCCGACCTGGATCCGCCCGTGGTGCCGCTGACCGCGCCGTCGCTGCCGCTGTGGCCCGCGGCCGCCGTCCTGCTGGGGCTGCTGCCCGCGCACCTGAAGGGAGCCCGCCCGTGATCCGCTTCGAGCAGGTCTCCGTCACGTACGCGGGCGCCGCGGCGCCCGCCGTCGCCGGTGTCGAGCTGACCGTCCCCGAGGGGGAACTCTGCCTGGTCGTCGGGCCCTCCGGCACCGGCAAGTCCACCCTCCTTGGCGCCGTCTCCGGGCTGGTGCCGCACTTCACCGGCGGCGTCCTCACCGGCCGGGTCACCGTCGCCGGGCACGACACGCGCCGCAACAAACCGCGCGAACTGGCCCATCTGGTGGGCACCGTGGGCCAGGACCCGCTCGCGCACTTCGTCACCGACACCGTCGAGGACGAACTCGCCTACGGCATGGAGTCGATCGGCCTCGCCCCCGACGTGATGCGCCGCCGTGTCGAGGAGACCCTCGACCTGCTGGGTCTGGCCGACCTGCGCGACCACCCGATCAGCACCCTCTCCGGCGGGCAGCAGCAGCGCGTCGCCATCGGTTCCGTCCTCACCGTCCACCCGCGGGTGCTG
The DNA here is from genome assembly GCF_033792725.1 of Streptomyces sp. PA03-5A. Classification (NCBI taxonomy): domain Bacteria; kingdom Bacillati; phylum Actinomycetota; class Actinomycetes; order Kitasatosporales; family Streptomycetaceae; genus Streptomyces; species Streptomyces sp. PA03-5A. Next base: position 156,078 of record NZ_JARAVL010000002.1, on the reverse strand, counting down.
GTGCTGGACGAGCCGACGTCCGCGCTCGACCCCGCCGCGGCCGAGGAGGTGCTCGCCGTGCTGCAGCGGCTCGTCCACGACCTGGGGACGACCGTGCTGATGGCCGAGCACCGCCTGGAGCGGGTCGTGCAGTACGCCGACCAGGTCGTCCTCCTCCCGGGCGGGGGCGCCGCCCCGGTCTCCGGTCCGCCGGCCGAGGTCATGGCGCTCTCGCCGGTGCGTCCGCCGGTCGTCGCGCTCGGCCGGCTCGCGGGCTGGTCCCCGCTGCCGCTGTCGGTGCGCGACGCCCGCCGCGCCGCCGCCCCGCTGCGCGAACGCCTCGACGGCCGCACCCCGCCCGCGCCGCCCGCGCCCGCCGCGGGCGAGCCCGTCGCGGCCGTGGCGGGACTCACCGTGCGCCGCGGACGGCTGGAGGCGCTGCGCGGGGTCGACCTGACCGTACGGCCCGGCGAGACCGTGGCCCTCATGGGCCGCAACGGCGCGGGCAAGTCCACCCTGCTGTCCACCCTCGCCGGGATGCGGCCCCCCACCTCGGGAAGCGTGACCGTCGGCGGGCTGGAGCCGTCGCGCACCAGGCCCGCGGAGCTGATCCGCCGCGTGGGCCTGGTCCCGCAGGACCCCCGGGACCTGCTGTACGCCGACACCGTCGCCGCCGAGTGCGCCGCCGCCGACACCGACGCCCGCGCCACCCCCGGCACCTGCCGCGCCCTCGTCGGCGAACTGCTGCCCGGGGTCGCCGACGGCACCCACCCGCGCGACCTGTCCGAGGGCCAGCGCCTCGCGCTCGCCCTCGCCGTCGTACTGACCGCCCGGCCCCCGCTGATCCTGCTCGACGAGCCGACCCGCGGCCTGGACTACGCCGCCAAGGCCCGTCTCGCCGCGCACCTGCGCGCCCTGGCGGCGGACGGCCACGCCGTCGTCCTCGCCACCCACGACGTCGAACTCGCCGCCGAACTCGCCCACCGCGTCGTCGTCCTCGCCGACGGCGACCTCGTCGCGGACGGCCCCACCCCCGACGTCGTCGTCTCCTCGCCCGCCTTCGCCCCGCAGGTGGCCAAGGTGCTCAGCCCGCTGCCCTGGCTGACGGTCGGCCAGGTCGAGGCGGCCCTGGCGGGCACGGCGTGACCGCGCGTCCACCGCGCGCGGTCCGGCTGGGCCGCCGGGCCGTCGTCGCGCTGACGCTTGTCTCGGTGATCGGCGTCGCCGCCTTCGGCTGGCCGCTGCTCGCCGAGCCGGGCTCGGGGCTGGCCCACAGCGAGGACGCACCCTGGCTGTTCGCGCTGCTGCTGCCGCTGCTGCTCGCCGTCGTCATGGCGACGATCGCGGACGACGAGGAGGGCCTGAGCGCCAAGTCCGTCGCCATGCTGGGGGTGCTGGCCGCCGCGGGAGCGGCGCTGCGTCCGCTCGGCGGCGGCACGGCGGGCATCGAGCCCATGTTCTTCCTCGTCGTGCTGTCCGGCCGGGTGCTCGGCCCCGGCTTCGGCTTCGCGCTGGGGGCGTTGACGATGTTCGCGTCGGCCCTGCTCACGGGTGGGGTCGGGCCGTGGATGCCGTTCCAGATGCTCTCGATGGGCTGGGTGGCGCTCGGCGCGGGCCTGCTCCCGGGCGCCGGCGGGCTGCGCGGCCGGGGCGAGCTCGTCCTCCTCGCCGGCTACGGGGCGGTGTCCTCGATCGCCTACGGAACGATCATGAACCTGCAGGGCTGGCCGTACCTCGGCGGCATGTCCTCCGGGGTCTCCTTCGTGCCGGGCGGTCCGCTCCCCGACAACCTCGCCCGCTTCGCCGCGTACTGCCTGGCCACCTCGCTCGGCTGGGACGTCCCGCGCGCCGTGCTGACCGCCGTCCTGGTCCTCACCCTGGGCCCGTTCGTGCTGCGCGCCCTGCGCCGGGCCACCCGGCGCGCCGCGTTCGGCGCACCGGTGGCCTTCGTGGACGTACACGGTGGCGGGGACGGGAGCGGAGACGGCGCGTCGCGCGTGCCGCCTCAGGCACGCTGACGGGCCGGCGCCGCGAACCAGCGCGCGCGACGCGGGGCGCCGAGCGCAGGAACGCGCCGAAGCCGTCGGTGTCGCCGGGGTCGGCCGGCGCCGCCCGCACGCCGTGCGCCGCGAGGTCGGCGCGGCAGCTCCCGCTGTTGCCGATCGGCACGTCGCGGGTCCCGCTCGCGGTGTGCGGCCGCACCGGCACGGCCGGCCGCCCGTCGCAGCTGCCGTCGGCCCGGTCCCTGGCCCGGCGCAGCGCCCCGGCGCAAGGCCCCGGTGCGCTGCCCGCGTCCCGCCGGCTCAGATCCGCTGGATGATCGTGCCCGTCGCGAGCGCCCCGCCCGCGCACATCACGATCAGCGCGAACTCCTTGTCCGCGCGCTCCAGTTCGTGCAGCGCGGTGGCGATCAGACGGGCCCCGGTGGCGCCCACGGGGTGGCCGAGGGCGATCGCGCCACCGTTGACGTTGACCTTCTCCAGGTCCTGGTCGAAGACCTGGGCCCAGGACAGCACCACCGAGGCGAAGGCCTCGTTGATCTCGACGAGGTCGATGTCGTCCAGCGTCATGCCGGCCTTGCCGAGGACCGCGCGCGTCGCATCGATCGGTCCGTCCAGGTGGTAGTGCGTGTCAGCGCCGACCAGCGCCTGCGCCACGATCCGGGCCCGCGGGCGCAGCTTCAGCGCCCGCGCCATCCGCTTGGACGCCCACATCACGGCCGCCGCGCCGTCGGAGATCTGCGAGGAGTTCCCCGCGGTGTGCACAGCCGTCGGCATGATCGCCTTCAGCTCGGCCAGCGCCTCCATGCTGGTGTCGCGCAGCCCCTCGTCACGGTCGACCAGCCGCCACATGCCCTGGCCGGCGAGCTGCTCCTCCTCCGTCGTGGGCACCTGCACGGCGAAGGTCTCCCGCTTGAAGCGCTCCTCGGCCCAGGCCCGCCCGGCCCGCTCCTGCGAGATCAGCCCGAGCCGGTCGACGTGCTCCCGGGTCAGCCCGCGGCGCCGCGCGATGCGCTCGGCCGCCTCGAACTGGTTGGGCAGGTCCACGTTCCACTCGTCCGGGAAGGGCTTGCCGGGCCCGTGCTTGGAGCCGCTGCCGAGCGGCACCCGCGACATGGCCTCGACGCCGCAGCCGATGCCGATGTCGATCACCCCGGCCGCGATCATGTTGGCGACCATGTGGTTGGCCTGCTGCGAGGAACCGCACTGGCAGTCCACGGTCGTCGCGGCCGTCTCGTACGGCAGCCCGCAGGCCAGCCAGGCGGTGCGCGCCGGGTTCATCGACTGCTCCCCGGCGTGAGTGACCGTACCGCCGACGATCTGCTCCACGGCGTCGGGCTGGATGCCGGTGCGGCCGAGCAGTTCGCGGTACGTCTCACCGAGCAGGTAGGCGGGGTGCAGATTGGCGAGCGCGCCGCCGCGCTTGCCGATGGGGGTGCGTACAGCTTCGACGATGACGGGTTCAGCGGCCATGTACCTCGTCCTCTCCTCGGCCGCGGGGCGTCCCGGCGCCCACGGCAGAACTAGTACGCGTTCTAGTTCCGCCCAGCAGTCTGATTACCGGCGGTACGCGGGCGCAAGGGTCGTGCACCAAGCCGGCCGATCCGCACCGTCACGGGCCTTGCGACTTGCAGGGGCCGGAGCTACCGTCCACAGGCACATCTGATGGAGCGTCAGCAAGCGGTGCGCGGGGACGTCCGCGGGCCGCCGCCCAGGGAAGCCCCGGAGACCACCACGGAGACATCCGGACCAACCGGATCACGACCCGGACCACGACCCGGACCACGCCGGACCACCCGGACCAGGAGCCGCCGATGTCCGCCACGCCGCCGCCCCCCTCCTGCCCCGCCCTCCCCGACGGCTTCGACTTCACCGACCCGGACGTCAACCAGGAGCGCATACCCCTCCCGGAGTTCGCCGCCCTCCGGCGCACCGCACCCGTCTCCTGGATCCCCCAGCCCCACGGCATCGCGGGCTTCGGGGACGACGGCTACTGGGCCGTCACCCGCCACGCCGACGTCAAGACGGTCTCCACCACCCCCGAGACCTTCTCCTCCCGCACCAACACCGCGATCATCCGCTTCAACGAGCACATGCAGCGGGACCGCATCGACGCCCAGCAGCTGATCATCCTCAACATGGACCCGCCCGAGCACACCCGCCTGCGGCAGATCGTCCAGCGCGGCTTCACCCCCCGCGCCATCCGCGCCCTCGAGGACGCCCTGCGCCGGCGCGCCGAACGCATCGTCGCCGGCGCCGCCGCCCACGGCAGCGGCGACTTCGTCACCGACGTCGCCTGCGAACTGCCCCTCCAGGCCATCGCCGAACTCATCGGCGTCCCCCAGGAGGACCGCGGCAAGATCTTCGAGTGGTCCAACAACATGATCGGCTACGACGACCCCGAGCTCGCCATCACCGAGGAGATCGGCACCGAGTCCTCCATCGAGCTCATCTCCTACGCGATGAACATGGCCGACGAACGCAAGGCCTGCCCCGCCCACGACATCGTCACCAAGCTCGTCGCCGCCGAGGACGAGGGCAACCTCACCACCGACGAGTTCGGCTTCTTCGTCCTCGTCCTGGCCGTCGCCGGCAACGAGACCACGCGCAACGCCATCACCCACGGCATGCACGCCTTCCTCACCCACCCCGACCAGTGGGACCTCTTCCGCGCCGAGCGCCCCCGCACCGCCGCCGACGAGATCGTCCGCTGGGCCACGCCGGTCACCTCCTTCCAGCGCACCGCCGCCCACGACACGGAGCTGGGCGGAGCCAAGATCCGCGAGGGCGACCGCGTCGGCATCTTCTACGCCTCCGCCAACCACGACCCCGAGGTCTTCACCGCCCCCGACACCTTCGACGTCACCCGCGACCCCAACCCCCACCTCGGCTTCGGCGGCGGCGGCCCCCACTTCTGCCTCGGCGCCAGCCTCGCCCGCCTCGAGATCGACCTCATCTTCAACGCCATCGCCGACACCCTCCCCGCCATCCGCCTCGCCGGCGCCCCCCGCCGCCTCCGCTCCCCCTGGCTCAACGGCGTGAAGGAACTCCGTGTGACCTACACCTGACCCCGAGCGTGCGTTTGCTGGTCACGGGGTATGGCAGGGTAAGGTGTGCTTTCGCGTGTCCAGCGGGCGTGTAGCTCAGCGGTAGAGCGCTGCCCTTACAAGGCAGATGTCGGCGGTTCGAAACCGTCCACGCCCACCAGTAAAAGACCCCCAGCCGGTCATGGCTGGGGGTCCTTGACATCCAGATCTGACATCAACGGCCACGCTCACTCGCAGCCGGGACGCCTCCGCAGCAGCCGGCCCATGTGGCTCACGGCCTCACGCTGGGTGTCCTGCACGACGTGTGTGTAGACGTTCATCGTGACGGCGATCTGGGAGTGGCCCAGGATCTCCATCACCACGCGGGGCGCGACGCCGGCCGCGGTCAGCAGCGCGGTGATGCCGGCGAGGTGGACGCGCCGGGTGCCGTGCTCGATGGAGATCAGGGTGTACAGGCGCTTGAGTGAGACGGTGTCGAGGTGCAGGAAACCGGCGGCGATGATGCCGTGGGCCTGGTGGGTGAGGAACTGGCGCCAGGTCGGGCCGGAGCGTTGCGGGGCAGGGTCGATTCAGGCGGCATGAAGGATTTCCCAGCCTGTGGATGGGGCGATCGGGTAGCCGAGGCAGGCGAGTTCGCCTTGTGTTCGGCGGTGGCCCCAGCTGCTGTTTTCGCGGGCCAAGGGCAGGATGAGCCGCTTGACGGCCGGGGTGACGGATGGGCGGCCGGGGCGACGGTGCTGGGCGAAGGTCCATCTGCGTGCGGCAAGTTGCCCATGCCGGCGCAGCAGTGCGGTAGGGGTGACTGCGAAGGCCGCGCGCCATCGCCCGCGTGGGACCCACCGCGACAGCACGGCCGGCCGGATCCGCTCGCCACGGTGACGGAGGTGGGGTTGCCGTTCACGGTCGCGGTGAACGTACCGGCGGCGTACGTGTGGCTGGTCTGCCCGCTCCCGGTGGCGTCCAGGGCGACGGTGACCGTGGAGCTGCCGTCCCCGAAGTCCACCACCGCTGTCCCGCTCGGAGTGCCCCCGGAAATGCTGAACGTCACCGATTGCTCGCACTTCGGCGACGTGGGTGAGGTCGTCACCGTCAATGGCGAAATCGCCGTCACGTTCGCCGAATTGGCGTTGGTGACGTAGACGTTGCTGTTCTGCGCCGCCGCCACGTAGAACGGGAACGCGCCGGCGGGGACGGTGGCCAGAACCGCGTTCGTGGCACTGTCGATCACGGTCACGTTGTTCGAATTTGAGTTGCCGACGTAGACCTTGCCGGTCGGCGCCACCGCTATCCCGAACGGGCCCCCGCCGGCGGGGACGGTGGCCAGGACGGTGTTCGTGGCACTGTCGATCACCGTCACGTTGTTCGAGACGGTGTTGGTGACGTAGACGTTGCCGTTCGGCGCCACCGCGACCACCCCCGGGACCGTGCCGGCGGGGACGGTGGCCAGGACGGTGTTCGTGGCGCTGCTGATCACCGTCACGTTGTTCGAGGTCTGGTTGGCGATGTAGACGTTGCCGTTCGCCGCCACCGCCGCCGCGCCAGGGAACCCGCCGGAGGGGAGGGTGGTCAGGACGGTGTTCGTGGCGCTGTCGATCACCGTCACGGTGCCCGCGTTTCGGTTGGCGACGTAGACGTTGCCGTTCGGCGCCACCGCCACCGCGTCCGGGACCGCGCCGACGGGTACGGTGGCCAGGACCGTGTTATTGGTACTGTCGATCACCGTCACGTTGTTCGACGTCGAGTTGGCGACGTAGACCCTGCCGTTGGGCGCCACCGCCAACGCGAACGGGCCCCCGCCGGTGGGGACAGTGGCCAGGACCGTGTTATTGGTGCTGTCGATCACTGTTACGTTGTTCGAGCTTTGGTTGGTGACGTAGACGTTGCCGTTCGCCGCCACCGCCACCATGGCCGGGCTCGAGCCGACGGGGACGGTGGCCAGGACGGTGTTCGTGGTGCTGCTGATCACCGTCACATTGCTCGAATTGGCGTTGCCGACGTAGACGTTGCCGTTCGGCGCCACCGCCACCGGGATCGGGCTCGTGCCCGCCGGGATCGTCACCGTGGAGAACGCCGCGCTCAACGGCGCGGCCACACGCCCTTGCACAGCGGGCACCTCAGATCCGCCCGCGGGGTTCAAGCGATTGTGGGGCAAGTCTTTCTGTGTTGCTGCGAAGGCGTGAGGAGCAGCGGTCGGCAGGAGGGCGAGGGAAAGGGCTGCCAGGATGACGCTCAACCGGGTGAGCCATTGGTGCCGTGCGCTACGGCGTAAGTCTGCGAAGACGCCGCTGGATATGAGCGCAGGGGAGATGAGGGACATTGTTTCTCCAGGCCGGTCGGCTCTTGGGAGCCGTCATGATGAATTGCGACGGCTGAGCAGCAATAAGAGCCCAGCCGTCCGTCAATGCACATCCTTTGGGCCGCCACGGTGCTCTGCCAGCCGGAATGCGCTGAACGTGACCGCTTCCCGGGACTTCTCTCATGAGCTCAGCAATGTTTCTGTTGCGCTTCACGCAGCGTCATCGTGGACGTCTTATGGGCGCAGATAGCGCCGCGACGGCCAGGAGCAGCCCAGCCTGATACCCAGCGGCGTTCGACCGGGGAGCTGATCTCAGTCGTGGTCTCATTCCCATGCGTTCAGCCCCGTCCAGACGAGTCCCGCCTCCGGCCGGAACCTGCACGAACGAGCCAACGTGAACAGAGGGGAATGATCCCGTACCGACCTGTGATGGCATACGCAGACTTGGAAAGCGTGCACGTGAGTCATTCGGTCGAGCGACGGCAGCGACGGCAGCGCTGAGGCAACGGGGGCGAACGACGGCAGCTCTCACCAACCCGCCGCAGCGGTCCCGAAAGCCTGCCGGCGCGAGCTACAGGGGGTGTGCCCGCATCTTGTAGGCGCTGGCTTGGTCGTGGCTGACATCACCAGATGACTGTGACGATGGGGGTGGCGCTGTCCCGGTGGCCTGACCCGCCAAATGACACGGCCAGCTCCGCCGACAACCCGCGCTGCTCCGCTTCATAGACGGCGCCCGAGTGATGGGCGACCAGGCGCACGAGCCGATCGGGGGCGCCCAGAGCTTCGAGGCGCCGTGCGCCATCGATCGGGTGAAAGCCGGTGTCTCGCAGCCCCGGGGCGTAGCCAATGTCATGGAGCCAGGCGGCAGCCACGAGGAGATCACGCTCATCCGCCGGCACCGCCGCAGACACTTCACGGGCACGCGCTGCAACGGCCTGCGTATGCAGCCATCGGTCCCCAAGCGGCGGCAACAACGACTCGGCCAACTCGGCCGTTCCCTGGGGCGTGTCCAGCGCAAAAGGCATGGACCGCACGGTAGCTGAGCACCGCGAGGAGTCGACAGTCCCGCAACCCTCACGGGTTGATCAAGGTGGACCGAACCGCATGCACGGTTCCTGCAACCCTTCTCATCCTCCTTTGGTCCTGCACGGGCTTACACCGCGGAGACCCACGTCAACGCCGCCACTGCCCTTGGCGACCAGGACCAATCTCGACCACCTGTTTAGCCATCCGCGGGAAGAAGCTGTACCAAGCCGACCCAGTTGTCCTCGTCCGCCTCGGTGTGAACGGCGCGGACCCTCCAGCGGCCGGCGGGCAGCAGGACCGGCGCCTGCGCGGGCATGCCACCACCGGGATATTCCACGTTCAGCTCGGCGCCAGCCGCGGCGGAGTCAAAGAGCACGGCCGGGCCGTCCGACACCCACGTGCCACATTCTTCCCACGGGGTGTCGGGGTCTCGAAGGACAGTCTCCGCTGCGGCCTTCAATGTGGCTGCAGAGTCGGCGGCGAGCCAGCGTAGGAAGGCCCGATGCTCGAGCAAATAGCAGCTCATAGCTGGCTCGTCCGCCAGTACCAATGCCTGCGTGCCGTTCTCACCAATGGTGATCACGCCTGCGAGGTCGTCCACGGCACATGCCCGGTCGTAGTCGTCTGGAGCGGTCGCGTCTCCAGTAAGTACGCCGGTCTCGGTGGCGCCGCGCCACGCAGGCAGCGCAGAGACGGGAACGACAATCAAGGGGCCGCCCAACGACTCAACCCAGACTGGAGAGGGGGGAGACAGGTCGGCACCTCCGGCAGTCGAAGGGGTGCTCATGCCCACAGTGTGCCGCAGCCCACCGACAGCGCTGTCGCGGGCACCGTGACCAACTATGCCTCAACGCCAAAGTGGTCATGTGATCCCCGCAAGCCAGGCAAGACACGAGCAACGGCTACGCAGCGCGGTAAGACTTTCCCTACTTCATCAAGGCGGCTCGCTCCGCTCGCCGCGCGCGGCCCCGGCTCGCCGCCGGGCCCGACGCTCTTGTCTCCGCCCCGCTCCGGGCCCGGCTACGCCGGCCGCGCGGCTGTAGCGAGCACACCCGAGCGGTGGACGGTAGCCGCCGGTGGCTGGGCCCGGTCGGCTCCACGGCTTTGGGCAGCCACCATGGGGCGAGCCTCGAAGATCGGGGCCCACATCGGGCTATTGCGGGCAGGTCCAGAGACTGCCCGCTTCGCGACCAGCGTACGGGCCCCGATCTCTCGCCCCACGGCAACTCCAGCCCAAAGCCGCTCCCGCCGACCTCATCGGGCCCGTGTGCGATCGTCACGCCTCCAGGTACGTTGAGCCGTCAGCCGAGGGGGAACGCTCGCGAGGGAGCGCCCCGCAACGCGTGGCTGCGGGGCGCCGATCCACTTTCACAACGGGCCCTGGTGGGGTTTAGTCGACCGTCTGCCCGTCGTACATACCGCCCCTGCAGGTCGGGAGCACGGGCGTCGACCGATCGATCGTTCCGCCGCCGTCCGTGCACTCACCCGGGGTGACGCTGGCCGGGGTTACGCTGGCCGGGGTGACGCTGCCGGCGGTGGCGGTGGCGGCGCCTGTGAGGCCGAGTCCGGCGAGGGCTGCCGTGGCGAAGACTGTGGCGAGGATTCGTCGAATGCGCATTTGGTTCGCCTTTCACAGATTGCCTCGGTTGGGGCACTAGCCAGCTTGATCTTCACCCATATGGGTGGCACGTCATGTTGGGCCATTCGAGTGACAGTGTTGTCGGGTGCGGGGTCGGTGACGCGACCCGTCAGAGCGGATGGAAGCCCGTGCCACATCCGTGCCAGAAAGAGCGGATCCCAGCGGTCAAGAGCAGTCAAGCGCGACGCCTCGCGATTAATCACCAGAGGCCGTTTGCGCTGGTCAGCGTCAACCCCCTCCGTGACGGCCCGGTGATTCCCAAGCTCAGAGCGCGGTTTCTATTCGCGGAGTGAGACGCAGCCGTGACACTCCCGCGCCCTGAAGCTGGCGCCCGACTTTTTGCAGTGGAGCGCGGACACCTGTCAGGCTCCGCCCCTGGATCCGATGAGGCTGTTTGAGCCTGCCCCTGGTGAGTACTCGCTCTTGCTCGACGCCGGAGCCGCGACTGTAGGCGGCGTAGTCGATGAGCTCGGTCATGAGCCCAACGGGTACTTCTGGGAAGGTGTGGCTCGGTGGCTCGTCAGTACCGAGGCGCCGGCGCTCGAAGGGCGTTTCGACTACGACTCGGAGGCGGGCCTGTTCTGCGCCCGCGGTACGGATGCCCGCGCTCCGGCGCCTCCACACGCTCGCGGAAGCGGTTGCTGCAGCAGAAGTCAGCGTTCCCGGCCCTATCTCGTGGGGGTAAGGATTTCCCGCAGTACGAGATCAGTCGAGCAGACCGCAACGGACGTCCCGCCCATGGATCGCATCGAGAGGGTCACCAGCGCGGATGCCGTGCCACTGTCGTGCCGGAGCGGGCGGCGGGAAATCCACAGGTCAGGCCGGTGTGGCGGCGTCCTGGGTGGTGGAGTCCGCGAACGCCTCGGGACCCTGCTCCGCCGCTGCCGGGTCCATCCACATGACCTGCCAGCCATGGCCGTCGAGGTCGAAGAAGCTGCGTGAGTACATGAAGCCGTGGTCCTCGGCGGCATCCGCCTCGGAGCCGCCCGCCGCGAGGGCGGCGGCGCTGACCGTGTCGACCTCATCGCGGGACGACACGCTGAAGCAGTACAACGCCAGCGTGTGCGTGGTGGGGTCGGCCATCGGCAGTTTCGCGAACTCCGCGAACTTCCCGCGGCTGAGCAGCATGACGAAGGCCTGCTCGCCGACCAGCATGCAGGCTGCGGACTCGTCGGTGAACTGCGGGTTGAAGCCGAACCCGAGCTTGGCGAAGAACGCCTTGCTGAGTTCGAGGTCCGCTACGGGGAGGTTCACGAACAGCATGCGGCCGGGGTGTGCGGGATTCGTCATGGTGGGTCTCCAGTCGGGGGCTCGATGGCGTACGTACTGAGAGACCGGCCTGGCCGGCGGAACTCATCGGTGTACCTTCGCCGGCTGCCCGAACAGCAGACGCGGCCGCTTGGACACCTTCGCCCATCAGCTACTGGAACGGCCGGGGCTCCCCCTACCTGCCAACGCCCGACACCGGCTGACGACCGCCCGGAGCATGCCCGGTGGGCGTGCGGTGAGAACCGCACCGGCGGCCGTCAGCTCTCGTGCGCATGGGGATCAGATGACGGTCAGCGTCAGGACCGCCGTGTACGTGCCGGGGGGCGTGGAGGTCGGTGCGTCGAAGTCGAGCCCGGCCCCGGCATCAGCGGTGCCGGGGCCGATGCCGGTGGCCAGTGTCCGGGACTCCTTGAGCCCGTTGCCGTCGCCGGGTACGACCGGGGCGCCCGGCGTGATGGACGGGACATTGCCACGGTCGGCGATCGCGGGGGCCCAGGTCAGGCTGCTCCCGTCGATGGTGCTTCCGGCCGGGCCGGTGAAGTCGCCGACCTGGCCGGAGACCGTCCAGCCGATGTTGCCGGCGCGCGCGGATCGCCGCAACCCGGGGCGACAGCCCGGTGAAGGACGGACAGTGAACGCACCAATGCCGAGGGCCGCGCTGATCGGGGTTGCTGACGGCGTGCCGCGAAGTCGGGCATGGCAGGTGACCGATCCGCCCGACCCGTGCGGCGGGTGGAGGAACGGACCCTCATGCCGCCGGCGAGGTGGCCGGGACATGCCGCGGTCACATCAACGCGGCTGCTGGCGGCGGGGGTTCACATCGGTTCCTGGGCACTGCGCACGGCAACCGCGGCTCGGTCAGCCGCATCGGTGCCGGTGCCACGCCGCGGCCGCGGTCTGCATCGTGGCCGTCCACTCGTTCGGGGAGTCGCCGGCGATCTCGTCCCAGAGCCGGTGCTGCGCTCGCGCGAACGCGTCGCGCCCGGGTGCCGGGGCGGCGGGGAACGCGGGGTGCTCGGCCGACAACTGCTCGGCCTGCTCGGGAGAGTGGCCAGAGGCGATGAGCCAGATGGCCCACAGGGCGGGGTCGATCCACCCGGCGCCTCGGGCGGCCCAGGCCCAGTCGACGAGCCGGGCCCGTCCGGCGATGAGGACGTGGTGCGGGTTCCAGTCGGTGTGGAGCAGCCGGTCCCCGGTGAACAGCCCGGCGTCGTCGCCGGCGTGGGCCCGCAAGCGGTCCGGCATGGTCCTGAGCGGCAGGTCGGGCAGCGGCAGGGCCGCGAGGGTGCGCATCGCATCGGCGACGAGAGCCAGGTGGGCTGAGCCGGGGGCGTAGTCGGCGTGGGGACCGTCGAGGTCCTCGAAGCCGAGGAGGTCCCAGCCCGCCCACCGGGTGTGCCAGAGGAGGGCCGGAGCCAGCGGCGTGACGTGCGGGGCGATGGCCGCTTCGCGTTCCTGCGTCCAGGCCCGTGGATGCCCGAGCCTCAGTCCCTTGACGAAGACGGCGCCCGTCGCCGTATGGATACGGGCCGCGACTTCCGAATTGAGGCCCGTCGGGACCGACTCGGCTTCCAGCACGGGCCCGGTGTGCTCCTCGATGAGGGCCAAGGCGTCGGCGGGGACCTCGGTGAAGCGGTGCCTCGGCATGGTCGGAGGGTCCCAGAACGGGCCGGAGGGGGGCCACGTCGTGCACACGGCACGGCTTCCCTCGGTAACGGTCCGTGGCAGGGTTCGCTGGCCCGGGCCCGCTGTACTGCGCCGGCCGGCCGAGCATGCGGAGCGTCGTGGCGCAGTTGGGGGGCCGCCAGGCGTGGCCGGGGCGGGCGTACGGGCTCCGTCGGCGGGCCTGCTCACCCGTTTGCCGACGGGCGCTTCACCCACCTGGCCGCAGTGCTGGCGGTGCTGGGGTCTGTCCGTGGCTCGTCGTGCTTCCATCCCGTCAGGAGGCACACATGATGCGTGAGGACCGACAGCAGGACACCCACCCGCAGGCGGGTGCGTCACGGCGGCATCTGCTCGCCGCGGCCACTCTGGCGCCGATGCTGGGCGGGGCGATCTCCGCGTGCGCGCCAACCGGAACGTCGAAACAGCACAACCACCCGTCGGTCATGCCCGTGCGCACCGCTCTGACGGACTGGAAGGACGTGTCCGTCGCGCTCGGGCGGACGGGCGACATCAGGCGCGAGTTCATGTACCACACGGGTCTGCCGCGCCGGGACCTCAAGGTGGTCTCGCAGGGCGTCACCGTCAAACCGGGGCTCGCCCTGGGCTCGCACGTGTCCTTCGTCCGCTACGCCGACGGGAACACGCTGCTGATGGGCGACGTGGTGGTCACCGAGAAGGAGATGCAGTCGTTCGCCGACGTGCTGCACGAGCGCAAGATCGAGCAGACGGCGATCCACAAGCACCTGCTCTCGCAGGACCCGGAGATCTGGTGGGTCCACGTCCACGCGCACGGCAAGGACCCCGTGGCCATCGCCACGGGACTGCGTGCGGCGCTCGACCGGACCGGCGCCCCGCCGCCGGGGCGGCCGGACCACACCGTGCCGCGCAAGCTCGACATGGACGTCGCCACCATCGACAAGGTGATGGGCATCAAGGGCGGCATCGACGACGGGGTCTACAAGAACACCTTCGTGCGCCGGGAGACCATCACCGACGCCGGTATGGTCCTGCCGCCGGGCCTCGGATCCACCAGTGCGATCAACTACCAGCCGCTGGGCAACGGCCGCGCCGCGGTCAGCGGCGACTGCGCCATGATCGCCAGCGAGGTCCAGGACGTCCTGGCGGCCCTCAGGCGTGCCGGGTGCCAACTCGTGGAGCTGCACAACCACGGGCTGACGGACGAACCGCGGCTCTTCTTCGTCCACTTCTGGGCCGTCGGTGACGCGGTCAAGCTCGCCAAGGGGATCCGGAAGGCGTTGGACGCCACCAACGTCAAGGGGATGGCGGTGGAGATCGGCTGACGCCCGGCCGGCAGCGGGTACGGGAGGCCCGACCGCCGCTCCGCGCGGGAAGTCCGTTGCGGCTGCGGCGGTCGGCTCCGCCCGCCTTCGTTGTACCGTCTCCACGGACGATCACGGGGAGGGGCGACGGGGATGACCAGACGGTGGTACACCGCCCTGGGCGTGAATCTGCTGCTGGGGATCCCGGGAGTGGTGCCGATGTGGATGCTCTGGTACCTCGCCGCGAACTGGCCGCTCGCCGACCTGGGTCTGACCGTGCGGGAGCCGACGGAGAACGACGGCATCCTGCCCGGGCTGCTGCTCTTCGGGCCCGTCGTGCTCCTCTACGCCGTGCTCTGGTGGGTGGCCAACCGGCCCCTCGCCGTCCGGACGGCGCTGTCCGCACGCACCTACTGGCTGCTCAGCGTCCTGGGCACGTTGCTGCCGACGGCGGCGCTGATCGCCAACTCCTGATCCGCCGGCCGCACGCAGCCCCGCAGTCCCGCCGCGGGGCGGCTCCCCCGCGGCGGGACGGCGCGTGCGGTGCGGGTCAGGCAGGCGTCCGGACCGCGGGTCCGGACGGGGCGGGCCGGGGGATGACGCGGCGACGGCGGGTGGGGAGGCCCATCGTCGGGTTGGCGACGCCCCAGGCGGCGCCCTTGCAGACCAGTTCCTTGTAGAGGGCGGCGAGCCGTCCGGTCAGGGCCGCGCTGACCGCACGGTCGTCGGCGGTGACGTACTGGATCAGGCCCTCCTTGCGGCCGAGCGAGATGCACTGGTTGAAGTACCGCAGTGGGGTGTTGGGGAGCTTGCCGCCGGTCAGGCGGGCCGCGATGGCGTCGGCGGCCTGCCAGGCGGTGGGGATGCCCGAGGCGCACGACATCCGCAGCGGCTTGTCGCCGGGGCCCATCGCCAGGGCGGCGTCGCCGATGGCGTAGACGTCCGGGTGGGAGACCGAGCGCATGGTGCCGTCGACCACGATCCGGCCGGTGCCGGTCGTCTCCAGGGTGGTGGCCCCGGCGATCGGGTGGACGGCGAAGCCGGTGGTCCACACGGTGACCGCGGCCGGGATGGAGGTGCCGTCGGCGGTGGTGACGTGGTCGGCCGCCACGGCGGTGACGGTGGTGTGCTCGTGCACGGTGATGCCGAGCCGGTCGACGACCTTGCGCAGGTGCCGGGCGCCCTTGCCGGAGAGCCAGTCGCCGAGGCCGCCGTGGGCGGCGAGGGCGACGGCGAGGTCCGGGCGGGCCTCGGCGATCTCGGTCGCGGCCTCCAGGCCGGTGAGGCCGCCGCCGACCACGAGCACGGGCCGTCCGGCGTCCAGGGCGGCCAGGCGCTCGCGCACCCGCAGTGCCCCGGGGCGGCCGGCGATCTCGTGGGCGTGCTCGGCGGCGCCGGGGACGCCCTGGTCCTTCCAGCCGCTGCCGAGGGCGTAGACGAGGGTGTCGTAGGTCAGTTCCCCGGCGCCGTCCGCGCCGTGGACGGCGACGGTCCTGCGGTCGGGGTCGATGCCGGTGACCTTCGCCGCCTTCAGTTCGACGCCGGTGCCCGCGAACATCTCGCCGAGGGGCCGGGTGGTGAGGTCCTGGCCGGTCGCGAGCTGGTGCATCCGGACGCGCTCGACGAAGTCGGGCTCCGCGTTGACGAGGGTGATGGCGACGTCCTCGCGGTGCAGCCGCCTGGCGAGGCGCCCGGCGGCGCTGGCTCCGGTGTATCCGGCTCCGAGGACGACGATGCGGTGCTGCATGTCCTGGCTCCTGTCTTCTCTCCAGCGGGTTCGCCCCTTGAACCGGGCGGGCCGCCGTTTCCTGACAGGAACGCGATGTGAAGCACGTCACACCGGGGTCAGAAGGCGTGGAGCAGAGGTTCCCCGTGGTCGCCGGCCGCCCATCGCCCGGTCGCGCGCCGGAGCTTGTCGGGGTTGACCTGGTTGCGTACGGCGGCGATGCCCTCGGCGGTGACCTCCAGGCACATGACGCCGACGACCCGGCCGTCGACGACCGCCACGAGGGCGGGGCCGCCGTTGGCGGTCGTCGCGTGGATCTCGGCCGAGCCGCCGACCAGGGCACGCTTGGCCGTGCCGGGCTTGAACAGGCCCCGCAGGAACTTCGCGACGGCGAGCGCTCCTTCGAACGCCTTCGCGCGGGCCGGGACCTTCCCGCCGCCGTCGCCGACCGCGACGACGTCCTGGGTGAGCAGCCGCACGAGCGGCTCGGTCCGGCCGCTGGTGGCGGCCGCAAGGAACTCCTCGACGACCCGCCGGGTGGCCGCCTCGTCGACCTCGGTACCGGCCTTGCGGGCCTTGCCGTCCGCGATGTGCTTCCTGGCGCGGTGGTGGATCTGCTGGCTGGCGGCCTCGGTGATGTCGAGGATCCCGGCGATCTCGCGGTGCGGGTAGTCGAAGGCCTCCCGCAGCACGTACACCGCGCGCTCGTTGGGGCTGAGGCGCTCCAGCAGGACGAGGACCGCGTACGAGACGGATTCGCGCTGTTCGGCGGTGTCGGCCGGGCCGAGCATCGGGTCACCGGCGAGCAGCGGTTCGGGGAGCCACTGGCCCACGTAGGTCTCGCGCCGGGCCCGGGCCGAGGTCAGCTGGTTGAGGCACAGGTTGGTGAGCACCTTGGTCAGCCACGCCTCGGGGACGTCGATGCGGTCGACGTCGACGGCCTGCCAGCGCAGGAAGGTCTCCTGCACGGCGTCCTCGGCCTCGCTCGCGGAGCCGAGGAGCCGGTAGGCGACGGCCTCCAGGCGCGGCCTGGAGGCCTCGAACCGGTCCACGTCGTGCAGGGTCAGGGCCATGGCCCGGATCCTAGCCCCGCGTCCGGTGTCCGGTCAGTGGGTGATGTCGAGGCGGACGACCGCGCCGATCTCCACGAGCTGGTCGGGCAGGGCCAGGTCGGACACGCCCATGACGGTGCTGGTGGGGCGGTGGTCGCCGCAGTAGGCGGCGTACAGGCGGGCGGCGGTGTCGAAGTGGTCGCGCAGGCCCCTGACCAGGACGGTAGTCTCGACGATCTGGTCGCGGCCGGCGCCGAAGTGCTCCAGCACGCGGTCGAGGTTGTCGAGGGTCGTGCTCATCTGGAGCTCGAAGTCGCCGGTCCCGATGAAGGTTCCGGCGCTGTCGTGGGACAACTGCCCCGAGATGTAGAGCGTGTCGCCGGCCTGTACGGCCTGGCTGTACCCGTAGAGCGATTCCCACGGCATGCCGAAGTTGAATTCCCTGGACCGGACGGTCACGGTGCTCTCCTCGTCGTCGACTGGACCGGCCCCACGTGGACGGGGGCCGACAGCTGAGACCGGAGCCGTCGTGGGGGTGTGACAGGAGCGGGGCGAGGGCGGCCCGCCGGCCGGAAGTCCCGCGGCGGTTCGCCACGGGACTTCCGGCCGGTCGGGGTGTGCCGCGGTCGGTGGGGCGGGGAGCCCTCAGCGGAACGGGAAGTACCCGCCGAAGCCGCCGACGGGGACGGCCACGGGGACGACGACGACGGGGACGAAACCGCCGTAGAAGTTGTTGCCGTAGAACCCGTTGCCGCGGAAGCCGCCGATGCCGCCGAAGCCACCGCCGCCCTGGACGTAGCTGGTCGGGGCCGTCTGGAGGGCTGAGGTCGTGATCTGTGGTGCCGCGTCGGCGGTGCCCGCCGCGACGACGGCGAGCAACGGTGCCGCCAGCGCTGCGGCGACAGTCCGGCGGACGGTGATGTTTGCACGCATGTCAATCTCCTTCGTACGTGAAGATTGGTGGACAACGGCCGTGCCATTTCCGACCGTCGTCGAACCGGCTTCGTGTGCCTGGAGCCGGTAGGACGAGGGCCACGTGACCCACGCGTTCTCGCTCACCGGGCAGGGACGCCGTGATGCAAGGCGGCAAACGCCGAGGACATGACCGTGACACGGGTGGGGCCCGTAGTCAAAAGAAAGCGCCGCGGCGCAGCGCCGCGGCGGGCGCTTCTTCGCAGGTCAGGGGCTATGCGAGGGCGCTGTGGGAAATCTTCCGGGCGCCGGGGGCGGGCGTTCACCCACCGGCGGCCCTTGGCCAGGACCCGGGGGTCACGGTCACCCTCCGTCGCCGGCGGTCCGGACCGCGCCCGGCCGCGTCACACGATCGCCGGGTCCGCCTCCTCGCGCAGCGTCCAGGAGGGGCCGCCCGGGAGGGCCGTACCCGCTTCTCCGGTCCCGCGCAACGGGAGGACGTCCACCGGGGCCGGCCCCGGCGCCGCCGACGTGGGGGCCCGGCTGGACCTCGACGCGCCGACGGGCACGCCACCCGGCACCTACACGGCTGTCCTGACGCTCACCGTCATCTGACCGCGGCCGGGACGCCGGGCACGGACGCGGCCGCGGCCGGGCACGGGCGACGGCGGTCGCCCGTCCCCGGCCGTTCAGGTCAGGTCAGGTCAGGTCAGGTCAGCCGGTGACGCTGGCCCGGCCGGTCTCCAGGTGGCCGGTGAAGCGCTGCGACCAGGTGCGGTCGCAGTCGGCCGTGACGGTGACGTCGTACCAGCCGTCGCTGACCTCCAGCGGGTTGACCGTCCACGCCTCCTTGCCGTGCGGGGCGACCCGCACCTTCGTGGGGGCGCCGTGGATGTAGTGGTTGTGCGTGACGGTGAACGTCACCGGCTTGCGGCCGTCGTTGCGCAGCCACAGCTTGAGCTTCGGGTGGGCGGTCGCCCTGCCGTCGTGGTAGCGGGCCTCGACGACGAGGTCCTTGCCGGCGCCGGCGGTGTCGCCGGTGAAGCGGCGCAGGAACCGGTTGGGGCCCGTGACCGTCAGGTCGTAGGCGGTGTCGCCGGCGGTGGAGCCGACGGGGCCGGTGCCGGTGACCCGCGCGCCCGCGGGGACGGTGTACTGGCCGGGGAACGCGGCCGGGTACGCGGCCAGCGAGGGGAACCCGCCGAGGTTGTTGTGGACGGAGAAGTGGCTCGCCTTGGTGGCGAAGGGGGCCTCGTTGCCGAGCTCCAGCTCGACCGCGCCGTCGGCGAAGCCGGTCAGGTTGGCGCTGGGCTGGTACGGCAGCGGGCGGGCCCGCTTGGTGCCCTTCTCCTGCGTGGGCATCGCGTTGTCGCCGGGCAGCGGGGTGTACCGGGTCTCGGGGACGAGCGGACCGGTGTCGGGCAGGTGGGGCAGCCCGTAGACGGGGGAGGCGAAGTCGAGGGCGCTGGTGAGGTCGCCGCACACCTCGCGCCGCCAGTCGCTGATGTTGGGGCAGATGGCAGGCGTGCCGAGGCCGGTGGTCCACTTCTCCAGGAACTGGATGACCGAGGTGTGGTCGGAGACCTCCGAGGTCACCCAGCCGCCGCGGGTCCAGGGCGAGATGAGCAGCAGCGGCACGCGGAAGCCGAGGCCGACCGGGAGGGGCTCGGTGACGCCGTACTGGCCCATGGTGCCGGAGACGAACTCGTCGGCCTCCCCGGGGGCGGGGACGGGCGGCGGGACGTGGTCGAACTGGCCGTCGTTCTCGTCGTAGTTGACGATCACCAGCGTCGAGTCGAAGACGTCCGGGTCGGCGTGGAGGGCCTCCAGGACGCCGCGCAGGAAGTACCCGCCGTTGCTGGGCGCGGTGACCGGGTGCTCGGAGAAGAACTGGTTGTTGACGACCCAGCTGACCTGCGGCAGCGTGCCGCCCAGCACGTCCGCGCGGATCGCGGCGCTGATGTTGTCGGCGTTGCCCGCGAGGCCGGTGACCGGCTCGGGGACGTCCTTGACGCCGTTGTCGTAATAGACGTTGCCGGGGGCGGCCTGACCTCCCTGGGTGGGGTCGAGCCTGGCGAAGGTGCCGAAGTACTCCAGCCCGTTGTCGCCGTAGTCGTCGGCGCACTGGTAGACGCGCCAGCTGACGCCGGCCTCCTGGAGCGTCTCGGCGTAGGACTCCCAGGGCAGGAACCTGCCACGCTCGTCGCCGCCGTCGTTGGCGGTGAAGTCGCCGTGCTTCTTGTCGGCGTTGATGGTGCCGCCCCACAGGTAGGTGCGGTTCGGGCCGGTCGCGCTGAGCACGGAGCAGTGGTAGGCGTCGCCGACGGTGTAGGTGTCGGCGAGGGCGTAGTGGAAGGGCAGGTCCTTGCGGTCCAGGTAGCCGAGGGTGGTGGGACCGCCCTTGGCGTAGTACCAGCCGTTCATGAGGCCGCCGTACCAGGCGCCGTGCTGGTCGGTCCAGCCATGGCTGGTGCCGCCGTAGTTGGCGGCGCCGAGCTCGGCGCTCGGCGGGGTCGGGCCGCTCCAGGACTTCGCGCCGCTCAGCCGCCACGGGTACTGGGTCTCGGCGCCCTCCGTCGGCGTCTTGGGCTGCTGCCACACGGAGCCGCCGCCGGGCAGCTGGATCGTCGCGCGGTCGCCGAAGCCGCGTACGCCCCTGAGGGCACCGAAGTAGTGGTCGAAACTGCGGTTCTCCTGCATGATCACGACGACGTGCTTGATGTCGCGGATGTCGCCGTGCGCGTGGCCGTGGCCGTGGCCGCGCGGGACGGGCCCGGCCTGGGCGGGGGTCGCGGCGGCGCTCACGCCGGGCAGCGTGGCGCCGATGGCGGCCGCGCCGGCGACGGTCGCGGCGGTGCCGAGGAAGTCTCTCCGGGACACTGAGGACATGGCTCAAAACCTCCGGTTGGGAGATACAACTACCTGGAGACCTTGATCCTGCGTCCTTGCCCACAGGTGTCGGGAACCGGGCGCGGACATGGACGGGCCGAGGCGCCCGCCCCCCTGCCGCTCGGCCTGCCGGAAGCCGGGACCCCTTCCCGAATCCTTGACGTGTCAAATAAATGCCTCTATGTTTGCTTGACACGTCAAGCGATGATGGGAGCAGGGCGGGCCCAATACCGTCGCCCCGGGGCCCGTCCGCGCCGCCCCCAGGATGAGGAGTCACGACCATGGCACAGCCGCACGGCGAGGAGCTGCAGGCGATCCTGGAGCGCCAGGCGGAACTGAGGGACCGTTATCTCCTCCCGGCCGAGGAACGCCCGGCACCCACCACCCAGGGGGTCCACCACGCCGCGTTCATCGCCCGGGACGTCGAGGAGACCATCCTCTTCTACCGGGACGTACTGGGGCTTCCGCTGGTGGACCTGATCGAGAACCGCGACTACCGCGGATCGACCCACTTCTTCTTCGACATGGGCGGCGAGAACATGCTCGCCTTCTTCGACTTCCCGGGCCACCCCCACCCCGACTACGCGGAGACGGTGGGCGGCGGCCACCACGTCGCCCTCGCGGTCACGCAGGAGGCCTACGACATGGTCAAGGCCCGCCTCGACGAGCGGGGCCTGCCGTACGCGTCCTTCCCCACCGAGGTCGCGGACAGCATGTTCCTGGCCGACCCCAACGGGCTCAGGATCGAGCTCATCACGGAGCGGAAGGGCTACGCGCTCGGGGAGTACATCCTCTGACGCGGCGGGCCCCTCCCGCACGGGTGCCGGGCGTCGACCGAACGGGCGGAAGACCACCCGGCGGCCGTCGGCCCGGCTCCGGCGCGTCTTCGGGTCCTGGCGGCGGGGCGGGAGGCCTCATGGCCCCGGGGCCCCGCCGTCCTCGCGGACTGACGGCCCGGGGTCAGCCCTTCTGCGTCTCCTTGTCGCGGAGCGCCTTCTCCACGGCGTCCCGGACGCGGGTGTCCTCGCGCTGCTTGCGCCGCGTGCGGCCGCGGCGGGTGAGGACGATCGCGGCGGCGACGGCCGCGGCGAGGAGGACGATCAGCAGGACCAGCACCCAGGGCACGGCCCAGCCGTGGGCGGTGGCCTCGACCGGGTCCAGCGGGGTGATCGAGCCCGACGCGTCGGTGAGCATCGGGGTGAGGGTGGCGGTCGCGGTGAGGCGGACGGCGGGTGCGACGCCGTGGACGGGCACCTTCACCTTCCAGCTCTCGCCGGGGAGCAGCTCCGGCGGCGCGGGGATGTCGCCGGCCTTCGCCCGCAGCCATCCGAACGGGCCGGCCACCGAGACGGACTGGCGGGCCGACAGCATCGCGTTGCCGGTGTTGTGGATCGTGTACGTGACGGTGGCGTCGCCCGAGGCGAAGGGGCCGGCCGGGCCGTCGTAGTCGAGGTGGAGGTCCTCGACGGCGAGCTTCGGCTTGAGCTCCCCGCTGACCCGCAGCTTGACCCGGATGCCCAGGCGCCGGTCCACGTTGATGCCCTGGGCCTCGTCGGACTGCTTGAGCGAGGTCAGGATGCCGCCCACGTAGTCGCCGGGGGTGGCGTTGTCCGGAACGGTGACGGTGAAGGGGATCTCGGCGGTCTTGCCGGGCTTGATCTCGACGCTGTCGCGGTCGGCGTGGACCCAGGCGCCGATCCCGACGGACTTCTTGTCCTTGGTGAGCAGGTCGAGCTGCCCGGTGTCGGTGGTGTAGCCGTCGGCGGCGTAGAGCGCGAGCCGCAGCGCGGAGGTGCTGCGGTTGGCCACGACCATGGCGTCCTTGACCTGTCCGCCGGGGTTCGCGGTGTAGCTGTAGCTGGACCGGTCGTTGCCGAACCCGTTCGCGGCCGTCCTGACCGTCCAGGTGACGTCGCCGTCGGCCGCACGGGCGGGGCCGGCGTGGAGGCCCACGAGGGCGAGGGCCGCGAGCAGGACCAGGACGGCGGTGCGGGCGAGGGGCGTCGTGCGGCGCGGTGCGGACGGGTGCATGTCGGGGTTCTCCTGGAGCGGGAGGCGGGGCAGGCACCGACGGTGCCTGCCCCGCCGTCAAACGGGTACGGTCAGCTGCTCAGCGCAGTGATCGTGAGGGTGGCGCGGTAGCCGCCCTTCTCGACGCTGTCCGGGATCTTCAGATCCAGGTCGGCGCCGAGCTTGGCGGAACCCCGCGGGTGGCCCTGCTCGGCGGAGCCGAGGCCACGCGAGACGGACAGGCCCTGGCCGTGGTCGTCGTAACCGGAGGCCACCGGGTCACCGGCCGCGGCACCGGCGCCGCCGTCCAGGACGTACGGCGTCCAGCCGAGGTAGGAGCCGGAGAACGTCTTGTCGGCGTCCTTGAAGTCGCCCACGTTGGCCGAGATCGACCACGGGGCGAGCGAACGGCGGCTGTCGGAGACGAGGATCGGGTTGATCTTGCCGCCCGCGACGAAGTGGTCGCCGTTCTGCTCCTTGGCGGTACCGAGGTCCACCAGGCCGTTGTAGCCGTCGATCGTCCAGCCGAACTCACCCGGAGCCGGGTTGGGGACGTTGACCTGCAGGTCCTGCTTGTCCCCGTGGTACGGGTGCACCGTGACGTCGTCGACGTGCGAACCGACCGGCTGGTCGGCGCCGTTGGCGGCGCTGCGGACGTTCTCGACGACGAGCTTGTCGTTGCGCACCTGGACCTTGACGTAGGTGCGGACGTGCTCCTGGTTCTGGACCGAGTTGTACCAGTAGTTGTCCGGGTTCAGCGGGTCGGCGCCGTTGCCCGCGCCGCTGGTGCCGCTGCTGTCCGGCTTGGTGATGTCGTAGTACTTCGAGCCCGAGGCGGAGTTGGCCGTCACGTAGAGGACGCCGCCGGGACCCGGGTACACGTCGGAGGCACCAGGCTGCTCGGCCGGGTTCTCCTTCTCACCGTTCTTGATCAGGTAGCTGCGGGAGTAGCTGTGGTCGTGGCCCTGCAGGACCAGGTCCACGCCGAGCTTGGAGAACGTGGTCGGGAAGTCCTGACGACGCTGCTTGTTGTCGCCGTCCTTGGCGTGCGAGGCCGGCGAGTAGATCGCGTGGTGGTAGACGAGGACCTTCCACTTGGCCTCGTTGCCGTGCTTGTTGATGACGTCGGTCACGTAGTTGACGTGCGCCGCGTCACCGCCGCCGTTGGCGGAGTTGTAGCTGTTGCTGTTCAGGTCGATGAACAGCACGTCCTTGTAGATGTACCAGTAGTCACCGCCCGACTTGGTGCCCGCGGGGTTCCCGTTGTCGTAGTACGGGGCCGAGCGGTCGGTGTTCGGGGTGGTGAAGTGCTGCTCGTAGGCCTTGCCGCCGACGTCGTGGTTGCCGATGGTGGCGGCCCACGGGTACTGGCGCAGTCCGTCGGGGGCGAGGAAGGAGTTCCACTGGGACTCGGTGTTGGCCGTCTCGACCTGGTCACCGCCCGACACCAGGATCTCGGCGTTCGGGTTGGCCCGCAGCGAGACGTCGACCGTGTCCTGCCAGCCGGCCTGGTCGGCGGCCAGGTTGCCGGACGCGCCGATCTGCGGGTCGCCGTAGAACAGGAAGTCGTACTCGCCCTCGAAGTCCTGCGTCTTGAAGGAGTACGTGGAGGACCAGTTGCCCTCGCTGCCGACGCGGTAGGAGTACTGGGTGTTCTCCTTCAGGCCGGTGATCGTCGCGTGGCGGTTGTAGCCGCCGCTGGAGGCGATGTTCGCCGCGCCGATGGCGTCGAAGGTGGCGGCACCGGCCGGGAACTGGCCGTCGGCCACCTGCGCGGTCGGCGCGAGCTGGATCTGCTGCGCCGTGTCGGCGGAGGAGTACCAGGTCACGGTGCGCTGGGCCTCGTTGGCGCCGACACCGAGGACGATGCCGCTGAGGGTGGCGGTGTCGGCGGCGGACGCCGAGGTGACCAGCCCGTTGCCAAGGGCAACCGTCAGGCCGAGGAACGCCGCGGTGGCCCCGGTGGCCACACGGCGCCGCGCGGACCCGGAGGTCCGCGAGGAGTTGCTCGATCTCATTTTTGTCTTTTCCTTCTGTGCACGAATCGTGTGCATCGAGTGGAGACCCCCACGCTCACCTCGGCAGGTAAAGCGAACATAAATGCGAGCCCCGAGATAGTTGAACTTCACACGTGTCCTGGACGTAGTCTCAGAATCCGGACACTCGTTGCACGAACCACACCAGCCCCATGACGGACACCCCCGCGGAAATCGCGCCCGTGGTCCAGAGCCCGGCCCGCGCCGACCGGCGGCGCAGCACCAGCAGCAGCGGGAAGACGACGGCAATGATGGCCAGCTGGACGGCCTCGATGCCGACGTTGAACACCAGCAGGGACCACAGCAGGGTCCACGACCACGCCTCGTCGATCCCCAGCGCGCCCGCGAAGCCGAGGCCGTGCACCAGGCCGAAGCAGAACACCACGCCGAGGCGGGTCCATCCGGCCCGGTCCAGGCTGAAATGCCCCTGCCCGGCGGCCTCGAGGTCGGTCGCGTGGTCACCGCGCCGCCAGATCCGCCACAGGTACCAGCCGGCGACCACGGCGATCGACAGCGCGATGACGGGCTCGACGATGCGCGCGGGCACGTCGACCACGCCCAGCGCGGCGAGCATGAACGTCACCGAGTGCGCCAGGGTGAAGCTGGTGGCCGCCAGCACGATCTCGCGCGGCCGCCGCGATCCGGCGATCAGGGCGAGCAGGAACAGGATGTGGTCGATCCCGGTCAGCAGGTGCTCGGCGCCGAGGCGGAAGAACTCCCAGAACCGCTCGTACCAGGACTGGCCGATGGAGAAGGACGGGTGCTCGGCGTCGAGCGCGGCACTGCCGGAACTGCCGTCGACCGCGTACGTGACGATCGTCTTGGTGCCCTTGACGTAGCCCTCGGAATCGGGGAACAGCCCGCTGCGCACCTCGCGGTCCTCGCCCTGCGGGCAGTTCCAGTCCAGGCGGAGGGTGGCGTACGGCACGCCCTCCCGGCGGCCCATCGTGAAGCCTCCGGCCTGGGCGGGGGTGCAGGCCTTGCCGTCGGAACTCACCGTGAAACGCCCGGTGGCGTACGCGACGGCCGACGTCGCGTGCGCCTCCAGCGCCGCGGCCTGGGCGGTGGCGTCGCCGGCGTCGAACGCGGCGGTCCCTTCGCGGAAGAGGGTGTCGTCGTGCTGGTAGTCGGCGGCGGACACGACGAAGAGGTCGTACTCGAGCTGCAGCGTGGTCCGTATGCGGCCTCCGTCGGCCGGGGCGACGTCCACGTACACGGTCGAGGTGAAGCCGTGCGCGAGCGCGGACTGCTGCCCGAGACCCAGGAAGGCGATCACCGCCGCGGTGATCCCGACGAGGGTGCGGCGGACGCGATGTGACATGTGGCTCCTTCAGGTTGCCACTGCACCGTGCACGTCACGGGTGAACCGGAACCGGCCGGTCGGCGAATCGTGAGAAAACAAGTTCGACAACGGCGCCCCCCCGGATGAGACGACGGGAACGGGATTGCAGGATGGGGGCGGCACCACCTGTCACCACCCGGAGGTCGATCGCCTTGCGCCCCCCGCTTCGCGCCGCTGCCACCCTGGCCGCGGCCGCCGCGCTGCTCACCGGATGCGGCTCCGGCGACGACTGGTCACACCCGCACCCCAGCCCCAGCGCCGTCGGCACCCCGGGCCCCGGGTTCGTCGACCGCGCCGCCCCGCCCGCCCCCGAGGCCACGGCCACCCCGCGCCCCGGCTCCTGGTCCGGGGTCCACCCCTCGGAGGGCTACCGCGTCGTCCTGCTGACCGCGGGCGACGACCGCCCCGCCAAGGCGCTGGCGACCGCGGTCAAGGAGTGGGCCGAGGCCGAGCACGTCGACCTCAGGACGGTCGTCACCGACCACCCCGCCGACCTCCTGTCCGACGTCACCCGGGCCCTCGACATGCATCCGGACCTCATCGTCAGCGCCGGCAACGACCTGATCGACCCCCTCGCCACGGTCACCCCGAACCACCTCTCCCAGCAGTTCCTCGTGGTGGGCGCGGAGTTGGCCGAGCCCACCGCCAACGTCACCGCCGTCGACTGGTCCGGCGCGTCGTTCCGCGGTGAGGGTCTGGGCATGTCCTCGACGTACGACCCCGCCACCTTCACCCCCGCCCGCTGCGCCGCGGCCGTCCGCGCCGGCGTCGCGGCCATCCTGGGCGGTGTGACCGGGATCGTCCTCTGGCTCGACGAGCACGAGGGATAGCGCCCCCGGTGCCCATCCCCTGGCGATCCGCCGACGAGGCCCTGGCCCGGATCCTGCGCCGCCACGGCGCCGCGCCCGGCGCGGTCCACGACGTCGACGCGGCCTGGCAGTCGTTCGCCGAGTTCCTCGCCATCGAGGTCGAGGGCGTCGAGGAGGCCGACGGCGACGGCTTCATCGCCGCATGGGGCCGGTGGGACTGGAACGACGACCTGCCCGCGCTCTCGTTCGGGCGGCTGCTCGCGGTCCACGACACCGGCGGCAACCGCAACGACCCCCACCGGCAACCCGGGTACTGGGAGGTTGAGCTGCAGCTCTGCTGCGCCGAGGATCCGGCGTGGGCCGAACTGGACGACCTGGGCCTCCAGGACACCGGATTCGACCACCACGCCATCGGCGCGCCCAGGACCGCCGCGCTCGCGGAGACGCTCCGCCTGATCCGGTCCTACCCGCAGTTGGCCGCCATGTGGCGGGCCACGCCTGTGCGCAGCACCGTCACCCTGGAGCGCGCGGGCTGATCGCGGGGCGGGCGTACCGGCGGGGTCAGCTCTTGGCGCCACCTGGCACTACCTGGTGGCACCATCTGGCGCCACGTAGCACCATCTGGCGCCACGTAGCACCATCCAGCGCCATCCATGGCACATCGCGCACATGTGGCGTCATCATGGCTCAGGCCACCGTCATCACGTTTCACCAGGTCAGAGCGGCTACACCACAGGGTGGGCACCATGCGGCACCCTTCAGGCTTGCGCATGGCGCCATAGTGGTGCCACTATGACGTCATGGACCTCACCCCGTATGTCGACACCCTCCGCCGTGAACTCGCGGTGGCCGCCGAAGCCGGCGGGGAGGATGCCCGCGAGCTGGCCGAGCGGCTCACCGCTCCGCTGGAGTCGGCGACCCGCCTGACCATGCTCAACGTGCTCTCCGCCGCGATGGACGAGATCACCCGAGAACTCGCCCCCGGCTCGGTCGACGTACGGCTGCGCGGGCTGGACCCCGACTTCGTGGTGACGCTGCCGCCCACCGGCGGCGGCCCCGCGGACCGGGTGGACGCGCCCGTCGAACCGCTCAAGGCCCCGGCCCCCGCCCCGGCCGAGGGCGACGAGGGAGGCACCGCACGCGTCAACCTGCGCCTGCCGGCGCACCTCAAGGCCCGCGCCGAGGAGGCCGCCAACCGCGAGGGCCTGTCGGTCAACGCGTGGCTGGTACGGGCCGTGTCGGCCGCGGTCGACGGCGGCCCGCAGCAGCGTACGACGGAGAAGACCCGCACCATCGGACAGAGCTTCACGGGCTGGGTGCGCTAGCCGGGCCCGCCCGCACCCGCACCCGCTCCACGTCACCCACACCACGTCCCACCAGCGGGGACGACCCCAAGACCCAAGAGGACGGGACAGCCATGCCTTCTTTCGACACCCCCGAACCGATCTCCGTCACCGCCCACGTCGGCGCCGGTTCCATCCGGTTCGCCGCGGGCGACCGCCCCGACACCGTCGTCGAGGTGCTGCCCCGCGACCCGAAGCGGGACAAGGACGTCCGGGCGGCCGGCCAGACCGAGGTCACCTACGCGAACGGCGCCCTCACCGTCAGGACCAAGGAGCGCTACCTCATCGGGCCCAGCGGCGCCGTCGACGTGACGGTCGAACTGCCCACGGGCTCGCGCGTCAACGTGACCGGTTCCTGGACCCAGGTGCTCGGCGAGGGCCGGCTCGGCGAGGTCCGGGTGAAGACCTCGTCCAACGACGTCCGCTTCGACACGACCGGCCCGCTGCAGCTGACCGCCTCCCACGGCTCGATCACCGTCGACCGGATCGAGGGCACGGCCGAGATCACCACCAGTTCCGGCAGCCTGCGCGTCGGCACCCTCGACGGTCCCGCCGTCCTGAAGAACTCGCACGGCACCACGACCGTCGGCGCCGCGCTCGGCGAACTGCGGGTGCGCGGAGCCCACGGCAACGTCGACGTCGAGCGTGCCGAGAGCTCGGTCACGGCCACCGTCGCCCACGGCAACCTGCGCGTCGCCGAGGTCGCCCGCGGCACCGTCCAGCTGGAGACCTCCTACGGCGCCATCGAGGTCGGCGTCCGCGAGGGCACCGCCGCCTGGCTCGACGTCAGCTCCGAGCGCGGGCAGGTCCGCAACACGCTCACCGCGTCCGGGACCCCGGAGGCGACCGAGGACACCGTCGAGGTCCACGCCCGGACCCGCTGGGGCAACATCGACATCCGCCGTGCCCGGGTCTGAGCACCACGACCCCGACCCGCGCCGGCCCCCACCCACTTCAGCCTTCGAATGGAGGGCCCCATGCCTTCATCTGTCATGCCCACGCCCAGGCAAGGTGACCGTCACGCCTCACCCGCCGCCATCTCCGCCATCGGTCTGCGCAAGTCCTACGGCGACAAGACCGTGCTCGACGGCATCGACCTGCGCATCCCGGCCGGATCCGTGTTCGCGTTGCTGGGTCCGAACGGGGCGGGGAAGACCACCGCGGTGAAGATCCTGTCCACGCTCATCGCCGCCGACGGCGGGCAGGCCCAGGTCGCCGGCCACGACCTGGCCGGCGATCCGCAGGCGGTGCGTGCCGCGATCGGGGTCACCGGGCAGTTCTCCGCCGTCGACGGGCTGATCACCGGCGAGGAGAACATGCTGCTGATGGCGGACCTGCACCACCTGTCCAAGGCCGAGGGACGGCGGGTGGCCGCCGCGCTGCTGGAACGCTTCGACCTCACCGAGGCCGCCGGCAAGCCAGCCGCCACCTACTCCGGCGGCATGAAACGCCGCCTGGACATCGCCATGACCCTGGTCGGCAACCCCCGCATCATCTTCCTGGACGAACCCACCACCGGCCTGGACCCCCGCTCCCGCCACACCATGTGGCAGATCATCCGCGAACTCGTCACCGGCGGCGTCACCGTCTTCCTCACCACCCAGTACCTGGAGGAGGCCGACGAACTCGCCGACCGGATCGCCGTCCTCCACAACGGCACCATCGCCGCCGAAGGCACCCCCGACGAACTCAAACGCCTCATCCCCGGCGGCCACATCCGGCTGCGCTTCACCGACCCCACCGCCTACCACCACGCCGCCACCGCCCTGCCCGGCGCGGCCCGCGACGACGACGCCCTGACCCTGCAACTGCCCAGCGACGGCAGCCAACGCGACCTGCGCACCCTCCTGGACCGGCTCGACGCCGCCGCCGTCCACGCCGACGAGCTGACCGTCCACACCCCCGACCTCGACGACGTCTTCTTCGCCCTCACCGGCGACACCGCCACCGTCCCCCACCAGCCCACGGAGGCCCTGCGATGAGCACATCGACCCACGCCCTGCGCGACTGCTCCACCATGCTGCGCCGCAACCTCCTGCACGCCCGCCGCTACCCCTCCCTGACCCTCAACCTCCTCCTCACCCCGATCATGCTGCTCCTGCTGTTCGTCTACGTCTTCGGCGACACCATGAGCGCCGGCATCGCGGGCGGCACCCCCGACCGCTCCGCCTACATCGCCTACCTCGTCCCCGGCCTGCTCCTGATGACCATCGGCAGCACCACCATCGGCACCGCCGTCTCGGTCTCCAACGACATGACCGAAGGCATCATCGCCCGCTTCCGCACCATGGCCATCCACCGCGGCTCCGTGATCGTCGGACACGTCATCGGCAGCGTCCTGCAATCCGTCCTCAGCGTCGTCCTCGTCGCCGCCGTCGCCGTCGCCATCGGCTTCCGCTCCACCCACGCCACCCCCCTGGAATGGCTCGCCGCCCTGGCCCTGCTCGTCGGCTTCGCCACCGCACTGACCTGGATCGCCGTCGGCATGGGCCTGGTCAGCCCCAATGCCGAGGCCGCCAGCAACAACGCCACCCCCCTGATCCTGCTCCCCCTGCTGTCCAGCGCCTTCGTGCCCCTGCACTCCATGCCCGGCTGGTTCCGGCCCATCGCCCAGTACCAGCCCTTCACCCCCGCCATCGAGACCCTCCGTGGCCTCCTCCTGGGCACCGGCATCGGCGACAACGGGTGGATCGCCGCCGCCTGGTGCGCCGGCCTCACCGTCCTCGGCTACCGCTGGTCCACCGCGAGGTTCAACAGCACCAGCACCTTCTGATCCGGTGCACGCACCACGGCGGAGGGCCCCGCGCGCCGCGCGGGGCCCTCTGCTCGGATTACGCGTCCCTGCTCAGTCCGTCGTGAGGTGGGTGTCCATCACCGTCACCAACTCCGCCCGCCGTGCCGTCCCCTTGGGGGCCCGGGTCTGGTCCAGCCGGAGCGCGGCGGCGCGGCCGCGCAGGGACAGGGTCATGAGCTGGTTGCCGAACCATGGGCCGCCCGTCTTGCGCCAGCGCAACGACGGGGTGCCGGCGCGGCCGTGACGGGCGAGGGCGCGGCCGATGAGCCGGGCGGGGCCCGTCCAGGCGAAGCGGAAGGCGAGGCGCATGAAGCCGGGGATCGTGTTGTGGACCGGCGAACAGGTCAGTTGCAGCAGACGGGAGCGCAGCGGCGTGCCGGGCCGGTGGGCCTCGGCGGTGTAGGCGTGGTGGACGTCGCCGGACAGGACGCAGATCGTGGCGGGGGCCTCGGGGGCGTCGGCGGCGTCGGTGAGGAGCCCGGCGAGGGCGTCGAAGGAGTCGGGGAAGGCCGACCAGTGTTCGAGGTCGCCGGCCTGGCGCAGGCGTTCGCCGCGGTGCGTCCAGCGGTGGCCGCGGCTGCCGCCGCAGAGGGCGGAGCTCCACGCCTCCGCGTCGTGGACGGCGTGCGGGAGGAGCCAGGGCAGGGAGGTGCCGATGAGCAGGTGGTCGAAGCTGCCGTCGGGGCGGACGTTCTGGCGCAGCCAGTCGAGTTCCGCCGGGTCGAGCATGGCGCGGTCGTGCTCGTCCAGGACGCGGGCGGCGCGTGAGTCGACCATGAGCAGGCGGGTGCGTCCGAGGTCGCGGCGGTAACTCCAGCGGGTGTGCGCCGGGTCGGCCTCCACGCGTGCGGCGAAGGCGCGCAGGGTCTCCGTGCCGTCCTCGGCGGCGCGCACCGCGGCGAGGAGCTTGTCGGCGGCGAGTTCGGCGGGGGTGAGGTTGCCGAGGTGCTGGTGGACCCAGTACGAGGTGAGGCCGCTGGTGACGCGCTCGTGCCACCAGGCCGTCTCCCGCATGGTGTTGCGCCACGTGTGGGAGGTGTTCCAGTCGTCTATGACGTCGTGGTCGTCGAAGATCATGCAGCTGGGCACCGTGGACAGCAGCCAGCGGATGTCCGGGTCGAGCCAGGACTCGTAGTAAAGGTGGGTGTATTCCTCGTAGTCGGCGACCTGGTCCCAGGGCGGCTCGTCCAGGTCGCGGCGCCGGGCGAGCCAGCGGCGGGTGGCCGCGGAGGTCTCGTCGGCGTAGATCTGGTCGCCGAGCAGCAGCAGGAGGTCGGGGCGGGGCGCGTCGCCGGAGCCGATGTGGTGGGCGAGGGTGTCCAGCGCGTCGGGGCCGATGGGGTCGGGTTCGTCCGGGGGCGGCGCGGCCCAGCGGCAGGAGCCGAAGGCGACGCGCAGCGGCTGTCCGTCCTCCCCGCCGTCCCCGTCGTGCCCGGCGGTGTGGATGGTGCTGGGCGGGTACGGGGAGCCGGGCAGCGGCCAGACCTGCTGCCCGTCGAGGAGGACGCGGTAGGGCGTGGAGGTGCCGGGGCGCAGCCCCGTCACGGTGACGATCGCGTAGTGGTGGCCCGCGATCTGCCAGGTGCGCTCGCTGCCGGTGGCCCCGTCCTCGCAGGCGACGGTCGCCGTGGCGGGGCGGTCCGCCTCGACCCACACGGTGGCCGTGTCCTCGTCCACGTATCTCAGCAGCGGGCCCAGGCGCAGTTCTGCCATGGCGGTCGGCCTTCCCTCCGTCGTCGTGAGTTGTGGACGTCGGAGGGAAGGCGTGAGTTCCCGGCCCCGCCCGGGCCGCGGTCCCGGCGGCCGGGCGGGGCCGGGACGCACCGTCAGCAGCCGCTGAGGACGCTGCTGAGCTTGCTCTTCTCGGCGGAGTCGACCGCCAGGTTGTAGTAGTACTTCACCTGGACCCAGGCGCGCACGTAGGTGCAGGCGTACGCGGTGCGGGACGGCATCCACGTGGCCGGGTCCTGGTCGCCCTTGGCCTGGTTCACGTTGTCGGTGACGGCGATGAGCTGCGGGCGGGTGAGGTCGTTGGCGAAGGCCTGCCGCTGGGAGGTGGTCCAGGCGGAGGCGCCGGAGTCCCAGGCCTCGGCGAGGGGCACGAGGTGGTCGATGTCGAGGTCGGACGCGGCGGTCCAGGTGGCGCCGTCGTAGACGGAGTACCAGCTGCCGCTGGTGGCGGCGCAGGAGGAGTCGGTGACCACGCCGCTGCCGTCGCGCTTGAGCACCGTCTCACGGGTGTTGCAGGCGCCGCTGATGGTGATCCAGTGGGGGAACAGGTCGCGGTTGTATCCGGTGCGGTTCTCGGTGGCGACCCTGAGCGAGGCCAGGTAGGTACGGGCGGTGGCGGCGCTGACGGGGGTGGGGAGCGCCGCCTGGGCGGTGGGGCCGTTCAGGGTCGCGAAGCCGGCGAACAGGCTGGTGAGCGCCACGAGGAGACCCAGGCGTCGACGCGCGTAGACACTGCGCCGCGCGAGAGCACTGCGTATCCGGGACATAGGGAACTCCCTTGGGTGTGGGGGTGTTTGGCCGCTGGAACCGTCGGCCATCCTTCTGCTGGGACGTTTCTGCCGGACGAGCGGCAGGTAACAGGTTGGCGACATGGACACGTCATGTCTAGAGGTCGGACCGCACCGGATCCGCGCCTCCTCCCCCGCGGGCCGGCGCGGGGGACCCGCCCTCACAGGGCGCGCAGCCCGCGGATCACCTCGCGCAGCAGATCCGCGTCGGGCCGCCCGGCGGCGGCCGGCGGCGGGTCCACCCGGGCGAGCCCGGCGTCGACCAGGTCACCGAGCACGACGCGCACCACGGTGACCGGGAGGTCGGCGTCGGCCGCCAGCTCCACCAGGGGCAGCGGCCCCTGACGGCGCAGCAGCTCCAGCAGGGAGGCGCGCGCGTGGTCGACCAGCCCGTGCGCCCGCGGGCCCGTGGGCT
This sequence comes from Streptomyces sp. PA03-5A, assembly GCF_033792725.1. Classification (NCBI taxonomy): domain Bacteria; kingdom Bacillati; phylum Actinomycetota; class Actinomycetes; order Kitasatosporales; family Streptomycetaceae; genus Streptomyces; species Streptomyces sp. PA03-5A. Next base: position 122,030 of record NZ_JARAVL010000002.1, on the reverse strand, counting down.
CGTCCAGGGCCCGGACCCGGTCCATCAGCGTGAAGGAGCGCTCCGTGTCGGGGCGAGTACGGCCCCCGGTCACGGTGTACGGACGGACGATCGGGCCGGACTCCTCGTCGTACCAGCGGTCCTCGCCGCCCTCGGCGCGCCGGGTCACTCCTCGCCCGGATCGTCCGCCGCGCGGGCGGGAGTGGCCAGGTGCCGTCCGGTGCGCTTGACGAGCAGGCCCATCTCGTAGGCCAGTTGCCCGACATCCGCGCCCGAGGCGCACAGGACCGCCAGGCAACTGCCCTCGCCGGCCGGGGTGACGAACAGGTAGGCGTCGTCCAGCATCACCATGACCTGGCGGACCCCGCCCACCGCGAACGACCGGCCGGCCGACTTGGCCAGGCCGTTGAAACCGGAGCACACCGCGGCCAGATGGTCGACGTCCTTGCCGGTCAGCCCCTTGGATGAGGCCGTCGCCAGCCCGTCCCCGGACAGCAGCACGGCCTGGCGCACGTGATCCGTGCGGTCCACCAGGTCGTCCAGCAGCCAGTCCAGACCCTCGGCGGCCCCGGCGTCCTCGGGATGTGCCGTGCCGGACGGCTCGGCGTCAGTCATGTCCCTGCCCCTCCTTCTCCCGCACCGTCGCGTCCCCGGTTCAGCCCTCGCTGGAAGGCCCCGAAGATCGCCCCCATCTGCTCCGGCGACAGGCCGGCGCCGGTGACCTCGCGCCCGGCCTCCGGATCGTCCGCCCCGGCGCGCAACTGCGGGGCCAGGTTCGCCTGGCGCACCCGTGTGGGCAGCGCCGCCGCCGCGCCGGTCCCGGGAGCCGTGGGCACGGCCGGGACCGGCCCGGGCACCGCCCGCGTGGCCGGCTCACGCCTGCGCCGCGGCAGCGGGCCGGACGGCTCCGCCACGGCCCCGTCGCCCGGCGCGCTCCCCGCGGTCACCGCCCGGGCCCCGGCGGCGGTCGCCACGGGCTCCGGCCCGGACTCCGTACCCGCCCCGGCGGTGACGGGCGCCAGCACCGGCCCCGGCAGGAAGACCACCGCCGTGGTGCCGCCGAACGGGGAGCGGGTGAGCGTCACTTCGACGCCGTGCCGGTGGGCGAGGCGGCCGACGACGTACAGGCCGAGCCGTTCGCTGCGCGCCGGGTCGAAGTCCTCCGCGTGCCGGAGCGTGGCGTTGGCCTGTTCGAGCTCGTCGGCGTCCATGCCGAGGCCGCGGTCGTCGATCTCCAGGGCGAAGCCGTGCGCGGCCTCGCCGACCCGCATGGTCACCTGGGTGCGCGGTGGGGAGAACACCGTGGCGTTCTCGACCAGTTCGGCGATGAGGTGGATCAGGTCGACCACGGCCTCGCCGACCACGCCGACCTCCGGCATGGGCGGCACCACCACGCGCGCGTACTCCTCGACCTCCCCGACCGCCGCGCCGACGACGTCGACGATCGGCACCGGCTTGCGCCAGACGCGTCCCGGCGCGGCCCCGGAGAGGATGATCAGGCCCTCGGCGTGGCGGCGCATGCGGGTGGTGAGGTGGTCGATGCGGAACAGCTCGGCGAGCGCGTCGGGGTCGGAGGTGCGCCGTTCGAGGGTGTCGACGAGCTTCAGCTGGCGGTGCACCAGCGCCTGGTTGCGGCGGGCGATGTTGAGGAACAGCGCCGACATCGCGCGCCGCAGGTCGGCCTGCCGGACGGCCGCCTCGACCGCGGCCCGGCGCGCCGCGTTCAGCGCGCGGCCGACCTGCCCGATCTCGTCCGGGCCCGCGCTGTCGGAGCCGTCGTCCTCCGGCCGCCCGAAGGCGAGCGGCGGCGCCTCGGCGGCCACGTCGACCTGCTCGCCCGCGCCCAGCCGCCGGGTCACCTCGGGGAGCTGGCGCACCGCCAGGGTGTCGGCGGCGTCCCGCAGTTCCTCCAGCCGCCGGGTGATCCGGCGCCCGGTGCGGACGGAGAACCAGAGGGACAGTCCCACGCCGAGCAGTCCCGCGCCGCCCGCGGCACCCGCGTACAGCAGCTCCCGCCGGGCGAAGTCCCGGCCGCGGGCGGCGGCGTTCTTCGCCGCGTCGGTGCACAGCAGCATGTACCTGCGGACGGCGTCGTCCATGGTCCGCCGCCACGACGCGCTCACCAGCACCTTGCCGGTGCCGGTCGCGCCGGCCCGGAGCAGGGCGTCCTCGCCCTCGACCAGGGACCGGTAGAGCGGCCCGCGCTCGAACTCCCGGAAGAGGGCGCGCGAGTCGGCGGGAAGGGGCGGTACGTAGGTGCGCTGGAAGACCCGGCGGTCCTCGATCGTGGCGGCCAGCCGGCGGAACCGGTCGGTGGTGAAGCCGCCCGCGACCCGTCCTCCGGTCACCAGCGCGTCCTCGTGGGAGACGAACTCGCGCACCCGGACGAGCCCGGCGACGTTCTGCGCCTCGCGGGCCAGCTGCCCGTTCTGCAGGGCGGTCAGGCCGGTCTGCACCTCGAAGGTGGGCAGGACGACGTCGGTGTAGCGGTCCACGGCGCGCGCCCAGTCGATCCGCCCGGCGATGACGTCGCGGCGCAGCGCGGGCAGCCGGTCCACGGCGGCGAGCGCCCGGGTGAGCACCCGGCTCTGGCCGGCGCTGAGGTCACCGCGCTCGCCCCGGTCGCCGATCGCCGCGCGCATCGCGGCGATCACCTCGTCGGTGTGCCGCTGCTGCCCGGTGAGGTCGGCCAGCGCGCTCCGGCTGCTCCCGGAGGCCAGGTACGCGGCGGACAGCCGCCGTTCGACCTGGATCTGGCCGACGGCGGTGTCGACCGGGGTCCCGTAGTGGACGTAGACGGCCTGCAGCCGGATGAGGTCGCGCAGTTCGCCCGTCACCGAGACCACGGCGAAGGTCCACAGTGAGACGAGGACGACGACGGGGATCAGCACCAGGGCGAGGATCCGGGTGCGGATTGTGCGGCTGCCGGGACGGCGACGCATGCACTCTCCAGGCTGCTCGGACGGTGGACAGCCGGATCCCGCCGCGCGGGACACGCTACGCGCCCGTACGACTACGTTCCGCTCGGCGGAACCGGTTGCGCAGTACCGTAGCGACGGCCTCTACCGGTGAGTAGCCGATGGGACGAATCGTGAAGTGCAAGCGCTGTGCCATGGCTCACAGTTGCCGCGGCTTGTGGGCCTTCGGGGCACTTGTCCCCACCGCGGGACGCCGGAGCCGCCCGCGACCCTCAGGAACCCCCGGCCCCCGACGGCACGGCGGAGCCGCCGCCGAACTCGCCCACCGCGTCCCGGACGATCGCGTCCAGCCGGGCGTGGTGCGCGCCGCGCCAGTACGGGCGCTCGCAGACGACGCACTGCGCGAACACGTCGTAGCTGCGCCGGGTGCCGTGCTCCAGCTTCTCCCACACGGTGTCCTTGTCGGCCTCCCGCAGCGGCCCGTTGCACGCCGTGCAGCGCGTCCAGGGCTCCAGGACGGGGGCGAACCGGCCGAGCACGTCGCGCAGTTGCTCGTCGGGCTGGTCGCTGTAGACGTAGGCGCCCGCCCACAGTTCCCGGCGGCGCAGCAGGCCGCGGTCCCGCGAGAGCATCACCCGCCGTTCGGCGGCCGACCGGGCGGCCAGGGCGGGGTCGCCGATGTCCTCGCTCTCGTACGCGGCGTCGACCCCCAGCAGCCGCAACCGCCGGGCGAGCGTGCCCAGGTGCACGTCGAGCAGGAAGCGCAGCGGCGCCCCCGGCACGGACTGCGGCCGCCTGACGGGCTCGACCTCGACGTGCACGCCGGCGACCGGGACGTACGAGACGGGGACCTCGCGGCCGTCCGCCAGCAGCCGGCCGACCTCGGTCAGCGGGACGCCGAGCGACTCCACGACGTGTCCCAGCGTGGACACCCCGTCGGTGACGACGGTGGTCCGCCCCTCCCGTCGTGGCGCCGCGGCGAAGAGCCGCAGCGCGGAGGCGAAGCTGATGCCGATCTCGGGTCCGTTCACACCGCTCACCCGGCCAGGATGTCACCTCGGCGGCGCAGGGCACACGGGGATTTCCCCGGGCGGGTCACACCGCGCCGTGCTCGACGGGGCTCTGGGCGCGGTCCGGCACCGCCTGCCGGGTGGCCACCTTGCGGCCGTCCTCACCGAGCCCCTCGCGCAGGGTGCGGGCCATGTCCGCCATTCAGCGGAACTCGCCCGTGGCCAGGAAGCGTTCGCCCGCGGCCTGCGGCGAGGCCATCGCGCGGATGTGGACGTCCACGAGGTCGCGCACGTCCAGACGGCGCCGGGCAGCACGGGGGTCCGTTACGGGTGCGGCCTGCTGCGGGTGCGGGTTGTGTGCGCCTGGGCGGGCATCCCCCGCCCACCCTCCCTCCCCCCAGCCTTCGGCCGGGGGGACCCCCATGGGCGCACCCCGCCACACACCCTCCTGCCGGCTTGGACGACTAACGGCCGGATGGGGTGAGGAGGCGGTCCGGGGTTGCCGCAGGTGCCTTACTGACCCCCCACCGGCCGTCATGCGCCCACACAAGGGGAGGGGGTGTGGCGGGGTGCGCCCGGAAGCGACGAGCGGGGAACCCGGCGCCGAATACTGCAGGGGTAAACCGCGAGCGCTGAGGACGTGCGCCGGCGCGGCCCCGACCCAGGCACACGATGCGCAGGCCCGCACTGACCGCGCCGGATGGGGGTCCCCCCGGCCGAAGGCTGGGGGAGGGAGGGCGGGCGGGGGGACGCCCGCCGCAGGCGCAAACAACCCGCACACAAACAACCACCGGGCAGCCCGGCGCAGCCGCCCGCAACCACAACGCACCCGCACACGACCACCGGGCCGCAAGGGGCACCCCGGGTCGGAGGCGCTAGCCGATACGGAGCAGGAACGTCCCGTCGGCGGCGGCCTCGACGCGGACCTGGGCGAGGGTGTCGACGTGGACCGTGGGCTCGTGGGCCGCGGCGCGGGGGCCGACACCGACCACCCGCATGCCGGCGGCCTTCGCGGCCGCAATGCCGACCTCGGAGTCCTCGAAGACCACGCAGTCCTCAGGGCCGAAGCCCAGTTCGGCGGCGCCCTTGAGGAAGCCCTCCGGGTCCGGCTTGCTGGCGCTGACGCGCTCCGCGGTGACCATGACGGCGGGCATCGGGAGGCGGGCGGCCTCCATGCGGGCCCGGGCGAGGGCCTCGTCCGCGGAGGTCACCAGCGCGTGCGGGCGGCCCTGCAGCGCGGCCATGAAGGCCGGGGCGCCCTCGACCGGGACCACGCCGTCGACGTCGGCGGTCTCCTCGGCGAGCATGCGGGCGTTGTCGGCGTGGTTCTCCGCCATCGGGCGGTCCGGGAGCAGCACCGCCATCGTGGCGTAGCCCTGGCGGCCGTGGACGACCTTCATCACGGCGTCGCCGTCGAGCCCGTGGGTCGCGGCCCACCGGCGCCAGCAGCGTTCGACCACGGCGTCGGAGTTGACCAGCGTGCCGTCCATGTCCAGCAGCAGGGCGCGGGCGGGGACGACGGTGGACGGCGACAGCATGGAACTCCCTCGGACGGACAAATCAAGTGGCCCGCCCGCCGGTCAGGGGAAACGGGCGGAGCCACTTTGTTCCTACACGATACAAAACCGTGCGGCGGTTCCGCCAGGGGGGTGCCCGAACGCGGCCGCCGCCGGGGCCGGCCCCGCCTCACGCCCCGCCTCACGGGCCCCGCGGACCTCAGGACGCGTCGCCCGCCCCGTCCACGTACTGCAGCAGTCCGTAGGTGAAGCCGGCGGTCCGGCGGCCGGCCCCCGGCAGGGCCTGGGGGTCGGTGAACTCCAGCCGCCAGCGGGTCGGGGCGTCGCCCTCCAGGGGCCGTGCGGGCGGGAACGCCCGGGCCACCTCGTCGACGGTGCAGGACCACGGCGCGAGGTCGTCGAGGCCCGACAGCTGCGGCCCCTGCTCCCCCGGGGCGCGGACCAGCCACTCGTTCCAGACCGCCCCGCCGCCCGGGGCGCACAGCACCTCGAACCGCAGGGTGGGCCACAGCGGGACCGGCCACAGCAGCGCCGGGCAGGTCAGGTCGCCCACCTTCCGCCGGAGCACCGCCTCGGGCGGCCCGAGCACCGCGCGGTAGCGGCGCTCGCCGCGCGGGAAGCCCTTGGCGTGTCCCCAGGCCTGCCAGCGGCGGTTCGCCTCCCGCATCTCGGTACGGCTCGCCCCGAGCGTGCGCAGCGCCTCCTCCACCAGTTCGGGCCGGTGGTCGGCCATGCGCCGCAGCAGGACGAGCTGGAAGCCCCTGGGGCCGAAGTCGTCGATCGCCACGCCCCCATCCTGCCGGAGCGCCCCGGGGCCGGACATGGCGGCGCCCGCCGCGGGACCTGGTCCCGGGGCGGGCGCTCACGGACGACGGAAGCCGGTCAGCCCCAGCCGTTCCCGTTCCCGTTGCCGTCGGAGTCCGGGTCCGGTGTCGCGCCGGTCTTCGCCTCCAGGGCCGCCCGGGTGTTGGGCCCGTAGACGCCCTGCGGATCGCCCTTGACCCCGTAGAAGAACTGGAAGCGGGCCACGGCGTCGCCGACCTTCCGGTCGAATTCGCCGTTCGCGGGGCCGTAGTAGAGCCGCACCGCCTTGAGACGGTTCTGGAGGTCCACGACGGCGGGTCCGCTGTCACCGCGCTGCAGCGTCGCGGGCGCGGGCGGCGGCGCTGCGGAGCTGGGCGCCTGGGAGACCTGGCCGCTGGCGGACGCCGTCGGCTGCGACGTGGCGGCGCTGGGCGTCGGGGCACCGGTCGTGGCCGAGGCCGAGGCGCTCGCGGACGCGAGCGTGGAGGGGGTGGCGCTGGGCGAGGCCGAGCGCGAGGCGGAGGCCGAGGGCCGCGCGGAGGACGGCAGTTCGACCGCCGGTTCGGAGGCGCCCTGGTCGGGGGCCGCCTCCGTACGGTCCGGCAGGCCGGTCAGCTGGGCGGTGAGGAAGACCGCGCCGACGGCGAGGCCGACCGCCCCGATGCCCGCGCCGGCGACGAGCGCACCGCGGCGGCGGCGATGGGCCCCGGCACGGCGCCTGCTCACGGCACGGGACGGGTAGGGCACCAGTTCACGGGACGCGGCGGCGACCGGCACCGGCAGCCGGTCCGAGGAGACCGTGCCGAGGTCGATGACGTCGGTGTCCTCCTCCGGCTCCGCGGCCCCCGCGGCCTCCTCCGGTGGCACCGGCGCCATGGGCGCGGTCGGCGGGTCCGCGTCCTGCGGTGGGAAGGCCTTGGCGGCCCCCGCCGCCACGGCGGCCGGGACGGCCTCCTCCGCGTCCGCGTACTCCTCCGGTCCCGGCACGTACGGCCGTACCCGGAGGGACTCGTACTCGTGCTCCTCCTGCGAAGCCGGTGATGCCGGCTTGTCAGACGCCACCGGCGCCCCCTCCCCATCCCCTGACAGTCGCAGTGATTATGCAGACCGCGCATGCCCGGTGCCCAGGCGCCTCCGTTCCCGACGGTCGTACAAACGGAGCCAATCTTGTGGAAAGGGTGTGAATATTTATAAGGAAGTGACGTGAACGCGGTACCGGAGCCCCGGTGCCCGAGCGGAACGAGTCCGTATGGCGCAGGACGACACCACTTCCCCCGCAGGGCGGGCCATGGCGGACGGCCCGGCGGAAGTGACCGACAAGCGGTCCGTCCACGTCGCGATCGGCGCGCTCGCGCTCGGTCTGCTGCTCGCCGCCCTCGACCAGACCATCGTCTCCACCGCGCTGCCGACGATCGTCAGCGACCTGGGCGGGCTGAAGCACCTCTCCTGGGTGGTCACCGCCTACCTGCTGGCCTCCACCGCCGCCACCCCGCTGTGGGGCAAGCTCGGCGACATGTACGGACGGAAGAAGCTCTTCCAGTCCGTCATCGTGATCTTCCTGATCGGCTCGGCGCTGTGCGGCCTCTCCCGGAGCATGGGCGAGCTCATCGCCTTCCGCGCGCTGCAGGGCCTGGGCGGCGGCGGACTGATCGTGCTGTCGATGGCGATCGTGGGCGACATCGTGCCGCCGCGCGACCGGGGGCGCTATCAGGGCGTGTTCGGGGCGGTGTTCGGCGCGAGCAGCGTGCTCGGGCCGCTGCTGGGCGGGCTGTTCGTGGACACCCTCAGCTGGCGCTGGGTGTTCTACGTCAACCTGCCGCTGGGCATCGTCGCGCTCGCCGTGATCGCGACCGTGCTCCACATCCCGGTGCGGCGGACCACGCACCGCATCGACTACGGGGGCATGGTGCTGGTGGCGGCCGCGGCGACCTGCCTGGTGCTGATGACCTCACTGGGCGGTACGACCTGGGCCTGGGGCTCCTGGCAGGTGGTCGGGCTCGCGGTGCTCGGCGTGCTGCTGGTCGCGGCCTTCGTCCTGGTCGAGCGGCGGGCCGAGGAACCGGTGCTGCCGTTGCGGCTGTTCCGCATCCGCACCTTCTGGATGTGCTCGGTGATCTCCTTCGTCGTCGGCTTCGCCATGTTCGGCTCGCTGACCTTCCTGCCGACCTTCCTCCAGGTCGTGCACGGCTACTCGCCGACCTGGTCCGGCGTGCACATGATCCCGATGGTGGTGGGCATGCTGGTGGCCTCCACCGCCTCCGGCCAGGTCGTCTCCCGCACCGGCCACTACAAGGTCTTCCCGATCGCCGGGACCGCCGTCACGATCGTCGGGCTGGTCCTGCTGCACCGGCTGGACGAGACCACACCGGTCTGGGCGCTGAGCCTGTTCCTGCTCGTCTTCGGCCTCGGGCTCGGCCTGGTCATGCAGGTGCTGATCCTCGTCGTGCAGAACGCCGTCGGCTACGCCGACCTGGGCGCGGCCACCTCCGGCGCCACCTTCTTCCGCTCCATCGGGGCGGCCTTCGGCGTCTCCACCTTCGGCACCATCTTCTCCACCAACCTCGCCCGCGAGGTCACCGCCGCCCTCGCCGGGCTCACCCTGCCGCCCGGCTTCGACCCGGCGATGATCCAGTCCGATCCGCGCGGCGTGCGGCAGCTCCCGCCGTCCCTGCGCGACCCCGTGCTGCACGCGTACTCCACCGCCATCACCAGCGTCTTCCTGTGGGCGGTACCGGTGTGCACGCTGGCCTTCGTCCTGGCCTGGTTCCTGAAGGAGCAGCCGCTGCGGCGCACCCTCACCGTGCCCGACGCGAGCGAGACGATCGGCACCAACCCCGTGGACCGCTCCTCCCTCGACGAGATCGCCCGCGGCCTGAGCGTCCTCGGCAGCCGCGAGGCCCGCCGCGACCTGTACGTACGGATCACCGCGCTGACCGGCCTCGGCCTCCAGCCCGCCTCCGCCTGGCTGCTGCTGTACATCGCCCGCACCGGCTCCGCCGACCCCGTCGACCTCGCCCTGCAGACCACGGTGCCGTACACGGTCATCGAGGGCGCCGCCTTCGAGGTCGAGGAACACCGCTACGCCGTCCGCCGGGGCAACCCGCTGTACCTCACCGAACGCGGTCAGGAGGTCGTGGCCCTGCTCACCGAGGCCCGCCGCAAGGTGCTGGCCGAACTCCTGGGCGACTGGAACCCCGAACGCCACGCCGACCTGGCCGCCCTGCTCACCCGTCTGACCACCGAACTCTGCGGCCAGGACCAGGACCGCCCCGGCCCCCACCGCCCCGCGGCGTGAGCAGCCGGGGCGGCCGGGACCGGGACGGTCACCGCGGTGACGCGGCGAAGGCGGCGAGCGCGGTGAAGTCGGGCTCGCGCAGGCCGACACGCGGGTCGACGTGGTGCAGGAGTGCCGGACCGGGGTGGTGGGTGGCGACCCAGTCCGTGTCGGCGGGGCCCTGCTCGTCGTCGACCCAGGCGAAACGGCGGCCGGCGGCGTACGCCACGAGCGCCTCGGTCTTCCAGTGCACGAGGTCGGGACGGTGCGCGAACAGCGCGGCGCCGAAGTCGACGTACGGCAGCTCGGGCAGGCCGATGACCGGCGCGATCCAGCGGTTGGCCTCCGCCATCCAGGTGGTGGCCCAGCACAGGTCGAAACCCAGCCCGAGCAGCGCCTCGCCGTGCGCGGGGTTGAGCCACACCCGCAGCGGGCGCGCGGAGACGCCGGGCGCCGGCACCCTCAGCGTGGTGTAGCCCTCGGGCCGCCGGGTGCGCTTGGCCGCGTACGGGTTGAGAGGGCCGTCGACGTCGAGGAAGAGCAGCGGCCGGTCCATGGTCACAGCCTGACGCGCGGTGATCGCAGACGGCAAGGCGGTTTCCCGGGCCGGTGGGCGGCGCCCCGCGGGAACGGGGCGCCGCGCGGGGTCAGGCCTGCTTCGGCGCGGCCTGCTGGACGACCTCGAAGGACCACAGGGTGGACCCGCTGGCAGCCGGCCTGGGCCGCTCCGCACCGCCCTCGCCGCCCTCGCGGTGCGCGGCCTGCATCGGGCCGGACATCCAGTTGCGGAAGTCCTCCTCGCTGCGCCACCGCGTGTAGACGAGGTACTGGTCGGTGCCCTCGACCGGGCGCAGCAGCTCGAACCACTCGAAGCCGTCCGAGCCCTCCACGGCGCCCGCCCGTGAGGCGAACCGCTTCTCCAGCACCTCGCGCTGCTCGGCCGGGACGGTCAGTACGTTGATCTTGACGACGCTCATGTCCCTATCGTGCCAGCCGAAATTCGCGTGCCCCCGGTCAGCCCCGCGTGTCACGCTGCCCGGCGGAATCTGTCGTCCCGAGCATGGAGGAGTGCGCTGTGTCCGAGAGCGGTGCGCATGCGGTGTCGGCCCTGTTCTCGCAGGGACGGCTCACGGTCATCCCGCGCCGGGTGGCGCGGCGCGAGCAGTTGCTGCGGCATCTGACCGAGACCCTCTTCCGGCCGGGGCGGGACTACCACGAGCGCGAGGTCAACGAGGCGCTGCGCACGGTGCACGACGACTGCGCGGCCCTCCGCCGCTACCTGGTGGAAGGCGGCTGGCTGGAGCGGTCGGTGGACGGGACCGCGTACCGCAGGACGCGCTGAGCCGTGGCCCCGCGCGGCCGGAGCCCGCTGCGCAGCGGGCTCAGCGGCCGGTGTCGTCCCGCGGCTGACCGGGACCCGGAGCGGCCGGGCCGGGAGCGGCAGCGCCGGGACCGCCCGGCGTGCCCTGCCGCTGCCCCGGTGCGAGCAGGATCACGCACACGGCGATGACCCACAGCCCGGCCAGCCCGAGGCCGATGAAGCCGGCGTACGGGATGAACATCAGCACGCCCAGGACGAAGGCCACCCAGCCCAGCCAGTGCGGCAGCGGGTCGCCGTCGCCGCGGGAGATCGCCAGTCCCGCCCCGAGCAGCATGACGCCGATCCCGGCCAGGATGGGCATGAACAGGTCGCTGCCGAGGGCGTTGAGCGCCTGGAGGGCGCCGCCGCCGACCAGGGCCCGGTCGCTGGCCTCGACCAGGCTGAGGGTGAGCCCGGCGCTGATCCAGAAGCCGAGGGCGGCCAGGATGCCGCCGGCGAAGGCGACCTGGGGCAGCCAGCCGGTGCGGTCGGACGTGGCCAGGACGTGCCGCAGGTAGCCGGCGAAGAAGACCAGGAAGAGTCCCGCCACGAGCAGCAGGTACAGGCCGACGCCCTGCCGTGTGTCGTGGGTGAGGTAGAACGCCCTGACCGCGACCCCCGAGCTGCCGATCCCCGGGGTGTCCCCCTGGAGCGCGTAGGAGACAGCGGCGAGGATCACGGCAGCCAGGCCGGTGAGCGGTCCGAGTCGCATCGGGGGGTCTCCGATCCGTCCGTTGGCCCCCCAGACCGGTTTCTGTCCGTACCGATGCTGTCACGGCTCGTGCGGGGCCGCCCATCGGCGGCGCCCACCCGGGGTGCGGACCGGTGCGGCTCAGCGGGCCTCGGCGACGGCGGCCCGCTCGGGCGTGGCCGCGGTCTGCGCGGGCAGCGTCACCGGGACGACCGTCTGGGCGCGGCGCTCCCGGCGGAAGACGTACGCGGCGAGGGAGCCGGAGCCGACCAGCGCGACGGCGGAGGTGGCGGTGCCGAGCCAGCCGGCGCCGAGCCACTGGCCACCCGCGTAGCCCAGGCCCACGCTGTACGCGGCCCAGGCCAGGCCGGCCAGCGCCGACCAGGGCAGGAACTCGCGGATGCGGCGGTGCGCGGCGCCGGCGGTGATGCTGACGACGGAGCGGCCGGCCGGGGCGAAGCGGGCGAGCACGACGAGCGCGCCACCGCCGCGGGACAGGACGGCACCCAGGATCTCCTGGGCGGTGGAGAGCCGGCGGGAGTGCGCCACGTGCTGGTCGATCCACTCGCCGCCGCGCCAGGCGAGGCGGTAGGCGGCCAGGTCGCCCAGGGTGGAGGCGACGGCCGCGCAGAGCAGTAGGGCGAGCACGTCGAGGACGTCGTTGCCGCCGGCGGCGGTGCCGGCCGTGGCCGCCGAGATCAGCAGGACGCCGCTCGGCATCACCGGCAGGAAGACGTCGAGCACGATGGAGGCGGCTACCAGGGCGTAGATCCACGGTGAATCGAACAGGGAACCTGCTCCGATGAACACCGCGTCCTCCTCTCCCTGCGAGTGCGCGGCGCCACCGAGGTGTGAGGCGGTATCACGCAGAAGCGGTTCCTCTGCGATCCGCTCTCAGCCGTACAGCGTACGCCAGCCATGCTCCTGTGATCTCCTCGGGGCGCGTGACGTTTTCCTCATCTTCGATGGTGACGATCGGGAATAGCACGCGATTAACCGGGAGGGACGACAGAACGTCCCCGGAACGAGATGTTCCGCTCGGCCTTCAGTCCGCATCATGGACATGCCACGCATTCAGCCCTCCGGCATCCGGCTCCCGCCCTCGCACATGCGTACGTCCACGACCGTCCGGCCCGCTCCGGCGGGCCCGGGACGCCACGCTCACCCGAATGAGTGAGTGCAGGGCGCTCCACCCGGTGGGTAGCTTCCGAGAGGAAAGCGGCAGAAGGCAGGGGGAACCACCGCACGAGAACCTCGTTTCACCGTGAATTGATTGCCTAATCCACGCTTTTGTGCGCGTGGGCCATCGGGCCGCAAGGGAAGGACCATCCATGACGGTTGAGCCGGGTGTCGCGTCGGAGGCGGCGACGGGGAACGGCCAGTCTCAGCGGAGTCTGGGCACCGCTGCCGCGCGGAATTTGGCGACGACCACCAAATCCGCGCCGCAGATGCAGGGAATCACATCGCGGTGGCTGCTGCGGGTGCTGCCGTGGGTCGAGGCCGCCGGCGGCGCCTACCGGGTCAACCGGAGGCTCAGCTACTCGGTGGGCGACGGAAGGGTGGACTTCGTCCAGACCGGCTCCGAGGTCCGGGTGATCCCGGCGGAGCTCGGCGAACTGCCGCTGCTGCGCGGCTTCACCGACGACGCGGTGCTGACCGCGCTCGCCGGGCAGTTCGAGCAACGGGAGTTCACGGCCGGGGAGACGCTCGTGGCCGCCGGGCAGCCGGCCGACCACGTCTTCCTCGTCGCCCACGGCAGGATCGACAAGCTTGCCCCGGCCAAGTGGGACGGCCAGGGCGTGATCGGCAGCATCGCCGACGGCGACCACTTCGGCTCCGAAGGGCTGGCCGGCCCCGACAGCACCTGGGACTACACCGCCAGGGCGGCCACCGCCGTCACCGTGCTGGCCCTGCCGCGCCAGGCCTTCCAGGCCGTCATGCAGCAGGCCGACGGGCTGCGCGAGCACGTGGCGGGCTTCGTCACCGGCACCCAGCAGGCGCAGAACAAGTACGGCGAGAAGGCCATCGAACTGGCCTCGGGCCACGTCGGGGAACCGGACCTGCCCGGCACCTTCGTGGACTACGACCTCTCCCCGCGCGAGTACGAACTGAGCGTCGCCCAGACCGTGCTGAAGGTCCACACCCGCGTCGCCGACCTGTACAACCAGCCCTACAACCAGGTCGAGCAGCAGGTGAAGCTGACCGTCGAGGCACTGCGCGAACGGCAGGAGCACGAACTGCTCAACAACCGGGAGTTCGGGCTGCTGCACAACGCCGACTACCGGCAGCGCATCACCACGCACTCCGGACCGCCCACCCCCGACGACCTCGACGAACTGATCAGCCGGCGCCGCAACGCCCAGTACCTGCTGGCCCATCCGCGGGCCATCGCGGCCATCGGAAGGGAATTCAACAGCCGCGGTCTGGTACCGCACACCATCGATTTCCACGGCCACCACGTGCCGTCCTGGCGCGGAATCCCGATCCTCCCCTCCAACAAGATCCCGATTTCCCGGGAGAACACCACCTCGATCCTGGTGATGCGCACCGGCGAGGACAACCAGGGCGTGATCGGCCTGCACCAGACGGGAATTCCGGACGAGTACGAGCCGGGCCTCTCGGTGCGTTTCATGGGGATCGACGAGAAGGCGATCATCTCCTATCTCGTCAGCACCTACTATTCGGCGGCCGTCCTCGTCCCCGACGCCCTCGGCGTTCTGGAGAACGTGGAGATCGCGCGTCCCGGAGCCTAGGCCCGGAGCCTGGCGCCGGCGCACACACGGCCTCCGGGTGCGGCGGCGCGTGCTCGTGGCGGGGCGGGCGGCCCCGGCCGGGCCAGTACCGTCCGCCACGAGCACGGCCGTCGGCCCGCCGAACCCCCGGGCGGGGCGGGGGTTTTCCCCACCCCGCTTCCGGTGGGCGGCCTGATTCCGGGCACATCGGACGCTCCGTAGCGTCCTGGGTATGACGAAGAGCACCCGCACGTTGAGGACCCTCGCCGCCGCCGCGGGCGTCGTGGCGCTGATCGGTACGGCGTCCGCCTGCGCGAACGCCTCCGACGACAGCGAGCCGGAGCGCAAGAGCTTCGCGCTCGACGGGAACGAACTGACCATCGACTCCTCCGACAGCAAGGTGGTGGTGAAACCGGCCGACGTGGACGAGATCCAGGTCACCCGCTGGTTCGACGGCTGGGCCGTGTTCGGCGACACGCCGAAGGCCACCTGGTCGATGCACGGGCACACCCTGACCTTCCGCACCAAGTGCCAGGGCGCCGTGCAGGACTGCTCGGTGCGTCAGGAGGTGCTGGTGCCGCGCGGGGTCCGCCTGACGGTGGTCAACGGCGACGGCAGCGTGGAGGCGAGCGGCTTCAGCACCCCGCTGGAGCTCACCACGGGCGACGGCTCGGTGGTCGTCCGGGACGTGACCGGCCCGCTCCGGCTCTCCAGCGGCGACGGCCGGATCGACGCCGGCGGCATCCGCTCCAGCGAGGTCAGCGCCCACACCTCGGACGGCTCGGTGAAGCTGGCCTTCGACAAGGTGCCCGACCTCGTCGAGGCGACGACCGGCGACGGCCGGGTCAGCGTCGTGCTGCCCCACCAGAGCTACAAGGTCTCCGCACGCTCAGGCGACGGGCACGTCAGCGTGGACGTCCCCCGCGACGACACCAGCGGCCACGTCGTGACGGTCCGTACGGGCGACGGCTCGGTGAGCGTCACGGAAGCCGGCCGCTGACCGCAACCGCCCGGCCCGTGTATTCGTCCCAGCCAGGTGGGAGACTGGAGCGGACAACCACCGGCGGCGGACCTGCGGGAGAGGGCGACTGTGACGACGGCACGCTCGTGGTGGCGGCGCGGGGACAACCTGCGCGCCGACGCCCAGGCCGCGAAGGACGCCGCCGCCGAGGCGTTCTACGAGCTGGACACCGCCCAGCGCGACCTGGTGATCTCCATAGAGACCATCACCGCCGTCGACAGCTCCCCCGCCGCGCGGCGCGCGAGCGATGACTTCCGGGCTCTGGGCGAGCGCATCGACCAGGTCAGCGCCGCCTACATCGCGGCGGTCGACGCCTACGACCTGGACCGCGACGAGTTGGAGGCCGCCACCGCGGCCCGCGCCCGTACCGAGCTCACCAAGGCGAAGGACGACCTGGTCCGTGCCAGGACCGACCTGGACGCCTTCGCGCGTGGGCTCGGCCCGCTGCTGGACAAGGCCGAGACCCAGCTCGCCCGCCTGGCCCCCGCCGTCGAACGGGCCCGCCAGGCCCTGCTCGCCGCGTCCAACGCGCTGGACGCCGTACGGGCATCGGGTCTTCGCGCCGACGACCTCGCGGCCCGGCTGGCGGCCCTCGGCCCGGAGCTGACCAAGCTCAACCAGGGCGCCGGCACGCACGGCGTGCAGGAGACCATCCGGCGCGCCGACGAGGTGCTGCGCACGGCCGAGGCCATCCGCGCGGAGGCCGAGCGCCTGCCCGAGCGGGCCCGTGAGATCGACAAGCGGATCGTGTCGCTGCGGACCCGGACCCAGGCCCTGGCGACCCGCACGGAGGGCGTCGATCCGGTCCTGAGCGAGTTGCGCCGCCGGTTCAGCATGGCGTGCTGGCAGGACCTGCAGCACGTGCCGGAGCGGGCGACGGAGGCCGTGGGCCGCGCGGAGCAGAAGCTCTCGGAGGCGGCCAAGGCCCGCGACGAGCAGCGCTGGCCGGACGCGACGGCCCTGCTCGGCACGGTGCGGGCGCTGCTCGACGACGCCGACGCGGCGGTGTCCGCGGCCGGCGACCGGCTGCGGCGGCTCAACGAGGTCAGCAAGGACCCGCACGGCGAGATCGAGCGGACCCGGTTCGCCGTCCGGGACGCCCAGCGGCTCGCCATGCAGGGCCGTACGACACCGGAGCAGCGGCACGCGCGCCCCCTCGACGAGGCCGTCGCCCGGCTCGACCGCGCCGTCGACGGACTGCAGGGCCGGCACCCCGACTGGTGGCACTTCCTCACCGAGACCGCAGCGGTGCGCGACATGGCGGCCCGGGTCGTCGCCGCGATCCGCGAGGACCGTGCCTCGGGACGCTAGCCGTACGCGGTGAGCCACCGGCGCCCACCCACCGCCACTACCGCTCGGCGCAGGACAGCGCGGCCCGGATCTCGGCGGCGGGGTCGCCCTCGTGGTAGACCCGCTCGCTCGGTTCGGTGTTGTCCAGGAACTCCTGGTAGCGGACGGCGTACAGCAGATGCGCCAGCGGCTCGCCCACCGTGAGCGCCCGCCGCGGGTCGGCCGCGGGCAGCACTGCCGACCAGGTCCGGACCCAGGCCTCGGCGGCGGCTCCCAACTGCGTGGGCCGAGGAACTCCCTTGGTCGCAGGCCGTCGAGGACGGGGTGGCCGTAGTGGCTGTCGGCGAAGTCCACCATGACCACGCGCCGCCCGTCGCAACGCCAGTTCCCCGGGTGGAAGTCACCGTGCACGACGGTGTACGGCAGCCCGCAGGCGTCCAGTTCCGCGACGAGCGCGGGCAGTCGCCCGGCGAGCCTGCGGGCCCGGGTCCGCTCCGCCGGGGTGAGTTCCCGGCCGGCCTGGCCGTCCAGCAGCCGGTGCACCCGGGCGGCCAGGGTCCGTGGTGTGCGGTCGGGCAGCCCGGCGGGCGCCGTCGTCGTGGCGAGCGCGGCCTGGGCGGACGCCAGCCGCCGCGCGGCGGCCGCCGCGACCTGCGGGGCGGCCCGCCAGCAGTCGTCGCCGGGCACGTGCCCGAGCAGCACCCCCCTCCGCCGCGGGGTGTCCGCCGCCAGGACCTCGGGGACGAACGCCCGGTCCGCGGCGGCGAAGAGCCCGATGACGGTGGCCTCGCAGGCGTTGAAGCGGGGGCTGGTCGTCTTCAGCCAGGCCGTGCGGCCGTCGCGGTCGTCATGCGGAACAGCCCGGAGAGGTTCCACGTCCTGACCTGCTCGGCCGTGCCACCGCCCAGCACGCCGTGCGCCCAGGCCAGGGCCTCGCGCAGGCCCGGCGCCGTCGCCCAGTCGGCCCGCAGCTCCTCCGGTCCCGGGAGCACACGGTCGCCGCCGCGGCCCGCGGGCCCGAGCGGCACTCCGTCGGGCGGCCTGCGCAGTGCCTCGGCGTGGTACGTCACCGCGCCGTCGCGCCCGCCTTCACCGCCCTCGACCGCGACCAGCCGCAGCACGGCCACCGGCACGCCGAGCAGGGCCTCCAGGCGTGCCACGACGTCCGTGACGTCGGACCACCAGGGGCCCGCGACGGTGAAGGGGCCGTACCCGCCAAGCCGTTCGCCGTCGTACGTCACCACGACGTCGACCACGCGTCCTGCCGCCTGCTGCTGCGTCACCCGGGCAGTGTCCCGCCCGGGGGGCGCCGTCCGGCGATCGGTCATCCGGCCCTGCCGCGGCCCGTCAGCCGCAGCAGCCCCCGCCGCAGCAGCCCCCGCCGCCCGCGGCCGGACGGGGGGCGGCCGCCGCGGAGGCGGCGGCGGTGCCGCCGACCGCGACCGTCGACAGGAGCTTGACCGTGTCGTCGTGCCCGGCGGGGCACTCCGCCGGCGCGGCGGACTCCGCCATCGGGCGGCTCAGCTCGAACGTGGTGCCGCAGGAGCGGCAGCGGTACTCGTAACGGGGCATGGGCACAGATTAACCACGGCTCACAGCTTGCGCGCCAGGGTCAGGCCGTCCGCCACGGTCAGCAGCAGCCCCTCGACGCGCCCGTCGGCCGCGACGCGGTCGTTGAACGCCCGGATCCCCGCCGTGTCACCCGTGGCGCGCGGGTCCACGACCCGTCCGTGGAAGAGCGTGTTGTCGGCGGCGATGATCCCGCCGGGCCGCATCCGCGGTACCAGCTCCTCCCAGTAGTTGACGTAGTTGCCCTTGTCGGCGTCGAGGTAGACCAGGTCGATCCACGGATCGCGCGGCAGCGCCCGCAGCGTGTCCAGGGCGGGCGCGATCCGCAGGTCCACGCGGTCGGCGACACCGGCCTTGGCCCAGGCCTCCCGGGCGACCGCGGTCCACTCCTCGGAGATGTCGCAGGCGATCAGGCGCCCGTCCGCGGGCAGCGCCTGCGCCATGGACAGGGCGGAGAAGCCGGTGAAGGTGCCGACCTCCACGACCTGCCGGGCCCCGGTCAGCCGCACCAGGAAGGCCAGCAGCGGACCCTGCTCGCGCGCCGACTGCATGCCCGCCGCGTCGCCGAAGCGGGTGTGCGTGATCTCGACCAGTTCCTCCTGGACCGGGTCCAGGGGCGGATTGTGCTCGAGGACATACGCGTACAGTTCGGGCGTGAGCTGCGGGTTCTTGGTCTCGGGCACGGCTGCTCCTTAAGGTGGCGGCATGTACGTGGATGACGTCCTCGCCCTGGTGCCCAGCATGCCAGGCAGGCGGGTGCTCCTGGGGTTGGCGGGCGCGCCCGCGGCGGGCAAGTCGACCCTGGCCCGTTCGCTGGTGGAGGGGGTCGACGCGCGGCTCGGCGCGGGTACGGCGGCGTACGTGCCGATGGACGGCTTCCACCTCTCCAACGCCCAACTGGACCGGCTCGGGCTGCGCGGCCGCAAGGGCGCGCCGGAGACCTTCGACGTGGACGGCTACGTCCACCTGCTGCGGCGGCTGCGCTCGTGGCAGGGCCACGCCGTCTACGCGCCGGACTTCGACCGGGACCTCGACGAGCCGGTCGCGGCGGGGATCGCCGTACTCCCGCAGACGCGGCTGGTGGTGACGGAGGGGAACTACCTGGCCGACGACGGCGCCGGCTGGCACGAGGTCAGGGACCTGCTGGACGAGCTGTGGTTCGTCGAGGCCGACCCCGAGGTGCGTGAGGACCGTCTGCTGGCCCGCCATGTGACGGGCGGTCGCACGGAGGCGGAGGCCCGGGCCTTCATCGAGGCCAGCGAACGGCCGAACGCGCTGCGCGTCGAGGCGACGCGCAGCGCGTGCACACGGGTGGTGCGGACCGGCGGGGTCAGCGGCGCGCCACGCTGAGCATCCGGCGCAGGATCTCCTCCCCCGCCGCGACGCCCGGCAGGGCCAGCGCGTCGACGTGGGGCGCGCCCCAGCCGGTGTCGGCGAGTTCGCCGTGGCCGGGGCGCCAGCCGGTGTGGGCGGCGAGCAGCAGTTCCGCGTCGAGGAGGGAGTCGCCCGCGGCGAGCACGTGGTCGGCGCCGGTGCGGCGGACGACCTCGGCCAGGGCCGCGGACTTGGTGAGCGGCTTGGGCACGGCGTAGATCTTGCGGCCCTGCAGCGAGACGGTCCAGCCGCGCTCCTCGGCCCACTCGGCGAGGTCCTTCACCCAGCGCTCGGGCAGCAGCGACCGCTCCACGACCAGGTACACGAACAGGTCCTCGGCGACGCGCTCCTTGCGCAGCCAGGACTCGTCGGCGGTGCGCGCCATGAACTCGCGGACCTCCTCGAGCGGCGCGCACCCCTCGGCGAGGCGGCGGCGCATCTCGGCGTTCCAGTCGTGGTCGGTGTGGCCCTTGACCAGGATGTGCCCGCCGTTGGCACAGATCGCGTACCGGGGCACCGGGCCGGGGAGGTTGATGCGCCGGTACTGCTTGCGGGTGCGGGTCGTCGCCGGGACGAACTCGGCGGCGGCCGCGAGCCGCTGGATCAGCACGGCGGCGGCTTCGGTCATGAACGACAGCGGCCGGCCCTCGTGCACCTCGACGCAGAGCAGCCGCGGCGCCTCCTCGTCGGCCACGGACAGGGCCAGGGCCGACGGCGAGTAGATGAGGGTGCGGTCCAGGTCGCTCGCGACGAGGGACTTCACGATCTCCGGGCGCTGCTTCACTTGGCCTCCACCGCCTTGCCGTCCGTGCCGGTCGCGCCCCGGGTGAAGCGCGGGTGGATCAGCCCGACGCACGAGTAGGGCAGGTCGTCCACCTCCTCCACCGGGACGCCGCGCTGCTCGGCGAGCAGCCGGATGTGCGCCAGGTCCTGTCCCGCGCCGCGCCGGGCGAGCACCCGCCACGGCACGCGGCGCAGCAGCACCCGGGTCGTCTCGCCGACGCCGGGCTTGACCAGGTTGACGTCCCCGATGCCGTACTCCTCGCTGATCCGCTCGACCGCGGCCCAGCCCTCCCAGGTGGGAGCACGGTCGGCGGACTGCAGCTCCTTGACGTCCGCGGCGACGTCGTCGGCCACGGCGGCGAAGCGTGCCGTGATCGCGTCCAGGAAGAGGCCGGAGACGTCCGAGCCGGCCAGCTCGCGGTAGAACTTCGCGCCGTGGAACTCGTCCGGGCCGATCAGGTCGGCGCGCAGCACGGTGCGCGACACCAGACCGGAGACCGTGGAGTTCAGGCACGCGGACGGGATGAGGAAGTCGTCGCGGGTGCCGAAGGTGCGGACGCACGACCCGGGGTCGGCGAGCACCGCGATCTCCGGGTCGAAGCCCCCGTACGGGGCCACCGCGTCGGCCAGTTCGCGGGTGATGGCGCCCTTGCCCGTCCAGCCGTCCACGAACACCGCCCGCGCGGGGTCGTGGTGCTCCGCCAGCCAGCGCAGGGCGGTGGTGTCGATGCCCCGGCCGCGGACGATGGACACGGCGTAGTGCGGCAGGTCCAGGCCGTGCGCGTGCCGGGCCCAGCGGCGCATCAGCACGCCGACCGGGGTGCCCGCGCGGGCCAGCGACACCAGCACGGCCTCCGGCCCGCGTTCGGCGAGCACCAGTTCGGTGACGGCGCCGACGGCGCGGGCGATCCGGCCCGCAGATTCCGCCAGCGCGGTCCGGAACAGCTCCTGGTACTCCGCGCTGGGCTGGTACTCCACGGGCAGCGACTCCGCGTAGTGCGCCCCGCCGCTCTGGATCGCCTCCTCGCGCTCCTCGGTCGGCGCCTCCAGCTCGACGTCGGAGAGGTCCTTCAGCAGCCAGCCGACCTCGTCGGGCGCGTACGAGCCGAACGCGGGACCGCGCAGCGGCTCCGGGAGCGTCGGGGCGGGCGGGCGGGGATCGTACGAGGGGACCACGGCCAGCAGGAGCCTTTCGGTGTGTCCGGCGAGCTGCGCGAGCAGCCCTCCGGGGGCGTGCAGGGCGGGCGTGTCGCCCGCGCTGTCCACGACGGCGACGATCGCGTCGAAGCCCGCGCCCGCCACGTTGTACGCGTAGCGCTCGCCGGGGCCGTCCGCCGGGTCGTCGTGGTCGGGGAAGGTGATCCGGGTGCGTATCGCGTACCCCGGGTCGTCCACGGCCAGGACCGGGGAACGCGTCGTCGTGGAGAACCGCACCTCCGCGGCGGGCAGGGTGTCCTGCAGTCCCTGGGCCAGCCGCAGCGGGGCGTACATGAGCTCCTCGTTGCCGAGCACGAGGACGCGCGGTGCCGTGCCGTCGCCTGAGAAGCGCAGGGCCTCCGCCAGGCGTGCCGCCATCGCGGGCAGCGCCGCCTCCAGCCGCGCACGGTGCGCCGGTGTGAAGCCGTGCCGCCCGCCGTCGGGGAGCCCGGCGGGCCAGTCGAGGTGCACCCGGTGGGGTGCCGCTCCCCCGGCCGGGCCGGTGGCCGGCGCCGCGGTGCCGTGGGCGGCGACCAGTGCCCGGCCGCGCTCCAGCACCCCGTCCGGGAGGACGACCGTTCCCGAGGCCAGGGCCACGACGTCGACGGTCGCGCCCAGGTCCGCGGCGAACCCGGCGAGCAGCTCGCGGTCGGCCTCCGACCGCATGTCGACCAGGGCAACCACCACGTACCGGCGGCGCGGATACCGCGTGTGCAGCGCCCGTACCGTGTTGAGCACCGTCCGGCCGGTCGAGAACTCGTCGTCAACCAGCACCAGCGGCCCGTCCCCGGCCAGCAGGCCGGCGTCCTCGGGCAGCAGCAGGTGCGAGGTCGCGTGGCTGTGCTCCTCCTCGAAGCCGCCGACCGGCTCGGTCCCGGCGACCGGGCGCCGCGTGGAGTGCAGGTACGGGGCGGTGCAGACGCCGTCGGCCACGGCGTGCCCGAGGCCCGTCGCGGTCTCGGCGTAGCCGAGCACCACGGCCCGGGCCGCCTCGTCCTCGCCCAGCAGCTCCCGCACGCGCACCCCGAGGCCGTACCCGGCGTCGTAGACGACGTGCGGGCGCTGCGGCACGTGCTTGCCCAGCACGTTGGAGACGAGCAGGTGCGCCCGCTTGGGGTTGCGGCGCAGGGCGAGGCCGAGCAGACCGCTCAGGCCGTCCCCCCGCAGGGTGACCCCGAGCCGGTCGGCGACCCACTGCCCGGACCAGACGTGCTCCACTGCCATGCTTTCGGCACTCTCCCTCTCGTTGCCGGTCACGACGGCACGCACGCGGAGAGCAGCTCGACGAAGCCGATCTCCTCACGCGCCACGCCGAAGACCTCGGCGCGCCGCACGGTGCGCTCGGCCCAGGCGCGGTGCGGCTTCACCTCGTTCATCTTGTTGGTGTAGGCCGAGCGCAGCACGCCCCCGCCGCTGCGGTCCTCGTGCAGTATGTCGACGGCGTCGCTCCACTCCTCGTGGGAGACGACGCTGAGCGCGTGCACGGGCTGGACGTGCGAGGGGTGGATGCAGGTCTTGCCCTGCAGGCCGTTCGTCCGGTCCAGTTCGATCTCGCGCAGCAGCCCGTCCATGTCCCGCTGGATGAGGGCCTCGCGCAGGTCGACGGCCTCGGGGACGAAGGGGCTCTGCCGCAGCAGCGGCTTGAACATGCGCTCGGAGTGCTTGAAGTACTCCCAGACCGGTCCGGTGATGGTGAAGCCGGTGCCGTCGGCGCGCCCGAGGACGTTGACCACGTCGGCGATGATCGAGGCGACGATGCGGACGTCGTAGGCGGTCATGTCGGGCGAGCGGCGCAACCCGTAGGCGGAGCAGAAGTCGGTGACGCCGAGCCGCAGCGCGAGCACGCGGTCGCGGTACTTGTCGACGGTCCGGGAGATGCCGTACAGCGTCTCGGTGCGGGTCTCCAGGTGGAGCAGCTGCGGGGACTCCAGGACCGGCATCGCGTACAGCCGCCGCCCGCAGTCCGCCTCGGCGGCGGCGAGGGCCTCCAGGAAGGGGACCCCGGACTCCTCGGTGAACTTGGGGAGCACGAATCCGGAGAGCAGGGACACGTCGTCGCCGAGCCGGCGCACGAGGTCGGTGATCTGGCCGGGGGTGCGGACCCGTATGAAGAGCAGCGGGGGGTCGCCGTCGGGGATCCGGTGGGCGAGATCGCCGAACTGGCGGACCAGGTTCTCCTCCGCGGCCTCGACCTCCCGGTCGTCGATGGAGTCCTCCAGGCACAGCACCATCGACACCACGCCGCGCGCGGCCTGCTTGAGCACGTCGTCGGCGAGCCTCGACCGGGTGGCCGGGCAGTAGAGGGTGGCGCCGAGGGCGACGGCGAGCGTGCCGGCCGACGAGGCCGCGGTGAACTCGGCGGGCTCCCGGTGGAAGAGCTCGTTCCGTACGTCCGGCGCGAGGTGCCCGAAGTGGCGCATGCTTTCCCCCGTGGCAGGTGGTGGTTGGAGAGAGGTGGGAAGCGTCCCCCGACGCCGTGGCCGATTATCGTACGTGCGAGCCCCCTGCGGACGTTCCCGGCGTACGTGAAAATCAGGTAACCCCCTCGGGTCCGGTACGTGTCGCCCTGTCCCCATCTTTCCCCGCCGGCGCACCCGCCGTGCGCCCCGCGTTGTGGGCGCGGCCCCCGGGAGGGCAGGATTACGCGCATGACGCAGGCGATGGTGAAGGGCTCCAACATCCCGGTGACGGCCTCGGGGGTGCGGGCGGTGCTCCGCTGGAGCCCGGGGGCGGGTGTGCCGGACGTCGACGCCTCGGCGCTGCTGCTGGGTGCGGACGGCCAGGTGCGCTCGGACGAGGACTTCATCTTCTACAACCAGCCCCGGCACCCGGGCGGCGCCGCCCGGCGCCTGCCCAAGCGCAGCGAGCCGGCCGGGCTGACGGACGCCATCGAGGTGGACCTGGCCGCACTCGAGGCGGGCGTGGACCGGGTGGTCGTCGCGGCCTCCGCGGACGGCGGCCCCTTCGCCCTCGTCTCCGACCTGACGGTGCTGCTCTACGACACGGCCGCCGGTTCCGACGCCGAGCCGCTGGCGGTCTTCGACGTCGTCCCGGACACCGGCGACGAGTCGGCGCTGATCTGCGGCGAGCTGTACCGCAGGGCGGGCGGCTGGAAGTTCCGCGCGCTGGGGCAGGGCTACGCCTCGGGGCTGGAGGCGCTCGCCACCGAGTTCGGCATCACCGTCGAGGAGGGCGACCTCGACGAGGCACCGCCGCCGCGGCCGGAGGGCGAGGCGGCCTCGGTGCCGCAGCCCGTGCCGCCGACCGTCCTGACCACCGAGCCGCCCGAGGCGTACACCCTGCAGGCCCCCGCGCCGGTGCCGCCGCAGCCCACCGCGCCGCCCGCCTACGGCTACCCGCAGGAGCCGCAGCCGACGGTGGCCGCCCCGGCGTACGGCTACCCGCAGGAGCCCCAGCCGACGGTGGCCGCCCCGGCCTACGGCTACCCGCCGCAGCAGCCCGCGCCGACCGCGGCCGCTCCCGCTCCCGCTCCCGCGTACGGCTATCCGCAGCCGATGCAGGGGTTCCGGCTGCCGCCGATGGGCCCGCAGTTCCAGGAACGCCGCTGAGCGCGCCCGGTAGGGGGCCGCGCGGTCAGACCTTGGTCTTGTAGCCGCGGCCCCACTGCAGGCCCCAGCCGTACAGCCGGTCGAGCTCGGCCTGGAAGCCGTAGACGTACTTCACCTCGCGGCGCACGGTCAGGTCGCCCTTCTTGTTCTCGATGAGCACCACGGCGCACGAGCGGGCCTGCGGTTCGCGCTCGTCGAGCAGGATCTCGATCCGCGGGCCCGAGCTGGGGAAGATCTCCACCTTGGCGTGGGTGCGGTCGAAGGCGGGCGTGCCGTCGTAGATGTAGACGAAGACGAGCATGCGCTTGAACTCGTCGTGCTTGTCGAGGTTGATGTAGAGCGTCTCGCCGGAGGAGCCGCCGAAGCGGTCGTCGCCGGTCATCTGGATGTACGGCGGGGCGTCGAGGTCGCCCAGGAAGTTGCCGAGCGGCTGGACGACGCCCTTGGTGCCGTCGGCCAGCTCGTACATGCACGCCAGGTCGAGGTCGACGTTGACCATGGCGGGGCCGGCCGCCTGCACGGGCTCCGGCTTGAACAGGTGCATCTGGCGGCTCAGCCACGAACCGCTGCGCTGGTTCCAGCCGCCGGTGTCGGAGGTGCGCATCTGCCAGGACAGGTTGATGCGCAGGTTGCCGACGGCCGCGCCCTGCTTGGACAGCGAGACGACCTGGTGCCGCCTGGTGAGCTCGATGGTGTGCGCGTTCGCCATGTCGAACTGCGCGTTGAAGCCGCCGCTCGGCCGCAGGAAGTTCCACATGTCCGTCCGTCCCCTGCACGCAGGCCGCCCCCCGCCGGTCGGCGGGGGGCGGCGTGACCCGAATGTCGTGACGAGACGGGGGTCAGACCCCGCTCGTCACCTCCGCTTTGTCGTCCCGCTGCTCGGAGCTTTCCCCGAGACGGCGGTTTCGCACCACCGACGACCAGTAGGAGGCGCCGATCAGGACGACGCCGATGAGGCCGGTGATGACCTCGTTGATCTCGAACTTGATGGTGACCAGGAGGATGACCGCCAGCGCGCCGATCGCGTAGTGCGCGCCGTGCTCCAGGTAGACGTAGTCGTCCAGGGTGCCCTTGCGGACCAGGAACACGGTGAGCGACCGGATGTACATCGCACCGATGCCGAGGCCGAGGGCGATGATGAAGATGTCGTTGGAGATCGCGAACGCGCCGATGACGCCGTCGAAGGAGAACGACGCGTCGATGACCTCCAGGTAGAGGAAGAGGAAGAACGCCGCCTTGCCCGCCAGGCCCACGGCCGAGGCGCCGCTGCCGGCCGGCTTGCCGCCCGAGCTCCGCTCCTCGAGCTCCTCGTCGGCCTCGTCGGCCTCGTCCTCCAGCTTGTCCTCGAAGTAGCTCGAGATGCCGCCGACGACGAGGTACGTGATGAGGCCGCCGATCCCGGCGAGCAGCACCGTGGAGGACTTGTCGCCGCCGCCGTGCGAGACGTCCGTGGCGAGCGTGGTGGCGGTGATCAGCAGGGCGACCAGGGCGACGACCACGGAGAGCGTGTCGAGCTTGCCGAGCTTGGAGAGCGGCTTCTCCAGCCAGGCGAGCCACGTGTGCTCACGCTCCTCGAAGATGAAGTCGAGGAAGATCATCAACAGGAACATCCCGCCGAACGCGGCGATCGCCGGGTGCGCCGACGTGACGAGGTGCTCGTACTGTTCCTTGTTGTTGATCGCCAGGTCGATGGCCTCGATGGGCCCGATCTTCGCCGTGATCGACACGATGATGATCGGGAAGACGAGGCGCATACCGAAGACGGCGATCAGAATGCCGATGGTGAGGAAGATCTTCTGCCAGAAGGCATTCATCTTCCGCAGGATGCCGGCGTTGATCACCGCGTTGTCGAAGGAGAGCGAGATCTCCAGCACCGACAGGATGGCGACGAGGGCAAGCCCCTCCGCACCCCACAGGAAACCGGCGAGGGCGAGGCCGGCGGCGGTGACACCGAACGACCAGCCGAAAGTTCGGAGGAGCACTGGATATCCAATCCCTTTACGAAACGTTGACCCCAAAGTCTAGGGCGATGCCCCGGAGGCCTGATGCATACCCCTGGCCAACGGCTCGGAACTTCCATTCGCCGCCGTACCGGTACAGCTCTCCGAAGATCATCGCCGTCTCGCTGGAGGCGTCCTCGGAGAGGTCGTAGCGTGCCAGTTCGCTCTGGTCGGTCTGGTTGACCACCCGGATGAAGGCGTTGCTGACCTGGCCGAACGTCTGGCCGCGGGCGTCGGCGTCGTAGATGGAGACCGGGAAGACGATCTTGTCGACCCGCTCGGGCACGGCCGACAGGTCCACCAGCAGGACCTCGTCGTCGCCGTCACCGTCACCGGTCAGGTTGTCGCCGGTGTGCTCGACCGAGCCCTCCGGGCTCTTGAGGTTGTTGTAGAAGACGAAGTACTCGTCGCCGAGCACCCGGCCCGAGGCGCACAGCAGCGCGCTGGCGTCCAGGTCGAAGGGCGCCCCTGTGGTGGAGCGCGCGTCCCAGCCGAGCCCGATCAGCACGTTGGTCAGATTGGGTGCGGCCTTGGTGAGGGAGACGTTGCCCCCCTTGGCGAGCGTCACGCCCATGCTGTTCTCCTCCCCCGCGGGGCTCGCGGTCCGCCGGACGCGGACCGCGAGGCCCCGGCGAATCAGACGTTGACGCCGAAGTCCTGCGCGATGCCGCGCAGGCCGGACGCGTAACCCTGGCCGATGGCCCGGAACTTCCATTCCGCACCGTGCCGGTACAGCTCTCCGAAGACCATCGCCGTCTCGGTCGAGGCGTCCTCGGTGAGGTCGTAGCGGGCCAGTTCCCTGTCGTCGGCCTGGTTGACGACGCGGATGAACGCGTTGCGCACCTGGCCGAAGGACTGCTGACGGGTCTCGGCGTCGTAGATCGACACCGGGAAGACGATCTTGGCGACCTCGGCCGGCACGCCGGCCAGGTTCACCTTGATCTGCTCGTCGTCCCCCTCGCCCTCACCGGTGATGTTGTCACCGGTGTGCTCCACGGAGCCGTCGGGGCTCCTGAGGTTGTTGAAGAAGACGAAGTGCTCGTCGGAGAGGACCTTGCCCTCGGTGCCCGTGAGCAGGGCGCTGGCGTCGAGGTCGAAGTCCGAGCCCGTGGTGGTGCGGGCGTCCCATCCGAGGCCGACGATGACGGCCGTGAGGTTGGGGGCCTCCTTCGTCAGCGATACGTTGCCACCCTTGCTGAGGCTGACTCCCACGGGTCCTCCCATGTCATCGCGTGCTGCTCGTATCAGGATCAACGCCCTGAGGTTAGTACCCGGTTCCCCAGGACTACAGGGCTTCGAGCGCCTTGACGTACTCGTTCAGGTCGCGGGCGTCCGGCAGGCCGTTGACGACGGTCCAACGGACCACGCCCTCCTTGTCGATGACGAAGGTGCCGCGCACCGCGCAGCCCTTGTCCTCGGCGAAGACGCCGTAAGCCCGGGAGACCTCGCCGTGCGGCCAGAAGTCGGACAGCAGCGGGTACTCCAGGCCCTCCTGCTCGGCGAAGACGCGCTGGGTGTGCATCGAGTCGTTGGAGACCGCGAGCAGCTGGACCTCGTCGTTCTGGAAGGCCGGCAGCTCGTCGCGGAGCGCGCACAGCTCGCCCGTGCAGACCCCGGTGAAGGCGAAGGGGAAGAAGAGCAGGACGACGTTCCTGGAGCCCTGGAAGTCGGACAGCCGCACGGTCCGGCCGTGCTGGTCCCGCAGCTCGAAGTCGGGGGCCTTTTCGCCTACGGCGAGCGCCATGGTGGACACACCTCTCCGGTGACGGTGACGGGACCCGCGGCGCGGGGCCCCGCGGCCAGTCTCGCACCGCCGCGCCGGGGCAATGCGAGGCGCCCCCGCGACGCTCGGTCACGGGGGCGCGGTGCCGGTCAGGAACGCCTCAGCGCTTGCCGGCCTTCGCCGTCTTGGGGGTCACCAGTCGACTGGCGGTCCAGTCCTTGGAGACGTTGACACTGCTGGTCTGAGCCAGGCCGGCGGTCTGCGCGGCCTCTCCGATGTCACTCGGCTCGACGTGCCCGTCACGGCCGGTCTTCGGGGTCATGAGCCAGATCTGGGCGCCCTCATCGATGGCGGACGTGGCGTCGACCAGGGCGTCGGTCAGATCGCCGTCATCATCACGGAACCAGAGGATGACGCCGTCGGCGACGTCGTCGTACTCCTCGTCCGCGAGCTCTTCGCCCGTGATCCCCTCAATACCCTCACGGAGCTCGTGATCGACGTCATCGTCGTAGCCGAGCTCCTGGACCACCTGTCCGGGCTCAAAACCAAGCCGGCTCGCCGGGTTGGTTTGCTCCTCCGCGTGGCCCGCGGTCGCGCTCACGCTCTGCCTCCTGTCATGGGGGTTGTCTTCCCGCTCCTGTGCGGGGTTATGGGCGGTAGTCCACACGGGCGCGGCGGATCGCGCAAGTACCCAGCCGCCCATCCCGCCCAAACGTTGACGTGTCACCGCAACCCGAACCGTGAGGGGTGACGTGGCTCACTCCACTATGCCAGCATTTCTCCCGAATCGGGGTTGCGGTCGGTCGTACGTCCGAGTGGGCGTAGAGTTGCGGTTTGGTCGTACGGCCACCGGACAGCCATGCGAGAGCCTCAAGAGGGTCTGGAAGAGGGGTCTGTCTCACTTAGTGGTGGTTACCACTCAGTAGAGATGACGTATCCCGAACGCGCGGTACACGATGGAGGCGGCGCGACCCAGCAGAGCAAGACCCTAGAAGCGAAGGAATAGCGTGGCTTCCGGATCAGATCGCAACCCGATCATCATTGGCGGCCTTCCCAGCCAGGTCCCGGATTTCGATCCCGAGGAGACGGCGGAATGGCTCGACTCGCTTGACGCCGCCATCGACGAGCGCGGACGCGAGCGCGCCCGCTACCTCATGCTCCGCCTGATCGAGCGAGCCCGCGAGCGGCGGGTTGCCGTGCCCGAGATGCGCAGCACGGATTACGTGAACACCATCGCGACCAAGGACGAACCGTTCTTCCCCGGCAACGAGGACATCGAGCGGCGCATCCTGAACGCGACCCGCTGGAACGCGGCGGTCATGGTGTCCCGGGCGCAGCGTCCAGGTATCGGCGTCGGCGGGCACATCGCCACCTTCGCTTCCTCCGCCTCTCTGTACGACGTGGGCTTCAACCACTTCTTCCGGGGCAAGGACGACGGCAAGGGAGGGGACCAGATCTTCTTCCAGGGCCACGCCTCCCCCGGCGTGTACGCCCGTGCCTTCCTGCTGGACCGGCTCTCCGAGACCCAGCTCGACGCGTTCCGCCAGGAGAAGTCCAAGGCGCCGTACGGCCTGTCGAGCTACCCGCACCCGCGGCTCATGCCGGACTTCTGGGAGTTCCCGACCGTCTCCATGGGCCTCGGCCCGCTGGGGGCGATCTACCAGGCCCGGATGAACCGTTACCTGCAGGCGCGCGGCATCGCCGACACCGAGCAGTCGCACGTGTGGGCCTTCCTCGGCGACGGCGAGATGGACGAGCCGGAGTCGCTCGGCCAGCTGTCCCTGGCCGCCCGTGAGGGCCTGGACAACCTGACCTTCGTCGTCAACTGCAACCTGCAGCGGCTCGACGGCCCGGTGCGCGGCAACGGCAAGATCATCCAGGAGCTGGAGTCGCAGTTCCGCGGCGCCGGCTGGAACGTCATCAAGCTGATCTGGGACCGCACCTGGGACCCGCTGCTCGCGCAGGACCGCGACGGCGTGCTGGTGAACAAGCTCAACACCACGCCCGACGGCCAGTTCCAGACCTACGCCACCGAGACCGGCTCGTACATCCGCGACCACTTCTTCGGTGACGACCACCGGCTGCGCAAGATGGTCGAGGGCCTCACCGACGACCAGGTCCTGCACCTGGGCCGCGGCGGCCACGACCACCGCAAGATCTACGCGGCGTACAAGGCGGCCCGCGAGCACAAGGGCCAGCCGACCGTGATCCTGGCCCAGACCGTCAAGGGCTGGACACTCGGCCCGAACTTCGAGGGCCGCAACGCGACCCACCAGATGAAGAAGCTGACGGTCGACGACCTCAAGCGCTTCCGCGACCGGCTGCACCTGCCGATCTCCGACAAGGAGCTGGAGTCCGGCGCCCCGCCGTACTACCACCCGGGCCGGAACTCGGAGGAGATCCAGTACATGCACGACCGGCGCAAGGGCCTGGGCGGCTACGTCCCGACCCGCGTCGTGCGCGCCAAGCCGCTGGCACTGCCGGACGACAAGGCCTACGCGGGCACCCGCAAGGGCTCCGGCCAGCAGACGATCGCCACCACGATGGCCTTCGTCCGGCTGCTGAAGGACCTCATGCGGGACAAGGAGATCGGCAAGCGCTTCGTGCCGATCGCCCCCGACGAGTACCGCACCTTCGGCATGGACTCGCTCTTCCCGTCGGCCAAGATCTACAACCCGCTGGGCCAGACGTACGAGTCCGTCGACCGCGAGCTGCTGCTGGCGTACAAGGAGTCCCCGACTGGTCAGATGCTGCACGACGGCATCTCCGAGGCGGGCTGCACCGCCTCGCTGATCGCCGCCGGCTCCTCCTACGCCACGCACGGCGAGCCGCTGATCCCGGTCTACGTCTTCTACTCGATGTTCGGCTTCCAGCGCACCGGCGACCAGTTCTGGCAGATGGCCGACCAGCTGGCGCGCGGCTTCGTGCTCGGTGCCACGGCGGGCCGCACCACCCTCACCGGTGAGGGCCTGCAGCACGCCGACGGCCACTCGCACCTGCTGGCCTCGACCAACCCGGCCGTCGTCGCGTACGACCCGGCGTTCGGCTTCGAGATCGCGCACATCGTCAGGGACGGTCTGCGCCGCATGTACGGCGAGGCCAACGAGGACGTCTTCTACTACCTCACCGTCTACAACGAGCCGATCGTCCAGCCGGCCGAGCCGGAGGGCGTGGACACCGAGGGCATCCTCAAGGGCCTGTACAGGTACCGGACCGCCGAGGCCGGGGCGATCCCGGCGCAGATCCTGGCGTCCGGCGTGGCCGTGCCGTGGGCGCTGGAGGCCCAGAAGATCCTCGCCGAGGAGTGGAACGTCCGGGCCGACGTGTGGTCCGCGACCTCGTGGAACGAGCTGCGGCGCGACGCCGTCGAGGCCGAGGAGCACAACCTGCTCCACCCCGAGGAGGAGCAGCGCGTCCCGTACGTGACGCAGAAGCTCAGCGGCTCCGAGGGCCCGTTCGTGGCCGTCTCGGACTGGATGCGGGCCGTCCCGGACCAGATCTCCCGCTGGGTGCCGGGCACCTGGCAGTCCCTCGGTGCCGACGGCTTCGGCTTCGCCGACACCCGTGGCGCGGCGCGCCGGTTCTTCCACATCGACGCCCAGTCGGTGGTCCTCGGCGTGCTCACCGAGCTCGTCAAGGAGGGGAAGATCGACCGCTCCGTGCTGAAGCAGGCGATCGACCGCTACCAGCTGCTCGACGTCGCCGCCGCCGACCCCGGCGCCGCGGGCGGCGACGCGTAACGCCGTCGTCAAAGGCCAGGGGCCCCCGTCGCGCGGTCGCGCGACGGGGGCCCCTGGCCTTTGACGGCTCCCCGCGGGCTCGTGTCACTGGTCGACGATCTGGAAGGCGCGGACCGTGTGCCGGGACTCCGGGACCCAGGTGCCGGACGGGAACGTCACGAAGTCGCCCTCGGTGGAGCACTCGGCGCTCTGGTAGGTCGTCACGAGCTTGCGGGTCCGGTTGACGAACGACTTCGCGGACGTCCCGGGCGGCAGCGGCACGCAGGAGTTGACGTCGGTGTCGGCGAGCTCGTGGACCAGGCGCGCCCCGCGGTAGTCCGGTCTGCTCCACAGGCACAGCTCCCCGGGGTCGCAGCCGCCCGCGGGGGCGGCCGTCGCGTGCGGGGCCGGGGCGGCCAGGGCCGCGGCGGCCACGACGGCCGTGGTCAGGACAAGGGTCAGGGCTGCGCTGCGCATGTGGATCACTCCCCGTGGTGGTCGGAGCTCCACGGTGAACGGCGAGGCCCGGGGCCGCCAAGGGCCCCGGGCCTCGTTCACCCGGATAGGGAATCGTCCGGCGTCAGATGTGCACCCCGCCGCCGGCGGCGTCCGCGTTGACGCCGCGCTTGGTCAGGAAGGCGATGCCCGCCGCGAAGGCCGCCACGATGCCGGCGACGGTGAAGGCCAGCCCCATCCCCGAGAGGAAGGTCTCGTTGGTGATCTTCGTGATCACCGCGACGATCTCGGCCGGGGTGTCCTTGGCGACCGGCGGCACACCGACCACGACCGCGTCGGCGGCCTGCGCGGCCTGCTCGCCCTTGAGCGGGGGCAGTCCGGCCGCGGCCCACTTCTCGGGCAGCAGGCCGTCCACACGGGACGCCATGACCGTACCGAGGACGGCGGTGCCCAGACTGCCGCCGACCTGCATCGCGGAGCCCTGGAGGCCGCCGGCCACGCCGGACAGCTCCAGCGGCGCGTTGCCGACGATGACGTCGGTGGCGCCGACCATCACCGGGGCCAGGCCGAGGCCCAGCAGCCCGAACCACACGGACATGACCAGGGTGCCGGAGTCCGCCTCCAGGCCGGTCATCCCGAACATCGCGACCGCCGTGCACACCATGCCGCCGACCAGCGGCACCCGCGGGCCGAACTTGGTGATCAGTGCGCCGGCGACCGGCGAACTGACGATCATCATCGCGGTGAGCGGCAGCAGGTGGACACCGCACTCCACCGCCGACATCCCGTGCACGTTCTGCAGGTAGAAGGTGACGAAGAACAGGCCGCCCAGGAAGGCGAAGGCCATCAGCACCATCAGCGCAGTACCCGCGGACAGCGGCACCGAGCGGAACATCCGCAGCGGGATCAGCGGCTCGGAGGCCTTGGTCTCCCAGAACGCGAACAGGACGAACAGCAGCACCGAGCCGACCAGGAAGCCCAGGGTGAGCGGGTCGCCCCAGCCCCACTCCGGAGCCTTGATCAGGCCCCACACCAGGCCGAACATCGCACCGGAGAGCGCCACGATGCCGGGGATGTCGAAGGACCGCGGCGCGTTCTCGGCCCGTACGTCCTTCAGGATGACCAGGCCCAGGACCAGCGCGACCAGACCCACGGGCACGTTGATGAAGAAGACCGACTCCCAGCTGACGTGCTCGACCAGCAGACCGCCCGCGATCGGCCCGGCGGCGGTGGAGGCACCGATGACCATGCCCCAGATGCCGATGGCCATGTTGAGCTTCTCGGCCGGGAAGGTGGCGCGCAGCAGGCCCAGTGCGGCGGGCTGGAGCAGCGCGCCGAACACGCCCTGCAGGACGCGGAGCGCGATCACCATGCCGACGCCGCTGGACACGCCGATCAGGCCGGAGGTGACGGCGAAGCCCGCGAGGCCGACGAGGAAGGTCTGCCGGTGCCCGAACCGGTCGCCGAGCTTGCCCGCGGTGATCAGCGAGACCGCCAGGGCCAGCATGTAGCCGGTGGTGATCCACTGGATCTGCTCGCGGGAGGCACCGAGGTCGGCCTGGATGGCCGGGTTGGCGACGGCGACGATCGTGCCGTCCAGGGCCACCACCATGACGCCGATGGCGACCGAGAACAGGGTCAGCCAGGGGTGGCCGCGCAGGGGCTTCTTGGAAGGCGCCGGTATCGAGTCCGGGCCCTTGTCGGTGACGACGGAGGCTTGGGTCATGGGCAAGAGATTATGTCAGCCCCTGACATTTGACCAAAGCAGTCATCCGTCGGTAACTGTCAGGAGGGCACGCAAGTATCGTGGTGCCCCCTGGAGGTGGACGGCAGATGAAGCACGCGATGCGCGCGACGCCCGTGTGCGGACTGCGCGAGCGCAAGAAGCAGCGGACGCGCGACGCGCTCATACGGGCCGCGATCGAACTGTTCGTCCTCAAGGGGTACGAGCGCACGACCGTCGACGAGATCGCCGCCGAGGTGGAGGTCTCGCAGCGCACCTTCTTCCGCTACTTCGCCGGCAAGGAGGAGGTCGCGCTGGCGCTGGAGGACAGCGTCGAGGAGGCCTTCGTCACCGCGGTGGCCGAGCGGCCGGCCGGCGAACCGCCCTTCGTGGCGCTGCGCGCGGCGCTGGACGATTCCTGGCACAGCATCAGCGCCGTCATCGCCGCCGTCGTGCCGCTGTCCACGTACATGGCGATGTACCGGGTGATCGAGTCCACGCCGCCGCTGCTGTCCGCCCAGATGCGCCACTCGGCGCTCGTCGAGGAACGGCTCGCCTCGGTCATCGCCGCCCGCGAGGGCCTGGACCCTGCGGACCCGCGACCGCGGGTCCTGGTGGCGGCCGTCGGCGGGGTCATCCGGGTGGCCCAGCGGCTGTGGGGCGACGGTGACGAGACCAGCGTGGAGTCCATCCGCCGGATCACCGAGGAACACCTTGACCTGCTGGTCCCGGTCCTGGCACAGCCGTGGGCCGAACACCAGGGTGTGTCCGGAATCTCCTTGTTTCAAACGTGACTTGGGTCACGGGGTGCGCAGGGGATCTCCGGCGTCTCCTAGGGTGTCCCCCAGTGAACCTCGTCGACGAGCGCTTCAGCTCCCCCTCCCTGCGCGCCCTCCTGGCCCTGGCCGTGGTCTTCGTCATGCTGGCGACCACCGGCTGGACCGCGCTGCGCCACCACAAGGGCGGCGGGGACGCGCTGGCGGTGGCCACGGCCGCGTGGCGGCACGGCTCGGTGGGCGGGCGTCCGCTCCCCGACCCCCAGGCGGCCCCCGGCGTCATCGCGCGCTTCTTCGCCTCGGTCGGGCCGGACGGGGCCAAGCGGCTCGCCGTCCGCTACCCGCTCGTCGTCGGCAACCTCAACGGCGCCCCGATCGCCCTGCGTTACCAGGCCAACCGGCGCTCGCTCGGCACGGCCCGCGCCCAGGAGACCGCCCGCTCGCACAGCTCCCTGCTGACCGCCGAGGGCCGCCAGGACGCCGCGCAGCGCGCCGAGCGGTACGCCTCCCTGCTCGACGGCGGCCGGCAGATCCTCGCCTTCGACCCCACCGGCCGCGGCCGGGCCGCCGAGGTCTTCGGCGACCTCGGCACCGCCGAACGGGTGTCGCTCGTCGTGCCCGGGGTCGACACCGACGTGCTCTCCTTCGAACGCGAGGACGATCCGACGCGCGCCCCCGTCGGCATGGCCCACTCGCTGTACGCGGCCGAGCACGCCGCCGCCCCGCACACGCGCACGGCCGTCGTCGCCTGGGCCGACTACACCACCCCGCAGGGCGTCGGCCTGGACGCCTCCACCGGGGAACTGGCGGAGCAGGGCGCCGTCCGGCTGGCCGCGCTGGTACGGGCGCTGCCGGCGCGCGGCAGCGTCTCGCTGTTCTGCCACTCCTACGGCTCGGTGCTGTGCGGTGTCGCCGCCCCCGACCTGCCGTCCGGCCGGGTCTCCGACATCACCGTCTTCGGCAGCCCCGGCATGCGGGTGGACAAGGCGGCCGACCTCGGCACGGCCGCCCGGGTGTGGGCCACCCGCGACAGCACCGACTGGATCGGCGACGTGCCGCACATGGAGTTCGCCGGGCTCGGCCACGGTGCCGACCCCGTCTCCCGGTCCTTCGGCGCCCGCGTGGTGACCTCCGAGGACGCCGAGGGACACGCGGGCTACTTCCGCTCCGGCACCGACAGCCTCGCCAACTTCACCAGCATCGCCCTCGGCCGCTACCCGGACGTCCGGTGCGCCGACGGCAGCCGGTGCACGGCGGACGTGGCCTAGTCCGGCCGCGCCCGGCCGGTTCCCGAAACGGCGACGCGGCCTACGATGACCCGTATGGGTGACGTATTGGCCGGATCCAACGCCGTATGGGAGTTCGATGCCGATGCGGTGCTCATCCGTTACGAGCGGGGGATGCGCAACTCGAAGCTGCTGCAGACCCTGGGGCGGCGGCGTGTCCCCTACGAGGCCCTCGCGGGCGTCGAACTGGTCCCGGGGCGGCGCGGTGCCATCGCGCTGCGCATGCTCCCGCGGCGGGGCGCCGATCCGCTGATGGAGGCCGCGAAGGGCCAGCTCAAGGAGACCGCCGACCCCTACCGCCTGGTGCTGCCCGCCGAGCGGGAACTGCTCGCCGAGTACTACGCCGGAGAACTGCTGTCCGCGATCGCGACGGCCGGCGGCGGCGCGGACGCGGAACCGGCCCCGCGCCACCTGGTGGACGTGCCGTCCGCGCCCCTGTCCTTCAAGGCGTATGACGGCAAGGCCTCCTTCGACGGCGGGACGGTGTCCTTCCGCTGGTTCTGGACGGGCGCCTCGACGGCCAAGTGGAAGGCCGGCGACCAGCACTTCCCGGTCGACGGGCTGTCCGGGGTCGACTGGCGCTCCCCCGAGATGCTCGGCGGCCACCTGCGGCTGCTGCCGCGCGACGCCGACGGCCACCGCTCCGGCAACCCCGACGACGACCCCGCGACCGTCGTGTTCGGCCTCGGGTACGGCCTCGTCCACGAGTCGCTGCCGCTGGCGGCGGCGGTCCTCGCGGCGGTCCAGCGGGCCGCGCGGACGCGACCCGCCCTGGACCGGGACGGCTACTCGCGCGCCGCCGACGTGGACGACATGTCCGGGTAGCGGTCCCCCGCGACCTGCCCGGCGAT
Organism: Streptomyces sp. PA03-5A; assembly: GCF_033792725.1. Taxonomy (NCBI): domain Bacteria; kingdom Bacillati; phylum Actinomycetota; class Actinomycetes; order Kitasatosporales; family Streptomycetaceae; genus Streptomyces; species Streptomyces sp. PA03-5A. The sequence continues at coordinate 84,408 of NZ_JARAVL010000002.1, read as the reverse complement.
CGGTTCCAGCCATCCCAGCTCGGTCCCGTCCAGCACGATCCGGGTGGCGGCGGTGTTCTCCCGCAGGCGCTCGGCCTTGCGGGTGCCCGGGATCGGCACCACGGTCAGCCCGTGGACCTGCGCCCGCTGCTGCACCCACGCGAGGGCGATCTGGGCGGGCGTGGCGCCGTGCGCCCTCGCGACCTTGCGGAGCGGCTCCAGCAGGTCGAGGTTGCGCTTGGCGTTCTCCCCGCTGAAGCGGGGCTGGTGCCGGCGGAAGTCGTCCGCCGACAGTTCGGAGGCGTCCTGGAAGGATCCGGTCAGGAAGCCCCGGCCCAGCGGGGAGTACGGCACGAGCGCCACCCCCAGCTCGGCGGCGGCACCGGTCAGCGAGACCTCCACGTCCCGGCTGAACAGCGACCACTCCGACTGCACGGCCGTGATCGGGTGCACGGCGTGCGCCTCGCGCAGCTCGGCCCCGGTCACCTCGGACAGGCCCAGGTGCCTGACCTTGCCCGCCCGCACCAGCTCGGCCATCGCCCCGACGGACTCGGCGAGCGGCACGGCGGGGTCGCGGCGGTGCATGTAGTACAGGTCGATGACGTCCACGCCGAGGCGGCGCAGGCTGCCGTCGACGGCCTCCCGGATGTAGTCGGGGTCGTTGCGCACCCCGCGGAACCGCAGGTCGTCGGCCTTCCGCGCTATGCCGAACTTGGTGGCGAGGGTGATCTCGTCCCGGTGCGCGCGGACGAAGGGGGCGAGGTACTCCTCGTTGGCGCCCAGGCCGTACACGTCGGCGGTGTCGAAGAGCGTGACCCCGAGGTCCAGCGCCGCTTCGAGGGTGGCACGGGCGGCGGCCTCGTCGGTGGGGCCGTAGAACTCGCTCATGCCCATGCAGCCCAGGCCCTGCACGCCGACCAGGGGGCCGTCGGTGCCAAGCGTGACCTTGGCGATCGGTTCGTTGTTGTCGCTCATGCCGTTCATGCCCTCTCCGACGCCCGGCGGGCGTCAGCGTAGGTGTCGATCTTGTGGTCGAGGACCGCGAGGGTGTCCTGCAGCTCGGCGATCCGCCGCAGCACGTCGCGCCGGGTCGACTCCAGCAGCTCCTGGCGCTGGGGGAAGGTGTGCTCCCCCAGCCGCACCAGCTCGGCGTAGCGGACCATGTCCGCGACCGGCATCCCGGTCAGCCGCAGCTTGCCGACGAAGCCCAGCCAGTCGAGGTCGCGGTTGGTGAAGCGGCGCTGCCCGGTGTGGGAGCGGTCGACGTGCGGCATCAGCCCGATCCGCTCGTACCAGCGCAGGGTGTGCGCGCTCAGCCCGGTGAAGGCCGCCACCTCGCTGATCGTGTAGCGGTCCCGGCCGTCCGGGAGGGGGTGCCGCGCCTCGTCGGCGCAGCTGCGTACGCTGCCGGGCTTGCTCTTGGCCACCTGCGTCACGGTCATGGGCTCCACGCTAAAACCCTGGAGTGCACTCCAGGCAAGGCCATTCGTTAGGCTCACGCCCATGCGGAGCCTGAACAGCCTGAGCGCGATCGAGAACTGGCCTGTCCCGACGGCCGCGGCGGCGGTCGTCCGCCGCGACGGCACGGTCCTGGGAGCGTACGGCGAGACCGGGCGGCGCTTCCGGCTGGCCTCGGTGACCAAGCCGCTGTCGGCCTACGCGGCGCTGGTCGCGGTCGAGGAGGGCGCGGTCGAGCTGGACGAACCGGCCGGCCCCGAGGGCTCGACCGTACGGCACCTGCTCGCCCACACCTCCGGCCTCGCCTTCGACGAGCACCGGGTGATGGCGGCCCCCGGCACGCGGCGGATCTACTCCAACGCGGGCTTCGACGCGCTGGCGGACCACATCGCCAAGGCCACCGAGATCCCCTTCGCCGAGTACCTGCGGCAGGCGGTGCTGGAGCCGCTCGGCATGCACGCCACCGACTGCCCGGGCTCGGCCGGCGCGGGCGCCGTCTCCACCGTCGACGACCTGGTCCGCTTCGCCGCCGAGCTGCAGGCACCGCGGCTGCTGGCCCCGGGGACCGTCGCCGCGGCGACCTCCGTCGCCTTCCCCGGCCTCAAGGGCGTGCTGCCCGGCTACGGCGGCCAGAACCCCAACGACTGGGGCCTGGGCTTCGAGATCCGGGACCACAAGTCCCCGCACTGGACGGGCGCCTCGTCCTCCCCGCGCACCTTCGGCCACTTCGGCCAGTCCGGCACCTTCCTGTGGGTCGACCCCGACGCCGGCGCCGCCTGCGTGGTCCTGACGGACCGTGACTTCGGCGAGTGGGCCCTGCCGTTGTGGCCGGCGCTCACGGAGGCGGTGCTGGCAGAGCTGTGACCAGCGTCAGCGGGATCGGTCCGCAGGACCGTCCGCTGACGCTGCGCAGGAGCGAGCCGGCCAGGTGCCGGGGGTCGGTGGAGGCGGCGACCCGGCCGCGGGCGTTGACCAGGGCGGCCGGGGCGGGCAGGCGGCGCAGCAGGGGCAGCACGGCGGCCTCGAAGTGGCGCAGGTAGACGTCCGCGGCGGCGACGCCGAGGAAGCGGCCGCCGTGCTGGACCGGCACCGACAGGGTGAGGCTGTACTCGTCGGAGCACAGGTAGTCCACGTACGGTCCGGCCACGGCGCGTTCGCCGGTGGCGCGGGGCAGGGCGAACCAGTCCCAGTGGGTGTAGTCGGAGTAGGCCGAGGTGCCCGGGTCGAGGTCGGGCAGGAGCGGCCGCAGCCCGTCCTCCCCGTGGTTCTGCCACCACTCCAGCCAGGCCGGTACGTCGCCGAGCAGCCCGGGTTCCGCGATGAAGCCGATGCCGGAGATCAGGTCGTGCCGGCGCCGCAGCCGCTCGTGCAGCAGCGGGCGCAGGGCTGCGAGGTCGGCGGTGGTCGGGGCCCGGCCGGCGGCACGGACCGCGGCGATGGCGGTGGTGCGCTCGGCGACCTGGGCGACGGCGGCGAAGACGTCCTCCAGGGTGCCGCGGACCCGGTCCACGACGTCGGCGACGACGCTGTCGACCAAGGCGGTTGAGCTGACGGCCACGGCGGCTGCCTCCGGTGCGGGAGGACGGGTGGTGCGGACGCCCGGGTCAGCCGGTGACGGTCAGACGCAGTCCGATCAGACGCCCCATCGCGTCCTGCACCCGCCGTTCGGCCAGGGACCGGGCCAGCTCCGCGTCGCCGTCGCGCACGGCGCGGAGCAGCGCGCGGTGCAGCTCGACGACCGCCGCGCGGGCGTCGTCCTCCCCGAGTGCGAGACAGATTAGCGCTCCGATCTCCGCCTGGATACGGATCTCCTCCTTGGTGAGACGGGCCGACTGGGCGGCCGCGGCGAGCTCCACGTGGAGCCTGCCGTAGACGCGGCCGCGGGCGGCGAGGTCGTCGGCGGCCTCGAACTCCTCCAGGGAGCGTTCCAGCGGGGCGAGGTCCGCGGGCTCGGTGCGCCGGGCGGCCAGCCGGGCGGCGGTGCCGGCGACGGCGGCCCAGTGGTCGGCGAGGTCGCGCAGTTCCTCGGTGCTCCAGTCGGCCAGCCGGTGGCCGAGCCGGGCGGTGCGCGGCTGGTCGGGGGCGGTGACGAAGCTGCCGCCGCCGCGGCCGCGGCGGGTGGTGACCAGTCCCTGCTGGCGCAGGGCCATGAGGGCCTCGCGCAAGGTCACGGTGGAGACACCGAGGCGGGTGGCGAGCTCGCTCTCACCGGGGAGCTGCTCGCCGTCGGCGAGCAGGCCCAGTTCGATGGCGTCCGCGAGGCGCCGTACGACCGCGTCGACCCGGGCGAGGTTGCCGACCGGCGCGAAGACGGCGTGCAGTGCGCCATTCGAAAGTTTGCTCACCCGCACACCTTCTCACTTGGGGAAAGTTTTACCCCGGCCAGGCCTTGTCCTCTGAAATATAACTTCATAGGTTTCCGGTCAATGCTCCAGCCGAAGAGAAAGGTTCCCCGCCGATGGAGGGAACGGCCAAGGAAACGGGCACCGGGACGCCCGCGATACGCCTGCGGGACCTGCGCAAGTCCTTCGGCCAGGTGCACGCGGTCGCCGGGGTGGACCTGGAGATCGCCGACGGCGAGTTCTTCTCGATGCTGGGCCCCTCCGGCTCCGGCAAGACCACCGTGCTGCGGATGGTCGCGGGTTTCGAGGCCCCCACCGCCGGCACCGTGGAGCTGGCCGGCCGGGACGTCACCCGGCTCGCCCCCTTCGAGCGGGACGTCAACACCGTCTTCCAGGACTACGCGCTCTTCCCGCACATGACGGTGGAGCAGAACGTCGGCTACGGCCTGAAGGTGCGCAAGGTGCCCAAGGCGGAACGGACCGAGCGCGCCCGCGCGGCGCTCGCCTCGGTCCGGCTGGAGGGGTTCGGCGGGCGCCGTCCGGCACAGCTGTCCGGCGGCCAGCGGCAGCGGGTCGCACTGGCCCGCGCCCTGGTGGGGCGTCCCCGGGTGCTGCTGCTCGACGAGCCGCTGGGGGCGCTCGACCTCAAGCTGCGCGAACAGATGCAGGTCGAACTGAAGGCGATCCAGCGCGAGGTGGGCATCACCTTCGTCTTCGTCACCCACGACCAGGAGGAGGCGCTGACCCTCAGCGACCGGATCGCGGTCTTCAACGGGGGCCGGATCGAGCAGGTCGGCACCCCCGCCGAGGTGTACGAGCGACCGGCCACGCCCTTCGTCGCCGGCTTCGTCGGCACCTCCAACCTGCTGACCGACGACACCGGGACCTACAGCGTCCGCCCGGAGAAGATCCGCCTGCTGGGCCCCGGCGCTCCCGCCGGCCCCTCGGACGCCCCGGACGCCCCGGACGACGGGCTGCGCACCGTCTCCGGCACCGTCGCCGAGGTCATCTACCTCGGCGACACCACGCGCTTCCTGGTCGACCTCGACGAGGGCGGCCGGCTGACCGCCCTGCAGCAGAACCAGGAGACCTCCTCGGCCGACGTCGCCGCCTACCGGGGAACCCGTGTCCGCCTCCAGTGGCACCGCCGACACAACGTCACCGTCCAGTCCCCCCACCCGGAAACGGAGTCCACGTGCGTCTGACCCGTGCCCTCGCAGCCTGTACCGTCCTGGCCCTGGCCACCGCCTGCGGCGGGTCGTCCTCCCCCGGCAAGGGCGCCGGCGCCTCCGGCGGCGCCTTCACCCCGCCCAAGCTCAGCGCGCCCAAGGCCCTGGGCAAGACCGAGGGCGCGGTCAACCTGATCGCCTGGGCCGGCTACGCCGAGGACGGCTCCAACGACAAGTCCGTCGACTGGGTCACCCCGTTCGAGAAGGAGACCGGCTGCCAGGTCAACACCAAGGTGGCGGGCACCTCCGACGAGATGGTCAGCCTGATGAAGACCGGCCAGTACGACGCGGTCTCGGCCTCCGGCGACGCCTCGCTGCGCCTCATCGCCTCGGGCGACGCGGCGCCGGTCAACACCGACCTGGTCCCCAACTACAAGGACGTCTTCGCCAGCCTGAAGATGCAGAAGTGGAACTCGGTGGACGAGGTCGCCTACGGCATCCCGCACGGCCGCGGCGCCAACCTGCTGATGTACCGCACCGACAAGGTCTCCCCGGCCCCCACCTCCTGGTCGGCGGTCTTCGACGAGGCCTCCCCCTACAAGGGCCACGTCACCGCGTACGACTCCGCCATCTACATCGCGGACGCCGCGCTCTACCTGATGAAGACCAAGCCGGAGCTGGGCATCAAGGACCCGTACGCGCTGGACCAGAAGCAGTTCGACGCCTCCGTCACCCTGCTGAAGGAGCAGAACGCGGACGTCGGCGAGTACTGGAGCGACTACCTGAAGGAGATCTCCGCCTTCAAGAGCGGCGACTCCGTCATCGGCACCAGCTGGCAGGTCATCGCCAACCTCGCCAAGGCCGAGAAGGCGCCGGTCGAGGCGGTCCTGCCGAGCGAGGGCGCCACCGGCTGGTCCGACACCTGGATGGTCTCGGCCAAGGCCCAGCACCCCAACTGCGCCTACAAGTGGCTGGACTGGATCGTCTCGCCGAAGGTGAACGCCCAGGTCGCCGAGTGGTTCGGCGAGGCCCCGGCGAACGAGAAGTCCTGCGCCCTGACCACGGACAAGAACCACTGCACGGTCTTCCACGCGGCCGACGAGCCGTACTGGAAGCAGGTCCACTTCTGGAACACGCCCATCCCGCAGTGCCTGGACGGCCGCACCGACGTCCGTTGCGTGCCCTACGCCAAGTGGGTCCAGGCCTGGACCGAGATCAAGGGCTGAGCCACCCGTGACGACCCCGTCCACCCCGTCCACCACGACGAGCGGCTCCCTCGGGCGGCGGCTGGCAGGTTCCCTGCACCGCCGCCCGCGGCTGCGGCTGTCGCTGCTGCTGTCCGCCCCTCTGCTGTGGCTGGTCCTCGCCTACCTGGGCTCGCTGGCCGCGCTGTTCCTCTCCGCATTCTGGACGACCGACGCCTTCACCTCCGACGTGGTCAAGGTCTGGAACACGGACAACTTCCGCACCGTCCTCACCACGGGCGTCTACCGGGACGTCGCCCTGCGCAGCCTCGGCGTCGCCGTCGCGGTGACGGTCATCGACATCGTCATCGCCTTCCCGATCGCCTTCTACACCGCCAGGGTCGCCGCCCCGCGGTACCGGCACCTGCTGGTCGTCGCCGTGCTCACCCCGCTGTGGGCCAGCTACCTGGTCAAGGCGTACGCCTGGCGGATCATGCTCTCCGAGAACGGGCCGCTGGACTGGGCGCTGAGGCCGCTCGGCCTGGACGGGCCCGGCTACGGCCTGCCCGCGACGATCATGGTGCTGGCCTACCTGTGGCTGCCGTACATGATCCTGCCGGTCCACGCCGGGCTGGAGCAGCTGCCGGCCAGCCTGCTGGACGCCTCCGCCGACCTCGGGGCCCGCACCTGGCGCACCTTCCGGTCCGTGGTGCTGCCGATGGTGCTGCCGTCGGTCGCGGCCGGCTCGGTCTTCACCTTCTCGCTCAGCCTCGGCGACTACATCGCCGTGCAGATCGTCGGCGGCAAGACCCAGCTGATCGGCAACGTCGTCTACTCCAACATCACCCTCGACCTGCCGCTCGCCGCCGCACTGGGCACCGTGCCGGTCGCGGTCATCGTCGTCTACCTGCTGGCCATGCGGCGCACCGGCGCGCTCCAGAGTCTGTGAGGCCGTGACCATGCACCTCTCCCGTCCCGCCCGCATCGTCCTGCGCGTCGCGGCCGTGCTGGGCTTCGCCGTCATCTACGTGCCGCTGCTGCTCGTCCTGCTCAACTCCTTCAACGCCGCCCGCGGCTTCGGCTGGCCCCCCTCGGGCCTGACCCTGCACTGGTGGGCCGACGCGTGGCACAGCTCCGGCGCCCGCTCCGCGCTGTGGACCTCGGTGAAGGCGGGCCTGGGCGCGACGGCGGTCTCCCTGCTGCTGGGCACCCTGCTCGCCTTCGCGGTCTCCCGGTACCGCTTCTTCGGGCGGGAGGCGCTCTCCTTCGTCGTCGTGCTGCCGATCGCGCTGCCCGGCATCGTCACGGGCATCGCCCTGAACACCGCGTTCCGCACGGTGCTGGAGCCACTCGGCGTCGGGCTGGGCCTGTTCACGGTCGTCGTCGGCCACGCCACCTTCTGCGTCGTGGTGGTCTTCAACAACGTCGTGGCCCGGCTGCGGCGCACCTCCGGCTCGTACGAGGAGGCGGCGATGGACCTGGGGGCCGACGGCTTCCAGGTCTTCCGCGACATCACCTTCCCGCTGGTGCGCACGGCGCTGCTGGCGGGCGGGCTGCTCGCCTTCGCCCTCTCCTTCGACGAGATCGTCGTCACCACCTTCACCGCGGGCCCCGGCGTCCAGACCCTCCCCGTGTGGATCTTCGGCAACATGGCCAGGCCGCAGCAGGCACCCGTCGTCAACGTGGTGGCCGCCGTCCTGGTCGCCGCGTCGGTGATCCCGGTCTACCTCGCCCAGCGGCTGTCCGCGGACTCCGCCGCGGGAGGCCGTATCTGAGCCACGGGTGCACGGAGCCGAGGGGTCCGTGCCATGCATCCGCCCGGATAAGGCAGGCTTGTACCGTGCCAGAACCCGCGCTGAACGCATTCGACCCCGCCCGTGACCACCCCCACTCCGCCACGCTGAGGAGGCTGGAGAAGTCCTCGGGGCGCCTGGCGGCGGCCGCGATCGCGCGGATGGACGGGCAGCTGCCCTGGTACCGGGCCATGCCCCCGGAGAACCGCTCGTGGATCGGGCTGGTGGCGCAGGCGGGCATCGCGGCCTTCACGGAGTGGTTCCGCCACCCGGAGACCCCGCAGGCGATCAGCACCGACGTCTTCGGCACCGCCCCGCGGGAGCTGACCCGGGCGATCTCGCTGCGCCAGACGGTCGAGATGGTGCGCACCACCATCGAGGTCATGGAGGCGGCGATCGACGAGGTCGCCGCCCCCGGCGACGAGTCGGTGCTGCGCGAGGCGCTGCTGGTGTACGCACGGGAGATCGCCTTCGCGACGGCCCAGGTCTACGCCCAGGCCGCCGAGGCGCGCGGCGCCTGGGACGCGCGGCTGGAGTCCCTGGTGGTCAACGCGGTGCTGTCCGGCGAGGCGGACGAGGGCGTGCTGTCGCGGGCGGCGGCGCTCGGCTGGAGCTCCCCCGACAAGATCGCGGTGGTGCTGGGCACGGCACCCAACGGCGACAGCGAACTCACCGTCGAGGCGATCCGGCGGGCGGCGCGGCACGCCAAGCTGCAGGTGCTCACCGGAGTGCTCGGCGACCGGCTGATCGTGGTCGCGGGCGGCGACGGGGATCCGCTGCGGGTGGCCAGGGCGCTGATCGGGCCGTTCGCCGCGGGGCCGGTCGTGGCCGGGCCCGTGGTGGGCGACCTGCTGGCGGCGTCGAAGTCCGCGCAGGCCGCGGCGGCGGGCCTGCGGGCGTGTGCGGCCTGGCCCGACGCGCCGCGTCCGGTGCTCTCCGACGACCTGCTCCCGGAGCGGGCGATGGCGGGCGACCGACACGCCCGCGATCAGTTGGTGGAGGAGATCTACAGGCCGTTGGAGGAAGCTGGTTCGGCACTGCTTGAGACTCTGTCCGTCTACCTCGAACAGGCCTCGTCGCTGGAAGGGGCCGCCCGGATGTTGTTCGTTCACCCCAACACCGTTCGCTACCGGCTTCGACGTGTGACGGACGTCACCGGCTGGTCGCCGTCGGACGTGCGCTCCGCATTCACCCTACGTATCGCGCTCATCCTGGGCCGGCTCTCCGACTCGGGGCAGACACCGTAGATGCGATCAGGGCCTTTGTGGGACACCAACAAATCGCCCGTCGGTTCTTGGTCCCTGTCCCCACGGGCGGGGATCACCTCGCTCAAGAGAGAGTTGAAAGCGTGCTCGTACTCGTCGCTCCCGGCCAGGGTGCCCAGGCTCCCGGCTTCCTGAACCCCTGGCTCGAACTCCCCGGTGTCGCCGACCGTCTCGCCGGTCTGTCCTCGACCGCCGGACTCGACCTCGCCCACTACGGCACCAAGGCCGAGGCCGAGGAGATCCGTGACACCGCCGTCGCCCAGCCCCTGCTGGTCGCGGCCGGCCTGGTCGCGGCGGAGCAGTTGTTCGGCGACCCGGCCGCCGCGCGTTCCGCGCTCGGCGCCGTGGCCGGTCACAGCGTCGGAGAGATCACGGCGGCGGCCGTCGGCGGCGTGCTGGGCGCGGAAGCGGCGATGACCTTCGTCCGCACCCGCAGCACCGCCATGGCCCAGGCCGCGGCCATCACCGAGACCGGCATGTCGGCCGTGCTCGGCGGTGACCCGGACCTGGTCGTCGCCCACCTGGAGAACCTCGGCCTCACCCCGGCGAACATCAACGGCGCCGGTCAGATCGTGGCGGCCGGCACGGCGAAGCAGCTCGCGGAGCTGACCGCGGACAAGCCGGAGAAGGCGCGGGTCATCCCGCTGAAGGTGGCGGGCGCGTTCCACACCCACCACATGGCCCCGGCCGTGGCCGTGCTGGAGGAGCTGGCACAGACGCTGCAGGTCTGCGACCCCGCGCTGCCGTACGTGTCGAACACCGACGGCGCGGTCGTCGCCTCCGGCGCCGAGATCGTCTCCCGCCTGGTGACGCAGGTGTCCAACCCGGTGCGCTGGGACCTGTGCATGGAGACCTTCAAGGACATGGGCGTCACCGCGATCATCGAGCTGGTTCCGGGTGGCACCCTGGTGGGCCTGGCCAAGCGCGCGCTGCCCGGCGTCGCGACCCTGGCCCTGAAGACCCCGGACGACCTCGACGCCGCCCGCGCGATCGTGGCCGAGCACGGCCCCCAGGAATAAGGAGTCCCCGCAGACATGGCGAAGATCAGGCCCAGCAAGGGCTCCCCGTACGCGCGCATCATGGGCGTCGGCGGCTACCGGCCGACCCGGGTGGTGCCCAACGAGGTGATCCTGGAGACCATCGACTCCAGCGACGAGTGGATCCGCTCGCGCTCCGGCATCGCCTCCCGGCACTGGGCCGGCCCGGACGAGACGGTCGCCGAGATGTCGGTCATCGCGGCGGGCAAGGCCATCGCCGACGCGGGGATCTCGGCCGAGGACATCGGGGGCGTCATCGTCGCCACCGTCTCCCACTTCAAGCAGACCCCGGCCGTCGCGACCGAGATCGCGCACCGCATCGGCGCCGGCAAGCCGGCCGCCTTCGACATCTCGGCGGGCTGCGCGGGCTTCACGTACGCCGTGACCCTCGCCAAGGGCATGGTCACCGAGGGCAGCGCCAAGCACGTCCTGGTGATCGGCGTCGAGCGGCTGAGCGACCTCACCGACAAGACGGACCGCGCCACCGCCTTCCTCTTCGGCGACGGCGCCGGCGCGGTCATCATCGGCCCGGCCGACGAGCCGGAGATCGGCCCGACCGTCTGGGGCTCGGAGGGCGACAAGTCCGGGACCATCACCCAGACCGTGGCGTGGGACCGCTTCCGTGTGGGCGACGTCGCGCAGCTGCCGGTGGACGAGAACGGGGAGCTGAAGTTCCCCGCGATCACCCAGGAGGGCCAGACGGTCTTCCGCTGGGCGGTGTTCGAGATGGCCAAGGTGGCCCAGGAGGCGCTGGACGCCGCCGGGATCACCGCGGACGACCTGGACGTCTTCATCCCGCACCAGGCCAACATGCGCATCATCGACTCGATGATCAAGGCGCTCAAGCTGCCGGAGCACGTCGCGGTCGCCCGCGACATCGAGACCACCGGCAACACCTCCGCCGCGTCGATCCCGCTCGCGATGGAGCGCCTGCTCGCCACCGGACAGGCCAAGAGCGGCGACACGGCCCTGATCATCGGTTTCGGGGCGGGGCTCGTCTACGCCGCCACTGTCGTTACCCTCCCCTAGGCAACACTCACGCGGCGCGCACTCCCGCCCGCCGCAGCCCGTAGTAACCAGCACGAAGAAGGAGAGCGCCGCCATGGCCACCCAGGAAGAGATCGTCGAGGGTCTCGCGGAGATCGTGAACGAGATCGCCGGCATCCCGACCGAGGACGTCCAGCTGGACAAGTCCTTCACCGACGACCTGGACGTCGACTCGCTGTCCATGGTCGAGGTCGTCGTCGCCGCCGAGGAGCGCTTCGAGGTCAAGATCCCGGACGACGACGTCAAGCAGCTGAAGACCGTCGGCGACGCCGTCGACTACATCCTCAAGGCCCAGGGCTGAGCCTGAGCCACCCCTGGACGACGTGTCTGTCGCCCGCCCTTCTAGACGTGGAGAGACAATCCCTGTGAGCCCGACCAATCACACCGTGGTCGTCACCGGTATCGGCGCAACCACTCCGCTGGGCGGGGACAGCGCGTCGACCTGGGAGGGACTGATCGCCGGACGTTCCGGCGTCACCCCCCTGAAGCAGGACTGGGCCGCCGAGCTGTCGGTGCGCATCGCCGCGCAGATCGCCGTGGAACCGCTGGAGATCCTGCCCCGCCCGGTCGCCCGCAAGCTGGACCGCTCGGCGCAGTTCGCGCTGATCGCCACCCGCGAGGCGTGGGCCGACGCGGGCTTCACCGCCAAGGCCGGTGAGGACAGCTCGGTCGACCCCGACCGCCTCGGCGCGGTCATCGCCTCCGGCATCGGCGGCGTCACCACGCTGCTCGACCAGTACGACAACCTCAAGGCCTCCGGCCCGCGCAAGGTGTCCCCGCACACCGTGCCGATGCTGATGCCCAACAGCCCCTCGGCCAACGTCGGCCTGGAGGTCAACGCCCGCGCCGGTGTCCACACCCCGGTCAGCGCCTGCGCCTCCGGTGCCGAGGCCGTCGGCTACGCGTACGAGATGATCCGCTCCGGCCGTGCCGACGTGGTCATCGCCGGCGGCACGGAAGCGGCCATCCACCCGCTGCCGATCGCGGCCTTCGCCAACATGATGGCGATGTCGAAGAACAACGACGACCCGCAGGGCGCCTCCCGCCCGTACGACAAGGGCCGCGACGGCTTCGTCCTCGGCGAGGGCGCGGGGGTCGTCGTCCTGGAGTCGGCCGAGCACGCCGCCAGGCGCGGTGCCCGGGTCTACGCCGAGGTGCTGGGCCAGGGCCTGTCGGCCGACGCCCACCACATCGCGCAGCCGGAGCCCACCGGCCGCGGCATCGCCGCCGCGCTGGAGCAGCTGATCGCCGCGACGGGCCTGGACCTGGCGCAGGTCGCACACCTCAACGCGCACGCGACGTCCACCCCGCAGGGTGACGTCGCCGAGGTCAAGGCGCTCCGCAAGGTGCTCGGCGACCACCTCGACCACGTGGCCATCTCCGCCACCAAGTCGATGACCGGTCACCTCCTGGGCGGCGCGGGCGGCATCGAGACGGTCGCCACCGTCCTCGCCCTGCACCACCGGATCGCCCCGCCGACGATCAACATCGCGGAACTGGACGACGAGATCGACCCCGGTCTGGTCTCCACCGAGGCGCGGAAGCTGCCGGACGGCCCGATCGTGGCCATCAACAACTCCTTCGGCTTCGGCGGCCACAACGTCGTCCTGGCCCTCAAGGCCTGAGCCGTACCGCACCCCTGAGGGCCGGTCAGCCGCACACGCGGCCGACCGGCCCTCGGTCGTCCCCGGGTCAGGGGCAGCCGACGACCTGCCCGGCCCAGGACAGCCCGCCGCCGAAGCCGAGCAGCAGCACGGGCGCGCCAGGGGCGAGTTCGCCGCGCTCGACGAGCTTGGAGAAGGCGAGCGGCACGGAGGCGGCGGAGGTGTTGCCGGAGTCGACGACGTCCCGGGCCACCACCGCCTGCGGGGCCCCCAGCTGGCGTACGACGCCCTCGATGATCCGCAGGTTGGCCTGGTGCGTCACGATGCCCCCGAGGTCGGCGACGGCTACACCGGCGCGGGCGCAGGCCTCCTCGGCGATCGGGGCGAGGGTCGTGGTGGCCCAGCGGAAGACCGCCTGGCCGTCCTGGGCGAAGCGGGGCTGCCAGGCGCCGGCCAGCCGTACGGCGTCGGCGCGGGTGGGATCCGAGCCCCACACGACGGGGCCGATGCCGGGGAGCGTCCCCGGAGCGGCATCGGCGGCGCTGACGACGGCCGCGCCCGCCCCGTCGCCCAGCAGGACGCAGGTGCTGCGGTCGCTCCAGTCGGTGAGGTCGGACATCTTCTCGGCGCCGATGACCAGGGCGTGCCGGGCGGCGCCGGCCCGCACGGAGTGGTCGGCGGCGGCAAGCGCGGTGGTGAAGCCCGCGCAGGCGTTGTTGAGGTCGTAGGAGGCGGGAGCCGTCATGCCGAGCCGGGCCGCGACCTGGGCGGCGGTGCTGGGGCAGCGGTCGACGGCGCTGGAGGTGGCCACGACGACCAGGTCGACGTCGGCGGCGTCCAGGCCCGCCGCGGCGAGCGCCTTGCCCGCCGCGGCGCTCGCCATGTCGGCGACCGTCTCGTCCTCGGCGGCGATGTGCCGGGTCGCGATGCCCGTGCGCTGCCGGATCCAGGCGTCACTGGTGTCGACCATGGCGGCCAAGTCGTCGTTGGTGAGGACACGTTGCGGCTGGTGGTGACCGAGGGCGGCGATGCGGGATGCAGTCATGGCCGAAACTATAGCGACCGACCGGTCGGACTCTAAAGGGGAGGGGTGGCTACGATGGCCCCATGAGCCCACGCAAGTCCGCCGCCGAGGCACGCCACACCCGCGAGCGGATCATCGAGCGCAGCGTCGCGGTCGCCTCCGTGGAGGGCCTGGAGGGCCTCACGATCGGCCGGCTCGCGACCGACCTCGGGATCAGCAAGTCCGGGCTGCTGGGGCACTTCGGTACCAAGGAGGCCCTGCAGATCGCCGCCCTGCGGCGGGCCTCGGAGATCTTCACCCGCGCCGTCTGGGTGCCCGCCGCCGGGGCCGCTCCCGGGATCGCCCGGCTGACCGCGATCTGCGAGGCGTGGGTGACCTACCTGGACCGCGAACGCGAGGCCTTCCCCGGCGGCTGCCTGTTCACCGCCTCCGCCGTGGAGTTCGACGGCCGCGAGGGGCCGGTACGGGACGCGGTCGCCCGGCTCTACACCGTCTGGCGCCGCCGGCTGACCCGCGACATCCGGGCCGCCGTGGAACTCGGCGAACTGCCGCCCGGCACCGACCCCGAGCAACTGGTCTTCGAGCTGAACGGGATCTACTTCTCCCTCAACCACGCCGTCCAGCTCTTCGGCGACCGGACCGCCCCCGACCGCGCCCGGCGTGCGCTGCGGCGCGTGCTGAGCTGACGAATCAGCCCTTCGGGGGGATTGGCCGGGTCCCCCGGATGGGCCCGCGCGGCACCGCGCAGGATCTCGTCCATGAGCATCTGGCTGAGGGGGGCCGGCCTCACGGCGGCCGCGGCACTGGCGGTGCTGGGGCCGGGGGCGGCCGGGGGGACGGCGTACGCGCATGATCCGCCGGGGCCACCGGGCCCGCCCGTGGTCCGGTTCCTGCCCGACGGCACCGTACGGGTGGAGACCGGCGGCGGCGCCGTCCGCGTGGAGACCCGCGGCGGGGAGACGAGGGCCCGGGTCACCCACGGCGGGGACACCGTGGACGCACGCACCGGCAGCGGCGGTTCGTCCGCGACCGTCCGGCGGCGGCACTGCCCCGCGTACGAGTCGACGGTGAACGCCCGCACGGACAGCGGCGGTTCACGGGGCTCGGTGTCCTGGCGACACCCCTGCGGGCCGGCACCGCGGCCCACCCCCGCCCGCCCCGTACGCCGCGCACCGGCCCCCACACCCACGCCCACCCCCACTCCGACACCGACGCCGACCCCGACACCCACGCCGACCCCCACCCCCACTCCCACTCCCACCCCGACGCACCGAGCGGAACTCCCGCCGGTCGCCTACCGCAAGGCGAGCCCGCCGCCCGCCCCCGACGGCCCGAGCATCGTCCATCTCATGCTGCTGGTCACCGCGCCCGCGGTCCTGTCCGCCGCCGCGCTCAAGCCCCGCTCCCAAGCCCGCTCACGGAGGTGATCGATGTCGGACTGGCTCGTCCTGGCCATCGCGATGGCCGCGGCCTGCGCGGTCGTCCTGACCATCGTGGCCATCAACCACCGTCGCATCGGGGACGACGACGACCCCTCGGAGACCCCCGACGTCATCGAGTACATGACGATGATGATCGGCGTGGTGTACGCCATCGTCCTCGGCCTCGCCATCGCCGGCGTGTGGGAGGCGCGCGGCGGCGCCGAGGACACGTTGCACCGCGAGACCCAGGCCCTGCACGAGGTGCGCCAGCGGGTGCAGGTCTACCCCGCCGCCGTCCGCGACCAGGTGCGCGCCGACGTGGACGCGTACGTCTCCTACGTGGCGCACACCGAACTGCCCTACATGCTCAAGCACGGCGAGAACACCCAGCGCGGCTCGGAGCTCCTCGGCAAGGTGCGCCGCGACGTGACCGACTTCGAGCCGCGCACCCCGCTGGCCAACCAGGCGTACCAGCCGGTCGTGGACCAGGTCGCGGCCGCCGACGACGCGCGCACCGCCCGCGGCGAGAACGCCGGGCCGACCATGCCGGGGGTGGTGTGGTTCGGCCTGGTCACCGGCGCCCTCGTCGCGGTGGGGCTGATCTTCAGCCTGCAGATCAGGCGCTCCCGGCGCGAACTGCTCCTCGCCGGGCTCTACAGCGCCCTGATCGCCTTCCTGCTCTTCCTCATCTGGGACCTGGACGCCCCCTTCGGCCGGGACGCCGCCGAGGCGGCGGCGTACTTCACCAGCCTCTTCCCGCACATCGGGTGATCATTTCTCGAAGCTCGCGAAGTACGAGGCCGCCATGTCCTCCCCGCCGTGCCCGAGCTCGGCCGCGCGGCGGAAGCGCTCGGCGCCGGCCGCGGCCACGTCGAGCCGGACCCCCACGGACTCCCCCGCCTCCACGATCAGGCGGGCGTCCTTCTCCGCGGTCCGCACCGCGAAGCTGGGGCTGAAGTCCCCGGCCAGGATCGACGCCCCCTTCGCCTGCAGGTAGCCCATGTCGAGGGGGCCGCCGGAGACGGCCTTGAGGAAGTCCGCGGCGTCCACGCCAAGGCCCTTCGCCAGTGCGAGGGCCTCGGCCGTGCCGTGGGTGACGGTCAGCACCCAGCTGTTGATCACCAGCTTCAGCCGGCTGGCCGCGCCCTCGGCCGCGTCCTCCCCCACCCACACGGTGCGGCTGCCGATCGCGTCGAAGACCGGCGCCACGGTCTGCCGGGCCTCCTGCGGCCCGGCGGCCAGCACCAGGAGCTGCCCGTTCTCCGCGGGCTGCCGGGTGCCCAGCACGGGCGAGTCGAGGAAGACGACGCCGTGCTCGCGCGCGAACCGCGCGAACTCCCCGAGGGCGCCCACGCCCGCGGTGGTGGACTGCGCCCACACCGCGCCCTTGCGCAGCGCCGGCGCCGCCTGCCGCATGGTCTCGAGGGCGGAGTCCGCGTCGTGCAGGATCGTCAGCACCACGTCGGCGCCGTCCACCGCCTCCGCGGGGGTGTCGACGACGCGTGCGCCGTCCTTGCTGAGCGGCTGCGCCTTCTCCTTCGTACGGTTCCACACACGGACGTCGAGGCCGGCCTTGACAAGGTTGCGGGCCATCGCGGCACCCATGATCCCGGTGCCCAGGACTGCTGCTGAGGTGGTGTCGGACATGACTGCCACGGTACGACGGACCAATCCGAATCGCTCGCGGCGCCGAATGCCGGACGCGAGACTTGTCCTCGACACACGGAATCGAACGCTGGAGGTGTGGTGAGGGAACCGCTGCGGTTCGGCAGGCCCGCACGGCAGGGGCCGGACCTCTCGGAGCTGCTGCTCGCCGTCGCGCGCGGCGACCAGGAGGCCTTCGCCCGGCTGTACGACGCCGTGAGCGGACCCGTGCTCGGACTGGTGCGCGGAGTGCTCAGGGACCCCGCCCAGTCGGAGGAGGTGACGCAGGAGGTGCTGGTGGAGGTGTGGCGCACCGCCGCCCGCTTCCGGCCGGAGAAGGGCAGCGCGATGACCTGGGTGATGACCCTGGCCCACCGCAGGGCCGTGGACCGGGTACGGTCCGCCAGCGCGGCGGCGGACCGCGAGCACAGGGCTGCGCTGCTGGAGCGCACCCCCGCCTACGACGAGGTGACCGAGCAGGTGGAGGCCCGGCTGGAGGCCGAACAGGTGCGACGCTGCATGCGCACCCTCACCGAGGTGCAGCACCAGTCGGTGACCCTCGCCTACTACCGGGGGCTGACGTACCGGGAGGTGGCCGAGCTGCTGTCGCTGCCGCTGGGCACCGTCAAGACCCGGCTGCGGGACGGCCTGATCCGGCTGCGCGACTGCCTGGGGGTGACCGCGTGAGCACCGAGGCCGAGCTGCACACCCTCACCGGCGCCTACGCCGTCGACGCGCTGACGCGGCACGAGCGCGCGGAGTTCGAACGCCACCTCGCGGAGTGCGAGGCCTGCGCGCTGGAGGTGCGCGAGCTGGCCGCGACCGCCGCCCGCCTCGGGCTCGCCGCGGCCGAACCCGTCCCGCCCCGCATGAAGGACGACGTCATGCGGCTCATCGTCAACGTACGGCAGGAGCCTCCGTCGGTGCCCGAGCCGCCGCGCGCCGCGGCCCGTGCGATGCGCCGCCGCGCCTCGCAGCCCGCACGGCGCCGCGTCCGCTTCGCCCTGGCGGCCTGCCTCGCCGCCGCCGCGATCCTGGGCGGGGTCGCGGTCTGGCAGCAGCAACAACTCGGCGACCTGCGCCAGGAGAACCAGCGGACCCAGGCCCAGGCGGATCAGATCTCCCGGGTCCTGGCCGCGCCCGACGCCGTCACCACCTCCGCGAAGCTCGCGGGCGGCGCCAGCGGCACGGTCGTCGTCTCCCGCAGCCAGGACCGCGCGGTGTTCTTCGCCCACGGCATGCCCGCGCTGAGCGGCGACCGGGTCTACCAGCTCTGGTACGCCGACGGCGGCACGATGCGCTCCGCGGGCCTCATGCCGAAGCCGTCCGGCGGCGACACGACCCAGGCTGTCCTCCTCCGGGGCAACGTCGACGGCGCCTCCGGCATGGGCATCACCGTCGAACCCGCCGGCGGCTCCCCGCAGCCGACCTCCGACCCCCTGGCCCTGATCAACTTCCCGGCCTGACGCCACCGCGCACCGCCGCGCACCGCTCCGTTCCGCACCCCGTCCGGTGCGGTGCGCGGCGGCGGGCCGGCCGGGCCGAAGGTCCTGGGCGGCCGCTGTGGCATGGGTCACCGCGCCGGGCTCCCGCCGTGCCCCCGGGGGCCGCGGCGGTTCGCGAACGCCCTGCCCCCACCGGCCATCCAGCCGAAGGCACAGCTTCGCCCGCGGCATGGCACCCCAGCCGGACCCCGGACAGCGCCTGCCCCCGAGGACACCGCCACACGTGCACCCGCACAACCACCCCGTGACGGCACGGCACCGCCTACCGAAGCTCGGGGAGCTCCCGTCCCCGAGGGCAGCCGGCCGAGGACCGGGCGAGCCCCGCCTCCGGGCGGCACAGCCGTGCCGGCCGCCGGAGCCCCGGGCCACGCACCCGCCGAGAGCCGCTTCACTCTCTGTTTCGCCCTGGCCGCAGGCGCGTTCGTCCTCGTCGCGGCGTTCGCCCGCTTCGGCATGACCACGCCCGGCGGCGGCATCGTCTCGCGCCACGACGCGCAGGAGGCGAGCACCTCCGGACCGGTCCGGCCCCTCACCCCCAGCTCCACTCCACCGGAGGGCACCCAGGTCGTCCCCCGGACCAGAAAGGTGAACGACATGGCCACGATCCGGGCGCCCGGGGACACCCCACAGCGGCCGGCCGGCCCCACGCACGGTCACGCGGCCTGGAGCCCCGGCCCATGGGGAAGGGCCCCGCGTGGGGGTGACGCCGCCGTGGGGGCGCTCCGGGAGGGCGTGGCTCCACGGGAAACGCCCCGCGCTCGCCAGGCCGCGGCGGGGCGCCTCACGCCGCGGTGGGAGGCGGCACCATAGGCTCGCCGGGCGCGAATGCCGGCCAGGAGGAGTGCCCCGGACGTGACGACGACGTCGATCTGCCTGTTCACCGCCGATCTGCGGCTCCACGACAACCCGGTCCTGCGGGGCGCCCTCGACTCCGCGGAGCAGGTCGTCCCCCTGTTCGTGCTCGATCAGGCCATCGAGGCCGCGGGCTTCGCCGCCCCGAACCGCGCCGCGTTCCTCGCGGGCTGCCTCGCCGACCTGGACGAGCGGCTGCGCAAGCGCGGCGGGCGTTTGGTGCTGCGCCACGGGGACGTGGCGCGCGAGACGTGCCGGGTCGCGGAGGAGACCGGCGCCGGGCAGGTGCACGTCGCAGCGGGGGTGAGCCGCTACGCCGCGCGGCGCGAGGAGCGGCTGCGGGAGGCGCTGGCAGCGGCGGGCCGCGAACTCCGGGTGCACGACGCCGTGCTGACCGCGGTGCCGCCCGGCGCGGTGACCCCGGCAGGCAAGGACAGCTTCGGGGTGTTCACGCCGTACTTCCGGCGCTGGGAGACCGCGGATCTGCGCGACCCGCTGGATGCGCCCCGCGTGGTCCGCGTCCCGGACGGCGTGGCCTCCCGGCCGCTCCCGGAGCCGCCCACGGGCACGTCGCCCGGGCTGCCCGCGGGCGGGGAGACCCAGGCCCGCGAGCGCTGGCGGGCCTGGCGGGCTTCGGGCCTCGCCGCGTACGAGGACCGCCACGACGACCTCGCGGGCGACGCCACCTCGCGTCTGTCGCCGTACCTGCACTTCGGCTGCCTGTCGGCCACCGAGCTGGTCCGGCGCGCCCGTGAGGCCGCAGGGCCGGGCGCGGACGCGTTCGTGCGGCAGGTCGCGTGGCGGGATTTCCACCACCAGGTGCTCGCCGCCCGCCCCGACGCCGCCTCCCGGGACCTGCGGCCGCGCGGTGACCGCTGGCACGGTGACGGGCCCGAGGCGGACGCGTGGCGCGAGGGCCGTACCGGATACCCGCTGATCGACGCGGCGATGCGGCAGCTGCGGCACGAGGGCTGGATGCACAACCGGGCGCGGCTGCTGGCCGCGAGCTTCCTGACCAAGACGCTGTACGTGGACTGGCGGATCGGCGCCGCGCACTTCCTGGAGCTGCTGGTGGACGGCGACATCGCCAACAACCAGCTGAACTGGCAGTGGGTGGCCGGAACCGGCACCGACACCCGCCCGAACCGGGTGCTCAACCCCCTGGTGCAGGCCCGCCGTTTCGACCCGGACGGCGCCTACGTGCGCCGCTGGGTGCCGGAGCTGGCGGAGGTGCGGGGCGGCGCCGTGCACCGCCCCTGGCGGCTCCCCGAGGACGAGCGGGCCGCCCTGGACTACCCCGCCCCCCTCGTCGACCTCGACGAGGCCCTCGCCCGCTTCCGCGGCGCCCGCGCGAAATAGCCGCGCCCGCCGGGGGCCACCGCCATCGCCCGCCTCGACGCGGCGCCCGGGCCGCCCGCGCCCGCCCCCTCACCCCGGCGGGACGCCGACGCGCCGGCGCGGGGGCCGGGGGAAGAAGCCGCTGGTGCGCGACGCGTAGGCGGCCCAGCCGGGGCGGTCCGCCATGTGCCGTTCCAGCAGGGCCTTCCCGCTGCCCCGGGTCAGCAGGTACGACATCAGCAGCGGGGACACGACCGACACCGCGGCGGCCTGCCAGGCGTCGCAGGTCAGCGCGAACAGCCCCCACCAGACGCAGAAGTCGCCGAAGTAGTTGGGGTGCCGGGTCCAGCTCCACAGGCCGCGGTCCATGATGCGGCCCCGGTGCGCCGGGTCGGCCTTGAACCGGGCCAGCTGGTGGTCGCCGACGGCCTCGAAGAGCAGGCCGGTGAGCCAGAGCAGCGCGCCGACCGCGGCCGCCGGGCCGAGCGGCCCGGGGATGTACGAGGCGGCCTGGACGGGCAGCGAGACGACCAGGACGAGCGCGCCCTGCAGCAGGTACACCGCGCGCAGTGCGTAGGCGGCCCGGCTGCCGCGGGCCTTGGCCAGGAAGGCCTCGTAGCGGGGGTCCTCACCGTGGCCGCGGCCGCGGCGGGCGATGTGGACGGCGAGCCGCACGCCCCACACGGCGGTCAGCGCGAGCACCAGCGCGCGGCGGGCCGGGTCGCCGTGCCCGGCGGACATGCCGTAGGCGGACCCGGCGACCGCGGTGAAGGCCACGCCCCAGGCGACGTCGACGTAGCGGTGCCTGCCGCGGGACAGGGCGAACGCGAAGGTGGCGAGCATGACGGCGAGCGCGGCCCCGGCGGCCACCGCCACGCCCACCCCGAACGCGCCCCAGGGGAAGCCGTTCACCGCCTCACCACCCCGCGTACCAGGCGGCGGGCGTGCCGGCCGCGCCTCCGGTGCCGTCGGCCGCGGGCCGTACGGCGAGGATCTGGTCGACGCCCATGCGGCGTTCGGCGAAGGCCAGCGCCCCGCCCGCCAGGTACAGACGCCACACGCGGGCGGTCTCCTCTCCGGCCAGGAGGACGACGTCGGACCAGCGCTGCTCCAGGGTGGCCAGCCAGGCCCGCACCGTGTGGACGTAGTGCTCGCGCAGGGACTCCACCGCCCGCACCTCCAGGCCCGCGTCCTCCAGCAGCCCCACGGTCCGGCCGAGCGGGCGCATGTGCATGTCGGGGGCGATGTAGGTCTCGATGAAGGCGCCGCCACCGGGGGCGACGCGGCCGCGGGACATCTGCTGCACCAGCGCCCTGCCTCGGGGGCGCAGCATGCGGTGGATCGCGCCGGCGAACCGCGGGTAGTGCGCGTCGCCGACGTGCTCGCCCATCTCGATCGCGGTGACCGCCTCGTAGCCGCCGCTGCCCTCCAGGTCGCGGTAGTCGCGCAGTTCGACGGTGACGTACTGTTCCAGGCCGCGTTCGCGGATC
The DNA here is from genome assembly GCF_033792725.1 of Streptomyces sp. PA03-5A. Lineage (NCBI taxonomy): Bacteria > Bacillati > Actinomycetota > Actinomycetes > Kitasatosporales > Streptomycetaceae > Streptomyces > Streptomyces sp. PA03-5A. The sequence goes on along the minus strand of NZ_JARAVL010000002.1, from coordinate 62,256 downwards.
CGGTCCCGTACGAAGTCCCGCTGGGCGCGGGAGAGGGTGACCGCGTGGACCTGCGCGCGGTGGGTCTGCGCGGCGTACAGGGCGAGCGCGCCCCAGCCGCACCCGATGTCGAGCAGCCGCGTGCCGGGGCGCAGGTCCAGCTTGCGGCAGATGAGTTCGAGCTTGTCGCGCTGGGCGTCGGGGAGGCCGTACGACGGGTCGTCGTGGCGGGTCCAGTAGCCGCAGGAGTAGGCCATGGAGGGGTCGAGGAGGAGTTCGTAGAAGTCGTTGGACAGGTCGTAGTGGTGGCTGATGGCGGCCCGGTCGCGGCCCCTGGTGTGCGGGGTGCCGTTCAGCCGGGCGCGTCCGCGCGGGGCGGGCGGCCGGGGGCCGACCGCACCGAGCCGTACGGCGGCGCCGGCGGCGCGGAGCCGGTCGGCCGCGGTGAGCCGGGGAGGGCGCAGCCCGCCGTCGCGTGCCGCGTGCCACACGGCGCGCAGGCCTTCGGTGAGGTCGCCGCGCACGTCGATGTCCCCGGTGATGTACGCCTCGGCGAGGCCGAGTTCGCCGGGCTGCCACAGGAGTCTTCGCAGCGCCCGCCGGGAGCGCAGGACGACCACGGGGGCGTCGCGCGGCCCGGCGGTGCTGCCGTCCCAGGCCCGCAGCCGCACGGGCAGCGGCCCGCCGGTGAACTGCTCCAGCAACGGGGCGAGGGTGTCCGCGGCGCCCTTCACCTGGTGGTCTCCCCCCGGGTCAGCCGCAGTTGGCACACGTCGAGGTAGCCGGAGCGGAAACCGGCCTCGGAGTAGGCGAGGTAGAGGGTCCACATGCGGCGGAAGGTCTCGTCGAAGCCGAGGGCGGCGACGTCGGCGGCGCGTTCGGTGAAGCGCTCGCGCCACAGCCGCAGCGTCTCGGCGTAGTGCGGTCCGAAGCCGTCGCAGGAGGTGACGCGCAGCGCGGTGTGCTCGTCGAGGGTCCGCTCGATCGCCTCCAGGGAGGGGATGAGCCCGCCGGGGAAGACGTACTTCTGCATCCAGGTGTAGGTGTCGCGGGTGGCGAGCATGCGCTCGTCGGGCATGGTGATCGCCTGGAGCGCGACCGTGCCGCCGGGGGCGAGCAGCCGGTCCAGGGCGGTGAAGTACACCGGCCAGTACTCGGCGCCGACGGCCTCGATCATCTCGACGCTGACGATGGCGTCGTAGCTCCCGGTCACCTGCCGGTAGTCGCGCAGCCGGACGGTGGCCCGGTCCTGCTGCCCGGCGGCGGCGATCCGGGCCGTGGCGAGCCGGCGCTGTTCCTCGGAGAGGGTGACGGAGACGACCTCGGCGCCGCGGCCGGCGGCGCGGACGGCGAGCTCTCCCCAGCCGGTGCCGATCTCCAGCAGCCGGGTGCCCTCGCCGACGCCCGCCAGGTCGAGCAGCCGGTCGATCTTGCGGTGCTGTGCGGCGGCCAGCTGGGCGCGCCGGGCGGGGAAGCCGCGGAAGACGGCCGAGGAGTAGGTGAGGGTCTCGTCGAGGAAGAGGGCGAAGAGCTCGTTGGACAGGTCGTAGTGGGCGTGGATGTTGCCGCGGGCGCCGTCGAGGGTGTTGCGCCGCTCGGTGGGCTGCCGGTGTGCCCACAGGGCGCGCAGCCGCTGCAGCGGCCGGGGGACGAGCCCGGTGACGTCCGAGGCGAGCACGGTGAGGACGGCCGGCAGGTCCGGCGCGTCCCATTCGCCGGCCATGTAGGACTCGCCGAAGCCGATGAGTCCTCCGGTGCCGACCCGGCGGTGGAAGGCCTCGGGGTCGGCGATCAGCATGGTGGGCCCGCCCGTGCCGAGGACCGGGCCGCCGTCGCCGAGCCGGCAGCGCAGCGGGAGCCCGCTCAGGGCGCGTCGCAGCACGGCGCCGGCGACCGCGGCGCGCAGCCGTGAGCACCGTGGCGGCGCGGCGACGTCCGGCCAGCGGCGGGGGTCCACGCCGGAGGCGGGTGCGGAAGCGGAGAGGGGGACGGACGTGGTGGACATGGTCACTCGAAACCCTCCTGGGGCGCGTGGACGGGACGGGGCTGCACGGGCAGTCCGCGCAGCAGCAGCCGGATGCCGTGCCGGCGGATGCCGGCCGACACCGCAGCCGTGGACCAGGGGTGGCGGGCGGCGGCACGCAGCAGGCCCGGCGCGGTCGCCGGGCGCCGCTCGCCGCGCACGGTGGCGGTGAACGGGGTGCCGCCGCCGGGCCGTTCCAGGTGGACGGTGAGGTGGAGCCGGTCGTGCGGCTCGGGCAGCCGCATGCGGTAGCCGCCGTCGACGGGGAGGAACGGGGAGACGTAGAAGTCCTTGGCGACGTGGGCGCCGTCGCGGCCGTCGGTGCGCAGCAGGTAGGCGTGCCGTTCCCCGTAGGTGTTGTGGACCTCGGCGACCACGCACACGAGGGTGCCGTCCGGGTCGTGGCACCAGTACAGGGTCAGCGGGTTGAACACGTGGCCGAGGACCCGGGCGTGGCTGAGCATCCGGACCGGGCCGCCGTGCAGGTCGACGCCCTGGGCGGCGAGCCAGGCGTCGAGGGCGGCCCGTACGGTCGGGTGCCGGCCGCCGAAGTGGTCACGGGGGTCGAAGCGGGCGAGCGGGCGCAGCGCGGCGGGGAGCCGGGGCGGCCGGGCGGGGTCGGTCAGCCACATGTAGGTACGGTGGGCGAAGGCGTGCCGCAGCGGATCGGTGCGCACGTGGGTGATCGTGCACTCGTACAGGGCGGGCACCTGCGGCGGCAGGCCCGCGGGGGTCACCATCGCGCCCCCAGGTGGCGGGCGGCCTCGGCGCCGGAGCGGCAGCCGTCCTCGTGGAAGCCCCAGCCGTGGTACGCCCCGGCGAAGGCGGTGACGGGGGTCGCCAGGGCCGGCAGCCGCCGTCGCGCGGCCAGCGACGCGGGGGTGTAGACGGGGTGTTCGTACACCATGCGGGCGAGCACCCGGGCGGGGTCGACGCGTTCCTCGTCACCGAGGGTGACGACGTGGCGCTCGGGGGTGTCCAGCCGCTGGAGGCGGTTCATGTCGTAGCTGACGCGGACCCCGCCGGGGTCGGGGGCGCAGGTGGGCATGAGGTAGTTCCAGGAGGCGCGGGCGCCGCGGCTGCGGGGCAGCAGCGTGGTGTCGGTGTGCAGCACCGTCGGGTTGCTGGAGTACGGGATGGCGCCGAGCACCCGGCGCTCCTCCGCGGTGGGGTCGGCGAGCAGTCGTAGTGCCTGGTCGGGGTGGGTGGCGACGACCACCGCGTCGTACGTCTCGGTGTCGCCGTCGTCGGTGACGACGTCGGCGCCGTCGGCGTGCCGGCGCAGGGCGCGTACGGGGGTGGCGGTGCGGATCGCGGTGAGCCGTTTGACGATGCGCTCGACGTAGACGCGTGATCCGCCGGTGACGGTCCGCCAGGTGGGGGAACCGCCCACCGAGAGCATCCCGTGGTGGTCGAGGAACCGGAAGAGGTAGACCGCCGGGTAGTGCGCGGCGGTCCGCGGCGAGCAGGACCAGACGCAGGCCACCAGCGGGGTCGTGAAGTGGGCCGTGAAGTACGCCGAGAACTCCCCCGCGCCGAGGAACTCCCCCAGCGTGGTGGTGTCGTCGGAACCGCCCTCCGCGAGCAGCCGCCGGGCCAGGCGGTGGAATCGGGGCACTTCGGCCAGCATACGCAGATAGGCCGGGCGCAGCGCGTTGCGCGGTTGCGCGAAGATCCCCGAGGGGCCACGCGCGCCCGCGTACTCCAGGCCGCAGCCCTCGCAGCGCACGGACATGCTCATCTCGGACTCCTGCGTGGGGACGCCGAGTTCGGCGAAGATCCGCAGCAGGGTGGGGTAGGTGCGCTCGTTGTGGACGATGAAGCCGGTGTCGACGGCGGTCACCCGGCCGTCGCAGGAGGGTACGTCGTGCGTGTGGGCGTGCCCGCCGAGCCGGTCGTCGGCCTCGAACAGCGCCACGTCGCAGTGCCGTTGCAGCAGGTAGGCGGCGGTGAGCCCGGCGACGCCGCTGCCCACGACGGCCACCCTTCGCCTTGCTTCGGTCACGTCCCGTCCCTTCGTCGCGGTCCTCTCCCTGCTGGTGGTTCGGAGCCCGCGGCGGGACGGATTGGTCGGTGCGGCAATCCGCCGGGCGGACGGCCGCGAATCCATGGGTGGACGCACGTGACGGGCGTCGTCACGGAGGGCGGCCGATAATGACGGAGAGCGCACGAGAGGGGCGGTCCGATGACGTACGGTGACGAAGCGGGCGGCGGCACGCCGCGTCCGGCGCTGGTCCCGTACGTGCTGCCCCAGCGGCCGCGCGCCGCCGTCCTGGTGCTGCACGGCGGTCGTGCGGAGGGCCTTGAACCGCCCCCGCCGTGGAACCTGCCGGGGGTCCGGATGCGTCCCTTCGTCCGCGCGATCGGCCGGGCCACCGCCGGGCACGCGGTGGCGCTGGCCGGGGTCCGCTACCGGCACCGCGGCTGGAACGGCGAGCGGGAGGACGCGGCGCGGGACGCCCTGCGGGCGCTGGAGGCTCTGCGGCAACGCGCCGGGGAGGTGCCCGTGATGCTGGTGGGGCACTCGATGGGCGGCCGGGCGGCGCTGCGCGTGGCCGGGCATCCGCTGGTGGGCGCGGTCGTGGGGCTGGCGCCGTGGTGTCCCGAGGACGAGCCGGTGGGGCATCTGGCGGGGTGCCGTCTGGTGCTGCTGCACGGCGACCGGGACCGGGTCACCGATCCGGCCGGCTCGCTGACCCTGGCGGACCGGGCGCGGGCGGCGGGCGCCCAGGCCTGCCACCTGGTGGTGCCGGGCGGCGACCACGCGATGCTGCGCGGTGCCGGGACCTGGCACGCCCTGACGGCGCGCCTGGTCGCCGGGCTGCTGCGGCTGCGTCCGCTGCCGCCGGAGGTGGCGGGCGCGCTGACCGCCCCGGGAACGGAGGGAGCGCGATGAGCCCGCGCCTGCGAACGGACGCCCGCCCGGTCCCGGGGCCGCCGGGCACCGCACCGGCCCCGCGCCACGCCGGGGCACCGCTCTGGCCGCTCCTGCCGCTCCTGCCGCTCCTGCTCACGGCCGCGCTGACGGCACTGGCGGCGCTGCTGCGCACCCTGCTGCCGCCCGAGCCGGCGGCCGGCCCCTTCGCCCGCGACGCCGGGAGCCCGCGATGAGCCTCACCTGCCTGGTGACGGGCGCGACCGGCTACATCGGCGGCCGGCTCGTCCCCGAACTGCTGGAGGCCGGGCACCGGGTGCGCTGCCTGGCCCGTACGCCCGGCAAGCTGCGCGACCACCCGTGGGCGGGCGAGGTGGAGATCGTCCGGGGCGACGTCACCGACCCGGAGTCGGTGCGGGCGGCCATGGAGGGCGTGGACGTCGCGTACTACCTCGTCCACGCCCTGGGCAGCGGAGGGGACTTCGAGCGGACCGACCGGGATGCCGCGGAGGTCTTCGGGTCCCGGGCGAAGGCCGCGGGCGTGCGGCGGATCGTGTACCTGGGCGGTCTGACCCCCGCCGGGGTGCCCGAGCGGGAGCTGTCGCCGCACCTGCGCTCGCGCGCCGAGGTGGGCCGGGTGCTGCTCGCCTCCGGAGTGCCGACGGCGGCGCTGCGGGCGGCGGTGATCATCGGCTCCGGCTCGGCCTCCTTCGAGATGCTGCGCTACCTCACCGAGCGGCTGCCGGTGATGGTCACCCCGCGCTGGGTCGGCACCCGGATCCAGCCGATCGCCGTACGGGACGTGCTGCGCTACCTCGTGGGCTGCGCCACGCTGCCGCCCGAGGTGAGCCGCGCCTTCGACATCGGCGGCCCGGACGTGCTCACCTATCGCGCCATGATGCTGAAGTACGCCGAGGTGGCGGGGCTGCCGCACCGGCTGATCGTGCCCGTGCCGGTGCTGACGCCGCGCCTGTCGAGCCACTGGGTGGGGCTGGTGACCCCGGTGCCGGCGAGCATCGCGCGGCCCCTGACGGAGTCGCTGCGGTACGAGGTGGTCTGCCACGACCGCGACATCGCCGCGTGGGTGCCGGACCCGCCCGAGGGCATGATCGGCGTCGAGGCGGCGCTGCGGCTGGCGCTGCAGCGCATCCGCGAGGCGAACGTGGTCACCCGCTGGTCCTCGGCCTCCGTGCCCGGCGCGCCGAGCGACCCGCTGCCGACGGACCCCGACTGGGCGGGCGGCTCGCTCTACACCGACCGCCGGACGCGCATCGTGGACGCCTCGCCCGAGGCGCTGTGGCGGGTCATCGAGGGCATCGGCGGCGACAACGGCTGGTACTCCTTCCCGCTGGCCTGGGCCGTGCGCGGCTGGCTCGACCGCTTCGTGGGCGGGGTCGGGCTGCGCCGGGGCCGGCGGGACGCCACGCACCTGCGGGCGGGCGACTCGCTGGACTTCTGGCGGGTGGAGGAGATCGAGCCGGGCCGGCTGCTGCGGCTGCGCGCCGAGATGCGGCTGCCGGGCATGGCCTGGCTGGAGCTGACGTCCGGACGGGACGGTGCCGGGCGCACCGTCTACGGGCAGCGGGCGCTGTTCCATCCGCGCGGGCTGGCGGGGCACGCGTACTGGTGGAGCGTCTCGCCGTTCCACTCCGTGGTCTTCGGCGGCATGGCGCGCAACATAGCCGCCGCGGCCCGGGCGGGCGCGGCGGGTCCGTAGCGGAGGGCCGCGCGGGGCCGTGACGGACGCGGGCTCAGTCCGGGACGGGGGCGCGCAGGGCGGTCAGCTCGTCGTTCATCGCGGCCAGGAAGCGCATCACGACGACGAGTTCGTCCTCGGTGAAGCGGGCGCGCGCCGCGTCCGTGCCCCGGGCGAGCGGGCGGAAGAACTCCCGCGCCACCTCCATTCCCCGCGGGGCGTAGTGCAGATGGACCACGCGGCGGTCGGCGGCGTCACGGGTGCGGCGGACGTGGCCGGCGCGTTCCAGCCGGTCCAGGCAGGCGGTGACGGCACCGGAGGTCAGATTGAGGCGTTCGCGCAGCAGACCGGGGGTCATGGCCCCGCCGTGGCCGTCACCGTCCAGGATCGCGACCAGCGCCTGCACGTCGGTGTGGTGCAGCTTCTGGCTCTGCGCGAAGTCCTGCGCGATGCGGTTGAACTCGCCGTTCATCCTGCGCAGCTGCACGGCGAAGGCCTGCAGCCCGGTCGGGGACTCGTCCTGGAAGTTGTCGGGCACACCTCCATCGTAGATAATCTCGATGATTAAGATACTCAATAGCTGAGATACATCCTTCCGCACGGGGGCAGTCCCCCGTTCCACATCCCACGGGAGAGAGCGATGACATCCCTGCCGCGCGCCGTCCGATGGCTGCTGCCCGTGGTGATGCTGGTCGCCTGGCTGGGCGTCGGGGGCACACTCGGCCCCTACGCGGGCAGGCTCGGCGAGGTCTCCACCAACGACCAGGCGGCCTTCCTGCCGCGCAGCGCCGAGTCGACGAAGGCCGTCACCGAACGGACGGCCTTCAGCCGGAACGGGACCGTACCGGCGATCGTCGTCTGGACCGCCGACCGCGGCCGCGTGACCGACGCCCAGCAGCAGGCCGCCACGGCGGCGCTGGCCTCGCTCGCCGGCACCGAGGGGGTCACCGGGCGCCCCTCCCCCGCGCTGCGCTCCGGCGACGGGCGGGCCCTGCAGGGCGTCGTGCAGCTCCGCCCCGACCTCGGCCGGGACGTCGGGGACGCCGTCGGCCGGATTCAGGGCACCGCGGCCCGGGTCCCGGGGACCACCGCCCACGTCGCCGGGCCCGCGGCCTCGCAGGCCGACCTGGGCGAGGCCTTCGCGGGCATCGACGGACTGCTGCTGTTCACCGCGCTCGGCGTCGTGCTGGCGATCCTGCTGCTGGTCTACCGCGCGCTGCTGCTGCCCCTGGTCATCATCGTCGGCTCGGTCTTCTCGCTCGGCCTGGCCTGCGGCGTGGTGTACGTGCTGGCGGACCACGGCGTCGTCCGGGTCGACGGCCAGGTCCAGGGCATCCTGTCGATCCTCGTCATCGGCGCGGCCACCGACTACGCCCTGCTGCTCGCCGCCCGCTTCCGGGAGGAACTCGCGGTCCGCGGCGACCGGTTCGCGGCGATGCGCGCCGCGCTGCGCCGCTCGGCCGGGGCGATCGTGGCGAGCGCGGCCACCGTGGCCCTCGGCCTGCTCGCCCTGCTGGCCAGTGACCTCACCAACAACCGGGCCCTGGGCCCGGTCGGCGCCGTCGGCATCGTCTGCGCCGTCGCAAGCAGCCTGACCTTCCTGCCGGCGGCACTGCTGCTGCTCGGCCGGGCCGCCTACTGGCCCGCCCGGCCGCGGGACAGGCGTCCGGAGGGGGAGGGCGTGTGGCGGCGGATCGCGGCCCTCGTGGACCGCACGCCGCGCCGGGTGGGGGCCGCGAGCCTGGCGCTGCTGGTGGGCTGTGCCGCCTTCTCCCCCGCGCTGACCGCCCGGGGTGTGCCGCTGGACGAGATCTTCGTCCACCAGGCGCCCTCGGTGACCGCCCAGCGCGTCCTCGGCGAGCACTTCCCCGGCGGTGCGGGGAACCCGGCCGTGGTCATCGCGGAGGCGGAGCGGCTCGACCCGGTCACCCGGGCCGCGGCCGGCACCGACGGCGTCGACTCCGTCGCCCCGCTCACCGCCGCCGGCCGGCCCGGCGGGGGCGAGCCGCTCGTCGCCGGCGGCCGGGTCCTGCTGGAGGTGACGCTGAAGGACGCCGCCGACAGCGACGCCGCCAAGGCCACGGTGCAGCGGCTGCGCACGGCCGTGCACGCGGTACCCGGCGCGGACGCGGTGGTCGGCGGCTACACGGCCCAGCAGGTGGACACCCAGCGGACCGCGGAGCGCGACCGCACGCTCGTCGTCCCCGTCGTCCTCGCGATCATCCTGGTGATCCTGGCCGCGCTGCTGCGCAGCCTGCTGCTGCCGCTGCTCATGGTCGCCACGGTGGCGCTCAACTTCGCCGCCACCCTGGGCGTGTCGGCGCTGGTCTTCCGCCATGCGTTCGGCTTCTCGGCGACGGACGCCTCGGTGCCGCTGTACGGCTTCGTCTTCCTGGTCGCCCTCGGGGTGGACTACAACATCTTCCTGATGACGCGGGTCCGCGAGGAGACGCTGCGTCACGGCACGCGGCAGGGCGTCCTGCGCGGGCTGACCGCCACCGGAGGGGTGATCACCTCGGCGGGCGTGGTGCTCGCCGCCACCTTCGCGGCGCTCGGCGTGATCCCCCTGGCCTTCCTGGCGCAGATCGCCTTCATCGTGGCCTTCGGGGTGCTGCTGGACACCCTGCTGGTGCGCTCGCTGCTGCTGCCCGCGCTGGTACGGGACATCGGCCCGAAGGTGTGGTGGCCGGGCGCCGCGGCGCGCGCGGGCGACGAGCCGCCGGCGCCGGAGGGCGCCGCGGCACCGCGGCGGATGGCGGAGCGTCAGACGACCTGATGCAGCCAGCGCACGGGGGCGCCCTCACCCGCGTAGCGGAAGGGCTCCAACTCGTCGTCCCACGGCTTGCCGAGCAGCTTGGCGACTTCCGTCTCCAGGTCGGCCTCGCCCTTGCGGGCGCGGGCGAGCGCGGCGCGCAGCCGGTCCTCGGGGATGAGGATGTCCCCGTGGATGCCGGTGACGGCGTGGAAGATGCCGAGTTCGGGCGTGCTGCTGTAGCGCTCCCCCTCGGCGGTGGCACACGGCTCCGCCGTGACCTCGAAGCGCAGCAGATGCCAGCCGCGCAGCGCGGACGCCAGCTTGGAGGCGGTGCCGGGTTCCGCCTGCCAGGAGAACTCGGCCCGCCAGGTGCCGGGAGAGGCTGGCTGGCGGATCCAGTCCAGGTTCACGCGCACGCCGAGCACGCCCGCGACGGCCCACTCGACGTGCGGGCAGAGCGCGCGTGGCGCGGAGTGCACGTACAGAACTCCACGTGTCGTCACCGGGACCTCCAGTGTGGGACGAGGTACGCCTTCCCCAGCGGCCTCATGCCCATAACCGAGCCATCCGGGACAGCAGTGGACATTCTGCACTAATCATAACGAATGAGACAAGATCTGACCTCTGATCACCTCTTTCGCACCACCTGTCAGGGAAAAAGCTACCGCGCTGCGTCAGGCGAGGAGTGACGTACTGTCGGGATCAGCGAGAAGTCACCACTCGTCCGAGGGAGAACGGATGCGCCAGTCGCTCCCGCGCGGGGTCAGCGGCGCCCTGATCGCGCTGGTCACACTGCTCACGACGGCACTCGCGGCCGGCTGCTCGGCCACCGGCGGCCCCGGGAGCACCGAGGCCGGTGCCGCCGGGCGGGCGGGCACGGCGAAGCGCCCCGCGCAGGTGTGGGACACCACGCCCGCCTCCCTGGCCGCGCTCGGCGACTCCATCACCCGCGCCTTCGACGCCTGCGGGATCCTGACGGACTGTCCGGACCTGTCCTGGGCGACCGGCAGCCGCAGCTCCGTGAAGAGCGTGGCCACCCGGGTGCTGAACCGGCCGGCCACCGAGAGCTGGAACCTGGCGGCCAGCGGCGCCCGGATGCACGACCTGCCGGAGCAGGCCAAGAAGGCGGTCGCGCTGCGACCGCAGCAGGTGACGATCCTGATGGGGGCCAACGACGCGTGCGCGCGCAGCATCGACCGCATGACCCCGGTGGCCGAGTACCGCAAGGATTTCTCCGCCGCCCTGCGCACCCTCGACAGCAAGCTGCCGAAGGCCCAGGTCTTCGTCGCGAGCGTGCCCGACCTGATGCGCCTGTGGGACGTCGGCCGGCAGAACGTGCTGGGACGGCAGATCTGGAAGCTGGGCCTGTGCCCGTCGATGCTGTCCGACGCACAGTCGATGAGCACGGCCGCCCGCGAACGGCGGCAGACCGTACGCGAAAGGGTGATGGCGTACAACGACGTGCTGCGGCAGGAGTGCGCGCGCCACGAGCGCTGCCGCTACGACGGCGGCATGGTCTTCGACTACCGCTTCACCCAGAAGGAGCTCAGTCCCTGGGACTGGTTCCACCCCAGCGCCGAGGGACAGGCCAAGCTCGCGGGGCTGGTCTACGCCGCGGCCTTCGGACCGGACCCGGCCGGCGGCTAGCCGCGCCGGACCCGGCCGTTCGTCCGGGGTTTCGGACACGGGACGGCACGCGTGACGGGCGTACGGACTCACTTCGGCAACATCGCCGACACCTGCCCGGCACACCCATTGACACCGCCGGGAGCCCGTAACTACGTTCCCTTCAACATTTCGAACGTGTGACGAAATCTCGAACGACACCCTAAAAGGGGCGGCTTCCCGTGCGCATCACCGGCATCAGCACCCATGTGGTCGGTACTCCCTGGCGGAATCTCACCTACGTGCTCGTCCACACCGACGAGGGGCTCACGGGCGTCGGCGAGACCCGCATGCTCGGCCACACCGACGCGTTGCTCGGCTACCTCCGCGAGGCGGAGGCCAACCACATATCCGGTTCCGACCCCTTCGCGGTGGAGGACCTGGTCCGCCGGATGAAGTACGGCGACTACGGGCGGGCCGGAGAGATCGTCATGTCCGGCATCGCCGTCATCGAGATGGCCTGCTGGGACATCAAGGGCAAGGCGCTGGGCGTCCCCGTGTGGCAGCTGCTCGGCGGCAAGGTGAACGAGAAGGTCAAGGCGTACGCCAACGGCTGGTACACCACCGAGCGCACCCCGGAGGCCTACCACAAGGCCGCCCGCGCCGTGGTGGACCGCGGCTACCGCGCGCTGAAGATCGACCCCTTCGGCACCGGCCACTTCGAGCTGGACCACGCGGCCACCGCCTACTCCGTCTCCCTCATCGAGGCCGTGCGCGACGCGATCGGCCCCGAGACCGAGCTGCTGGTGGAGATGCACGGGCGGTTCAGCCCGGCGACCGCGATCCGCGTCGCCAACGAGCTGGCGCCCTTCAAGCCGAGCTGGATCGAGGAGCCGGTGCCGCCGGAGAACCTCAAGGCCCTGGCGAAGGTGGCCGCCCACACCGATCTGCCGATCGCCACGGGTGAACGCATCCACGACCGCTACGAGTTCCGCGAGCTGTTCGAGCTCCAGGCCGCCGACATCATCCAGCCCGACCTGGGGCACATCGGCGGCATCAACGAGGTCCGCAAGCTGGCCGCCACCGCGGAGACCCACTACGTGCTGGTCGCCCCACACAACGTCGGCGGCTCCGTGCTCACCGCCGCGAGCCTCCAGCTCGCCGGGTGCACCCCCAACTTCAAGATCCTCGAGCACTTCAACGACTTCGCGGACTCCGAGATCAAGAAGGTCGTCAAGGGCGCCCCCGTGGTCGGCGAGGACGGGTACTTCACGCTGTCGGACGCGCCGGGCCTCGGTGTCGAGCTCGACGTCGACGCCGCCGCCGAGTTCCCCCAGCAGCAGGCCCGCTTCGACCTGTGGGCCGAGGGCTGGGAGCGCCGCAAGCCGAAGGGCGCCAAGTGACCGTCCACACCCCCCGCGCCGTCGTCCTCGACGGACCCGGCCGGCACCGGATCGTGCCGGCCGGACCGGTCGCGCCCGGTCCGGGCGAGGCGCTGGTCCGCGTCCACGCCGCGGGCATCTGCGGCAGCGACCGGGAGGTGCACGCCGGCACCCGCCCCGAGGGCTACGTCCGCTACCCCGTCACCCCCGGCCACGAGTGGTCCGGCACGGTGGAGGCGGTCGGCGCCGGGGTGACCGCCGGCCTGGTGGGCCGGAAGGTCGTCGGCGAGGGCTTCCGCAACTGCCAGGTCTGCGAGCGCTGTCACGCCGGGGAGACCACGCTGTGCAGCGCGCCGTACGAGGAGACCGGCTTCACGCAGCCCGGTGCCATGGCGGACACCCTGACGCTGCCGGCCCGGCTGCTGCACGTCCTGGACGACGCGGCCGACCTGCGCACCGCCGTGCTCCTGGAGCCGGCCGCGTGCGTGGCGGCGGCGCTGCTGAAGGCCCCGGCCGCGCCGGGCGAGCGGGTGGCGGTCGTCGGCACCGGCACGCTCGGCATGCTGGCGGTGCAGTTCCTGGCCGCGGTGTCGCCGGCGGAGCTGCTGGTGGTGGGAACCGGCCGGGACCGGGAGGAGCTGGCCGCCTCCTTCGGCGCCACGCGCTTCCGCACGGCCGGTGAACTGGCCGCTGAGGACGGGCGGTACGACCTGGTGGTCGAGGCCGCCGGCTCCGCCTCCGCGGCCCGCGTGTCGGCGGGGCTGCTGCGCCGCGGCGGGCGGCTGGCGCTGACCGGCATCCCCGCGCCGGGAGCGCTCGGGCTCGACCCCACCGACCTGGTGGTGCGCCAGCTGACCGTGCACACGGTCTTCGGGGCGCCGCCCGCCGCCTGGGCCCACACCGTACGGGCCTTCGACGCCGGGATCCTGGACCCGGCGCCGCTGATCACGCACGACCTGCCGCTGGAGGAGTACGCCGACGCCCTCGGACTGCTGGGGAACAGGGATCCGAAGGTGGGGAAGGTGCTGCTGCGTCCGTGACCGCTCCGTGCGCGGCGGACACCCGATGTCCCATCCGTGCCCACCCATACCCAATGAACCGAACGTCGTCCGATATGTCGAACGGCGAGAACGAAGGAGCACCGTGACCGACGCACCCACCCCGAGCCCCGGCACGGCCGGCACCACAGGCGGTCCCCGACACCCGGGTCAGTACGCGCTCACCCTCCTCGGTCACGGCGCGCCGGCGGACGACCCTGCCGACGCCTCCCCGCACTCCTTCCCCGACGGGGGCAGCTGGCGCACCGAGATCCCCTCCGTGGAGGGCCCGGAGGCGCTGGCCACCGTGCTGGAGGAGAGCGAGCGGCTGGAGGTGCCGGTGCACCGGATCAGCCAGGGCAGCGGCATCTGGATGCTGACGGACGCGGAGATCACCGAGATGGTGACCGCCTGCGCCGAACGGGACGTCGAGCTCTGCCTGTTCACCGGTCCCCGCGGCACCTGGGACATCGGCGCCGCCACCCGCACCGACTCCCGCGGCGGGGGCCTGCGCGCCCGCGGCCACGACCAGGTGGCCGGCTGCGTCGAGGACGCGCTGCGCGCCGCCGCCCTGGGCGTGCGCTGCCTGCTCGTCGCCGACGAGGGCGTGCTGTGGCTGCTGCACCAGCTGCGCGCGCAGGGCCTGCTGCCGGCCGACACCACCTTCAAGGTCTCGGCGCTGGTCGGCCCGGTCAACCCGGCGGGTTACGCGGTGTGGGAGCGGCTGGGCGCCGACTCCATCAACATCCCCTCCGACCTGACCCTCCAGCAGATCACCGAGATCCGCCGGGTCAGCCGGGCGCCGATGGACTTCTACATCGAGGCCCCGGACGACCTCGGCGGCTTCGTCCGGCTCTACGACGCGGCGGAGCTGATCCGCCGCGGCGCGCCGATCTACCTCAAGTTCGGGCTGAGCAAGGCCCCCGGCATCTACCCGTACGGACGTCAGCTGCGGGAGGTCGCCCTGACGACCGCCCGCGAGCGGGTCCGGCGCGGCCGCCTTGTGCTCGACCTGCTCTCCCGGCTGGGCGCGGACGGCGGGCTCTCCCCGCTGGGCGCGCGGCAGCCGGGTCCGCTCCACCGCTTCCCGTTGGACATCGCGACCGACCCGGACCAGGCGACCGACCCCCGCCTGGCCGCCGAAAGGATCTGATCAGCCATGCGCATCGCCAGAGCCGCACGTCTGCGCACCACAGCCGCGCTGATAGCCACCCTCGCCCTCGGGGCCACCGCGACCGCCTGCGGGCAGAGCGACAACACCGGAGGCGGCGGCGACAAGGACGGTGGAAAGGGCGGCACCATCGGCATCGCCATGCCCACCAAGTCCTCGGAGCGCTGGATCGCCGACGGCGACAACATGGTCAAGCAGTTCCAGGCCCAGGGCTACAAGACCGACCTGCAGTACGGCGACGACAAGGTCGAGAACCAGGTCGCCCAGATCCAGAACATGATCACCAAGGGCGACAAGCTGCTGGTCATCGCCGCCATCGACGGCTCGGCCCTCAGCGACGTGCTGCAGCAGGCCCACGACGCGGGCATCAAGGTGATCTCCTACGACCGCCTCATCCTGGGCTCGGCGAACGTCGACTACTACGCGACGTTCGACAACTACAAGGTCGGCCAGCTCCAGGCCGGTTACATCCTCGAGAAGCTGGGCCTGAAGGACGGCAGCAAGAAGGGCCCCTTCAACATCGAGCTCTTCGCCGGCTCGCCCGACGACAACAACACCAAGTACTTCTTCAACGGCGCGATGGACACCCTCAAGCCGTACATCGACAAGAAGCAGCTGGTGGTCAAGAGCGGCCAGACCGAGCTCAACCAGGTCACCACCCTGCGCTGGGACGGCGCCACCGCCCAGGCCCGCATGGACGACCTGCTCAGCAAGTCGTACACCTCCGACGACGTGGACGCGGTGCTCTCCCCGTACGACGGCATCTCCCGCGGCGTCATCTCGGCGCTCAAGAGCGTGAGCTACGGCACCGGCAAGAAGCCGCTCCCGATCGTCACCGGTCAGGACGCCGAGGTCGCCTCGATCAAGTCGATCATCGCGGGCGAGCAGGCCCAGACCGTCTACAAGGACACCCGCGAACTGGCCAAGGTCGCCGTCCAGATGGGCAACGCGGTGCTGACCGGCGGCAAGCCGGAGACCAACGACTCCAAGACCTACAACAACGGCACCAAGGTCGTCCCGACCTACCTGCTGCCGCCGGTGAGCGTCGACAAGTCGAACTACAAGGAGGTCGTCGTCGACTCCGGCTACATCAAGGAGTCCGAGCTCCGGTAGTCCCGGAGCCGGACCGCGACCGACGATCGTCACTTCCCACCACCCGAGGAGAACGGAAAGCAGGAATGGCCGGACCCGTCCTCGAAATGCGCTCCATCACCAAGACCTTCCCAGGGGTCAAGGCGCTCTCCGACGTCACCTTGACTGTCGCCGAGGGCGAGGTCCACGCCATCTGCGGTGAGAACGGTGCGGGCAAGTCGACCCTGATGAAGGTGCTCAGCGGGGTCTACCCGCACGGCAGTTACGAAGGGGAGATCCTCTTCCAGGGTGAGACCTGCGAGTTCCGCGACATCCGCGCGAGCGAGCAGCGCGGCATCGTGATCATCCACCAGGAGCTCGCCCTGGTGCCGTACCTGTCCATCGCCGAGAACATCTTCCTCGGCAACGAGCACTCCACCCGCGGTGTCATCAGCTGGAACGAGACGCTGCGGCACGCGGGCCGGCTGCTCAAGCGGGTCGGGCTCACCGACGGGCCCACCACCCGCGTGGCGGACATCGGCGTGGGCAAGCAGCAGCTCGTCGAGATCGCCAAGGCGCTGTCCAAGGAGGTCAAGCTCCTCATCCTGGACGAGCCGACCGCCGCCCTGAACGACGAGGACAGCCGCAAGCTCCTTGACCTCATCATGGAGTTCAAGGAGCACGGCATCTCCTGCATCATCATCTCGCACAAGCTCAACGAGATCGCCAGGGTCGCCGACTCCATCACGATCCTGCGCGACGGGCGGACCATCGAGACGCTCGACATGAAGGCCACCGACGAGGACGGCCACAGCACCGTCACCGAGGAGCGGATCATCCGCGGCATGGTGGGCCGCGACCTCGACCACCGCTTCCCCGAGCGGGAGCCGGAGATCGGCGAGGTGGCCTTCGCCGTCGAGGACTGGACCGTGCACCACCCGATCGACCAGCAGCGCAAGGTCGTCGACGGGGTCTCCCTCGACGTCCGGCGCGGCGAGATCGTGGGCATCGCCGGGCTGATGGGGGCCGGCCGCACCGAACTGGCCATGAGCGTCTTCGGCCGCTCCTACGGCCGTGGCATCAGCGGCCGGGTCTACCTGCACGGCAAGGAGATCCGCACCCGCACCGTCCCGGAGGCGGTGGGCCACGGCATCGCGTACGTCACCGAGGACCGCAAGCACTACGGGCTGAACCTCATCGACGACATCAGCCGCAACATCTCGCTCAGCGCCCTGTCCAAGGTCGCCAAGCGCGGCGTCGTCAACCAGCACGAGGAGGCCCGGGTCGCGGAGTCCTTCCGCTCCACGATGAACATCAAGACCCCGACGGTCTTCGAGACCACGGGCAAGCTGAGCGGCGGCAACCAGCAGAAGGTCGTCCTCAGCAAGTGGATCTTCGCCGGGCCGGAGGTCCTCATCCTCGACGAGCCCACCCGGGGCATCGACGTCGGGGCCAAGTACGAGATCTACACGGTCATCAACGACCTGGCGGCCCAGGGCAAGGCCGTCGTCTTCATCTCCTCCGAACTGCCGGAGCTGCTCGGCATGTGCGACCGCATCTACACGATGTCCGCGGGCCGGCTGACCGGGGAGATCCCGCGCGAGAGCGCGACCCAGGAAGTGCTGATGCGCCACATGACCATGGACCGAGGTAACTGAGATGGGCAGCCCGGTGAAGACCGACAAGACTCCTCCGCCGCCCGCCGGGGGCGCGGCAACGGCCGCCGAGGGCGGCGGCGCGGCGGCCGGAGCCGCCGGCCTCCTGCTGCAGGCGGCCCGGCGCAACATGCGCCAGTACGGCATGATCATCGCGCTGGTGCTGATCGCGGCGCTTTTCCAGATATGGTCCGGCGGCATCCTGCTCAAACCGCAGAACGTCACCAACCTCATCGGCCAGAACAGCTACATCCTGATCCTGGCGATCGGCATGATGGTCGTGATCATCGCCGGCCACATCGACCTGTCCGTCGGCTCGCTCGCGGCCTTCGTCAGCGCGGCCGGCGCAGTGATGATCATCCACCACCACGTCTCGTGGCCGCTCGCCCTGGTCGCCTGCCTGCTCATCGGCGCGGTCGCCGGTGCCTGGCAGGGCTACTTCATCGCGTACGTCGGGATCCCGTCGTTCATCGTGACCCTGGCCGGCATGCTGCTCTTCCGCGGCGGCACGCAGATCTTCCTGGAGGGCCAGTCCATCTCGCCCTTCCCGCGCGGCTTCCAGAAGATCGGCAACGGCTTCCTGCCCGAGGTCGGGCCGCACACCAACTACCACAACCTGACCCTGCTCATCGGTCTCGTGGTGATCGCCATCGCCGTCGTCCAGGAGATCCGCGACCGCCGCCAGCAGCTCGCGTACGACCTGGACGTGCTGCCGCGCAACTTCTTCCTGCTGAAGCTGCTCGCCATCGTCGCCTGCGTCGTCGCCTTCACCATGACGCTGGCCAGCTACCACGGCGTGCCGATCGTGCTGCTCATCCTGGCCGGGCTGCTCATCGTCTTCGGCTTCGTGATGCGCAACGCGGTGATCGGCCGCCACGTGTACGCGCTCGGCGGCAACCAGGCGGCGGCGAAGCTCTCCGGCGTCAAGGACAAGCGGGTCGTCTTCCTGGTCTTCGTGAACATGGGCGTGCTCGCGGCGCTCGCGGGCGTGGTCTACGCGGCACGGCTCAACGCCGGTGTCCCGCAGGCCGGAATCAACTTCGAGCTCGAGGCCATCGCGGCCGCCTTCATCGGCGGCGCCTCCGCCACCGGCGGCGTCGGCACCGTGCTGGGCGCCATCATCGGCGGCCTGGTGCTCGGGGTGCTCAACAACGGGATGTCGCTCGTCGGCATCGGCACGGACTACCAGCAGGTCATCAAGGGTCTGGTGCTCCTGGCCGCGGTCGGCTTCGACGTCTGGAACAAGCGCAAGGTCGGTTCGTAAAGCAGCTACCTATCGAAGGAGCCGCAAGTGAACAGACGTACATTGATCGCGGGCGCGGCGCTCGGGGCGGTCGCGCCCGCGATCAGCGGGACGAGCGCCTGGGCGGCCGGAAAGGCCGGCACGGCGGGGCAGACCGCCGACGCCCGGCACAGGCCCGCAGGCGGGAGCAAGGTGAGCAAGGAACACTTCGGGACCTTGGAGGACGGCACCAAGGTCGACATCTGGACGGTCAGCAACGGCGGGATCACCCTCAAGGTGCTCTCGTACGGCGGCGTCGTCCAGACCCTGGAGCTGCCCGACCGGCGCGGGCGCCGCGTCAACGTGTCCCTCGGATTCGACGACATCGCCGGCTACGTGGCGAACAGCCCGTACTTCGGCGCGTTGATCGGTCGCTACGGCAACCGCATCGCGGGCGGGAAGTTCACCCTGGACGGGCACACCTACCAGCTGCCCGTCAACGACGGACCGAACAGCCTGCACGGCGGCGACCGGGGCTTCGACAAGCGGGTCTGGGAGGTCGAGGGCTTCAAGGCGGGCTCGGACGCCGGTCTGGTGCTGCGCTACACCAGCGCGGACGGCGAGATGGGCTACCCGGGCACGCTGAAGGTCAAGGTCGTCTACACCCTGACGGCCGACGCGCGGTGGCGGATCGACTACACCGCCACCACCGACAAGGCGACGGTCGTCAACCTCACCAACCACACGTACTTCAACCTGCGTGGTGAGGGCGACGGCGGCATCTACGACCACGAGGTCCAGATCGCCGCCCGCCGCTACACCCCGGTCGGCTCCACCCTGATCCCCACCGGTGAGCTGGCGCCCGTCGCGGGCACCCCGTTCGACTTCCGCTCCGCGAAGGCGATCGGCCGCGACATCCGCTCCGCGCACCAGCAGGTCCTGTACGGGCAGGGCATCGACCACAACTTCGTGCTCGACAAGGGCCGCACCGCCGCGCCCGAGCACATCGTGACGGTCACCGAGCCCGTCTCCGGCCGGGTCATGCGGATCGCCACCACCGAGCCCGGTGTGCAGTTCTACACGGGCAACTTCCTGACCGGGGCGTTCGCCGGTTCCTCGGGCCGGGTCTACCGGCAGGGCGACGGCTTCTGCCTGGAGACCCAGCACTTCCCGGACTCCCCCAACCAGCCCTCGTTCCCGTCGACGGTCCTGCGGCCGGGACAGACCTACCGCTCCACCACCGTGCACTCCTTCGGCACCCACTGAGCGGCGCAGTCCTCCCCGCAGGCGGGGGCGGCCGGGATTCTCTCCCGGCCGCCCCCGCCTGTCGACTTCGGGACCGGCACCGGGTGAACCCCCGTCGGCCGTACGGGGATGTTCTGGGCCACCGGAATGACTCCGGCGGAGAGTCGGCGCGCAGACGGGTACGCATCCCGTCGTTCAAGCCCCGCGCTTTCGCACTCGACGAGGGAGTCCCCCATGAGTCCTGACGGCAGGCCGCCGTCGCGCAGGTCCCGGCGGTACGGACGGCTGACCGGTGTGGTCGTGCCGCTCGCCGTCGCCGCGGCCGCGGTGTCGGCGCCCGTGCTCGCCACGACCCCCGGCGCCGTGACCACCGCGGCCGGCACGACGGCGGCCGTGGCCGACCCCCGGCCGCCCGGCACGCGCAGCGTCGCCGCGGACGACGACGAGGAGGAGGGCGAGGACGGCGGCCGCGACGAGGAGGCCCGTGACGAGGGCGGTCGCGAGGACGGCGAGGACGGCGGGGACCAGCGCGGCGGCCGGGAGACCGACCGGGGCGACAACGACCGGGGCGAGGGCGACGACGAGCGCGCCGACGAGCGCCGGGACGACCGGGGCGACGGGAACGGCGGGAACGACGAGCGCCGGGACGACCGCGGCGATCAACGCGGCGACGAGCGCGAGCAGCAGCGCCGCGACGACCAGGGCGGGAACCGCGGGGACGGCCGCGAGGACGAGCGAGGGAACGGCCGGGACGACGGGCCCCGGAACGACCGCGGCGACGGCCGCGACGGCCGTGACGGATCCTGCGTCAGCATCGACTCCACCCTCCGCAAGGGCGACCAGGAGATCTCCGTCGCGGTGTTCGAGGGCCGGGTCTTCATCGGCGGTCGCACCCTTCCCCGCGGGCCCTTCGTCTGGCACTCCCTCAGCGGCAACCGCGGCTACCCGCGCGGCGTCTGCGGCGCCACGGTGACCTCCGTCGGCTCCGGGGTGTGGGTCAAGGCGATCACCCGGGACGGCCGGGTGGTCGAGACGCACTGCGTCATCCGGGAGACCCAGGGCAAGCAGAGCTCGTGCGGGGAGTGGAAGACCCTGGACAGCCGCTCGTTCCGGGCGGCCAGGTGACCCTGCGCCCGCGCGGTCCGGTCGCTCACCGGCCCGCGCGGGCGCGGTGCGTCAGGAGGCGTCCTGCCAGTACAGCGCCGGCCGCGGGGTGCCGGGCGGCGCCGAAGCGAAGGCCGGCGGGACCTCGGCGGTCAGCGCGGGGTACGTGTCCGGAGCGGGCGCCTGGGGGCGCGGCTGGGGCTGCGTCTGAGGCGGCACCTGAGGCTGCTGCTGCGACTGCTGCTGTGGCTCGGGCCTGAATTCGTAGACCGGCTGCTGCTGTGGCTCGGGCCTGAACTCGTAGACCGGCTGCGGCGGCGGCTCGGGCCTGAACTCGTAGACCGGCTGCGGCGGCATCGGCGGCGGCCCCACGGGCTGCTCGTACATCGGCTGGGGCGGCGGGGCCTGCTGGATCTGCGGGAGCGGCTGCACCGGCGGCATGGCGGGCTGTACGGGCGGCGCGGGCTGGATCTGCGGCAGCTGCTGCGGAGCGGGCTGCGGGGGCTGCTCCTGGACGGGCGCGGCAGCCGCCGCGGGCGTGGGCGCGGGCGCCGCGTACCAGGTGCTGCCGTACAGCACCGTGCTCAGCCCGGTCAGCAGCCGCTGCACGTCGGCCTGCGGCCGGACCACGAGCCGCATGAAACGGCTGCTGCTGCCCAGCTTGTTGCCGCATTCGCGGACCAGCACCCCGTGCTCGGCCAGCAGCCGGTCGCGCAGCACGGCGCCGTCGACGCCGTCGGGGAGCTTGACGAAGACGAAGTTGCCCTGGGACGGGTAGACGGTCAGCCCCGGCAGGGCCGCGAGCTGCCAGGTCATCTCCTGCCGGTCGCGGGAGACCAGGCGCAGGCTCTGCGCGTACTCCTCGCGGTGGTCCTTGAGCATGAAGACCACCGCCTCCGCGAAGGAGTTGAGGTTCCACTTGGGCAGCATGCGGCGGACCTTCCCGGCCAGCGCGGGGTTGGCGACGAGGTAGCCGAAGCGGATGCCGTGCAGGCCGAAGTTCTTGCCGAGGCTGCGCAGGACGATCACGTTGGGCCGCAGGACGGCCTCGCCGGCGACGCTCGGCCAGGCCTCGGCGTCGGTGAAGTCGAGGAAGGACTCGTCGATCACGACGAGGTCGAGGTCGGACAGGGCGTCCATGAGCGCGACGACGGCGTGCTTGGGGAGGAAGCCGCCGTCGGGGTTGTTGGGGTTGCAGATCACGGCCGTACGCGAACCCCGTGCGCGGACGAACGAGACGAAGGCCGCCGGATCGAGGGCGAATCCGGCGGCCTCCGGGAGGAGGAACATGTCGACGCGCTTGCCGGTCTCCATGGGCTGGTCGGTCCAGCGGCCGAAGGTCGGTATGGGGACGGCCAGGCTCTCGCGGACCAGCAGGTGGTCGATCCAGGTGATCAGCTCGGTCGAGCCGTTGCCCATGGCCACGGTCTGCGGGTTGAGGCCGAGCAGCGAGCACAGCTCGTTGGTGATGACGTCCGTGCTGCTCGGGTAGTACGTGAGGATGTCCCGCATCGACTCCTGGAGCTTGTCGTACATGGCCGGGCTCGGGAAGTAGGGGTTGCACGGGATGCAGAAGTCGACGATGTCGTGTCCTGCGTCGGAGGACGACAGGCCGCCGGCGGCGCGGCGCAGCGCGAAGTACGAGGGACTGTGCGCGGTGTTGGCGCGGAACAACTCGGTGGCATTACCGGTGGCGCCGACTGCGACGGTCACGGCAGAACCTCCCTCGATCACGGGGGCCACGCCGCGGCGGCCCGCTTCCCCTTGCCTGCACCACCTTTTCGCATATTCCTCACATCTGGTACATGTGTGGTGTTTACGGGACAAGTGGTGCGCGGTTCGGCTATCTTGCGGCCGTCCCCGGTCTCATACGGGCCCGGCGGGGCTTCCGTTCAGTCATCGCCTCCCCTGACCGCGCAGGCCCACGGCGACGGTGGTGATCCGGCCCGCGGCGGCCGGCGCGACGAGCTTCACGTCCCCGGCCGGGACATGGTCGAGCACCCGGGTCCGCGTGCGGCCCCTGTCCTTCACCTCTCCTCAGCCGAGCGTGCCCGCGGCCGCGACGAGGAGGGCACGGATCTGGGCGGTGACCGCGAGCCGCTGGGCGACGAAGGCGGGGTCGGCGACCGTGCCGGTGGCCGGGTCGGTGTTGCCGGGGCCGAAGTGCAGCACCGGGGTGTGGACATGGCCGCCCGGGGCGGGCAGCGCGAGCCTGTCCCGCAGCAGGGTGGCCCGGTAGGCGATCTCGTTGGAGAGGTAGTCGCCGCCGCCCCCGGCGCGGGCCGCGGAGCCGGAGGTCGGGCCGCCGTCACGGGTGACGGGGTCGGTCGCCCCGGCGGGGACCTCGGTGACGGTGGTGCGGTCGTGCACCGGGAAGGGGCCGGTGCCGGCGGCGGCGAGCGCCGCGTACGGCAGCGTGGACGCCGTCCACTGCGGCTGCCGGTCGGCGGCGGCCACCGGGACCGGGACCGGGCCGGTGACGGACAGGCCGGTGTTGTCGGGATGGCCGCCGCGCCAGGCGCCGTTGAAGCGTTCGAGGTCGAAGCGTCCGTCCCGGCCCTGGCTGACGGTCGCGAACAGGTCGACCCGGCGCGGGCCTGGCCGGAACCGGGGGCACAGGACGGCTTCGACCGTGCCGTCGGCGAAGTCGCCCCAGCGCACCGGGAAGACGACGGTCTCGACGCGGGCGGGGCCCGCGGCGGTCGCGAGGGTGACGCCGTCCAGGGCGAGCGCCGCGGCCCCGGAGGGATTGCTGCAGCGTATGTCGGTGTCCAGCCGGAAGGGGTCGAAGCCGGTCAGCAGGATGCGCCGCACGCCCTCGGCCAGGGGCGGGCGGACGGCGTCCTGTCCGCGCGAGGCGCGCTCCAGCCGGGCCGCCAGCGCGACACGGCCGGCGGCGGGCAGCGCGAACGCCGGTTCCCACCGGCGCAGTTCCGCGCCGAGGGCGAGCCGGGCCCAGTACAGCGGCCGGTCGTCGTCGTGGCTCAGGTCACCGCCCACCGCCCCGCGGCCCTGGGCCCGGTCCACCGCGGCCCGCCACAGCGCGCGCCCGTGCCGCCGCACGCTCCGGGCGGCCGAGGCCGGGTCGCGGGCCTCCGCCAGGGCCCGGGCGAACCGCGGGGCCGCGGTGTCGAAGCCGCCGCGGCGCAGGATCTCCCGCGGCACGGCCCGCTCCAGGCGCAGTTCCTCCGCCGTGGGCGGCGGCACGTCGGCGGGCACGGCAGGGCGGAGCGGCAGGCGCATCGCGGGGAACCTCCGGGCGGTCGGGTAGCGGGTCGGCCGCCCGGAGCATGGCGCACCGGGGCACCGCTCCGCCAGGGGTCCCGGGCGCTACGCCGGCTTGCGGGCGAGGAAGAAGATGCTCGGCCCGAACCCCACGCGGGCCAGCGGGGACTGCAGCGCCCCCTCGGCCCGTACCAGCGTCGCGTGCGGGACCACCCGCTTGAGCCGCGCGCTGCGCAGGTTGGACACCGACAGCCGGCGCTCCACGCGCAGCCCCGCGGCCTCCAGCTGCGCGGCCACCGTGCGCGGGTGGTGGTTGACGAACGGGATGCTGTCGCGCTCGCGGTTCTCCGCCGAGCGGATGTCCACCGGCGACCGCGGCACCCGCCGGCGGTGCGCCGCGTAGCGCAGCCGGTTGGCGGCGTGCGCGAGGTTGGCGGTCTCGACGACGGCGGTGCCGCCCGGCCGCAGCACCCTGGCGATCTCGGTCAGCGCGGCCCCCGGGTCGGGCAGGTGGTGCATGACGCGGATCATGGTGACCAGGTCGACGCTCGCGGAGTGCAGCCCGAGGCCTCCCGCGCTCATCAGCCGCATGCTCACCCCCGCGAGCCCCCTGAGGAACTCCTCCGCGTCGTCCAGCTGCTTGCGGCTGGCGTCCACCAGCGTGACCCGGTCGGCGAACTCCCGCAGCACCGGCACGAGCCGGCCGAAGCCGCCGCCGACGTCCGCCGCGTGCCCGAAGTGCCGCCCTTCGAGCAGCCGCCGCAACGCGGCGACCTCGGCGTCGTGTTCGTAGCCGCGGCCTTCCCAGTAGGTGCGGTAGCTCTGCGGATTGTCGTCGTACTGGTTGGTGCGCTGCGCCATGGCGCGCCTCCCCCTCGCGTGCTCGTCCTCAGGGCATAAGTCACGCGGCAGGTGCGGAACGGTTCCCTCCGGATCGCCCCCGGCGGCTACGGCTTGCCCAAGTCCAGCCGCCCCACCGGCGCACCCGGCTCCGGCCGCGGCTCGGGCACCTCCTGCGGCTGCATCAACGCACGCACCAAAAGCGTCGCACCCGCCACCGCACCCGGCATGAGCAGCACCGACACCAACGGCACCAGGAAACACAGGATCAACGGCACACCGAAGCCCAGCGTCAGCGCCATCCGCCCGCGCAGCATCCGCATCCGCATCCGCAACGGGACCTCACGCCGCTGGAAGGCCACCCCGCTGAGTTCGAGGGCGAGGAAGTACCCGGAGACGCAGAAGCCGATCGCGGGGACGACGGTCTGGCCGACGAAGGGGATGAAGCCTGCGGCGAACAGCAGGATGCCCCAGGCGGCGACCCGGACCAGCACCCGCAGGCTGTCCCGGGCGGACTGCAGCAGCTCCCGCCACAGCGGGACGTCGGGGGCGTCGGGCGCGCCGCCCTCGGTGACGTCGACCCGCTCGGCGAGGGACTCGTAGAAGGGCTGGCCGACCAGGAGCGTCACCGCTGTGAAGGAGATCACCGCCAGCAGCAGGCCGCCGCCGAAGGCGACCGCGGTGAGCAGCCCGCGGAACAGGCCGCGCCAGGGCGAGTCCCAGTCGTCGGCGAAGGGCGTGGCCCAGGCGGTCGCGTCGTCGGCCCAGAAGGCGAGGACGACCAGTGCCGCCACGTAGCCGACGAGGGTGATCAGCGCCGGCAGCAGCCCGAAGCCGAACCAGCGGCCGTGCCGGAGGACCCAGCGCTGGCCGTCCACGAAGAGCCGTATCCCGTTGGCAAGATCTCGCATGCGCGACAGGGTATGCGAACCGCGCGCGGACGGTGGGGCTCAGACCATGACCTCGCAGTCCCGGGCGCCCGAGGGGTCCGGGTCGAAGAGGCAGACGTCGGAGCCCGTGTCGCCGGTGACGACGCCGGTGCCGGCGATGTCCTGGGCCTTGAGGAAGAGCACGTCGTCGCCCGGTCCGCCGCCCACGGTGCCGGAGTTGGCCCCGGCGTCGCCGATGAGGTCGACGAGGTCGTCGCCGTCGCCTCCGGTGACCCGCCCGCTGTTCTCGCCGTTGATCTCGATCATGTCGGCCCCGCCGCCGCCGTCGACGGTCCCCGCGTTGCCGCCGTGGACCGTGATGACGTCGACGCCGCCGGCCCCGGCGACCACGACGCCCGCGGGGACACCGCCCGGGCAGTCGATCTCGTCGAAGCCCTCGGTGCCGGTGACGGCACCCCCGGTGACCGCCCGGCCGTTCACCGTGCAGCCGGCGACGGCGGGCGCGGGCGGTTCGCCGGCCCGCGCGGAGCCGGTCAGCAGCGCGGACGCGCCGGCCAGGACGAGAGCCGCGCCGGCCAGGACCGGACGGGTGCGCGTACGTGCCGTCATCGCTGCTCCTCGGGTGGACGCCTGGAGTGGGGCGCGGTTGGCACGAGCGTCACGTCACGGGAGGCGGCCCGCAATCGGGCGGGGGCCGGCCGGGGGACCGCACCCGGAACGGAGCCTGACGATCCGTCATCATGCGACGACGACCCCGCACCCCGGGGAGGCTGTCAGGGACCTCCCCGGGGTGGTGGGTCAGCCGCCCACGGCCACCGGCACCGTGAGACGGCGGTCGGCGACGCTGCGCGCGACCTCGGCGGTGTACGTACCCGCAAGAGTGCGCCAGTCACCCTCCGAGGGGTCCCAGATCTGCGCGGCACGGCGGGGCAGCGCGATCCGGGCCTCCGTCACGGCGCCCGCCGGAAGCTCCACCGGGAGGAATCCGGCCAGGACGCGGGCCGGGCGCCCGCCCGCCGGGTCCTCGCCCGCGGGCGCCGCCAGGTAGACCTGGACGACCTCCCGCCCGGCCCGGTCACCGGTGTTGCGCAGCCGTACGGTGAGCGTGCCCAGGGTGCCTCGCCCGCCGTCCGCTTCCGGCCCCTCCGCC
This sequence comes from Streptomyces sp. PA03-5A, assembly GCF_033792725.1. NCBI lineage: Bacteria > Bacillati > Actinomycetota > Actinomycetes > Kitasatosporales > Streptomycetaceae > Streptomyces > Streptomyces sp. PA03-5A. The sequence goes on along the minus strand of NZ_JARAVL010000002.1, from coordinate 35,331 downwards.
GGTGCGAAGGAGGCGTCCTCGTAGGCCCAGTCGGTGTAGCCGAGCCCGTGCCCGAACGGGTACGCGGGCTCCGCCCCGGCCCGCTCCCAGGCGCGGTAGCCGATGAAGACGCCCTCGTCGTAGCGCAGGACCCCGTCCCGGGGCACGACCTCGCCGACCGGGGCGTCGGCCAGCCGGGCCGGCCAGGTGGTGGGCAGCCGGCCGCCGGGCTCGGCGGCGCCGAGGAGGACGTCGGCGAGCGCCGCGCCGGCCTCCTGTCCGGGGAACCACCCGATCAGCACCGCGGCGGCCTCCTCGCGCCACGGCATCTCCACCGGCGATCCGGCGTTCACCACGACCACCGTCCGAGGGTTCACCGCGACCACCGCGTGCACGAGTTCGTCCTGACGGCCCGGCAGCCGCAGGTCCGCGCGGTCGAATCCCTCGCTCTCGACCCGCTCGGTGGTCGCGACCACGACCACCGCCACTTCCGCCTCCCGCGCCGCCGCGACGGCCTCCGCGATCAACTCGTCCCCGTCCCGCTGCGGTTCGCCGTGGACGAGCGAGAAGACGACCGCCCGGACCGGCCCCCTGCGGTCCTGGGGCAGGGCGTGGGTCAGTGAGACCTCGACGGGCACCCCGGCGGTCAGTACGACCCGGCCGCGTTCGACGGGCGCACCGAACATCCCCTCGAAGGGACCGGACTCGGGCCCGGCGACCTGGGTCCCTTCGTAGACCGGCGCGCCGTCCACGACGAGCCGGAAGCCGCCCAGCCCCCGGGTCCCGAAGTGGTGGGCGCCGCTCTCGCGGGGGGTGAAGGTGCCGGTCACCTCGACGGAGTGCAGGGTGTCGTGGGTCACCCCGTCGGGCAGGTCACCGCCCATCCACTGCACGTGGCCCCCGGGCAGCGTGCAGGTGCCGAGGACCTCGCCCGCCGCGTCCCGGCAGACCGCGCGCAGCGCGAAGCCCGGCCCGGCGGGCGCGAGTTCCTCGTTGGGGTCGGCGCCCACGGCGTAGGCCAAGGGGGTGCCCTCCGGCAGCGCCGCGCGCAGGCCGTCCAGCGGCGCGACCACGTGGGCGGGGAAGACCTGCGCGGACCCGCCGCCGAGCACCCGGGCGTCACGCGCGGCCGCGCCGATGAGCGCGATCCCGCGCACCGCGGCGGGGTCGAACGGCAGGACGGGCCGCCCGTCGCGCGGCTCGTTGCGGACCAGGACGAAGGAGCGGCGGGCGATCTCCCGGGCGAGCGCGGGGCCGTCGATCGCGGCGGGGATCCGGTCGGCGGGCACCGCCGCGGGGGTGTCCGCCAGCAGGCCCACCCGGGCGGCGAGCCGCAGCACGTTGCGCACCGCCGTGTCCACGGCGGACTCCTCGACGCGGCCCTCGCGCACCGCGCGGGCCAGCGCCTGCCCGTAGACGGTGCGCGGTCCCGGCATGGCCACGTCGAGGCCGCCGGCGAGGGCAGCGGCGGTGTCCCGGGCGGCCGCCCAGTCGGAGACGACGAAGCCGTCGAAGCCCCACTCCTCGCGCAGCACCTCGTTCTGCAGGCGGTGGTGCTCGGTCATCGTGGTGCCGTTGACGGAGTTGTAGGCGGCCATGACGCCCCAGGGACGGGCGTCCCTGACGATGGCCTCGAAGGGCGCGAGGTAGAGCTCGCGCAGGGCGCGCTCGCCGATGACGTTGTCGACGGTGAAGCGCTCGGTCTCGGCGTCGTTGGCGACGAAGTGCTTGACGGTCGTGCCGACCCCGCCGTCCTGGACGCCCGCGACGTAGCCGGTGCCGATCTCACCGGTGAGGTACGGGTCCTCGGAGTACGCCTCGAAGTGCCGCCCGCCCAGCGGCGAACGGTGCAGGTTGACGGTCGGGGCGAGCAGGACGTGCACGCCCTTGCGGCGGGCCTCCTGGGCGAGCAGCCGCCCGGTGCGGCGGGCGAGGGCGGGGTCCCAGGTGGCGGCGAGCGCCGTGGGGCTGGGCAGCGCGATGGAGGGGTCGTCCGCGGTCCAGCGCACGCCGCGCACCCCGATGGGCCCGTCCGACATGACCAGCGAGCCCAGTCCGATCTCGGGCAGCGCGGGCAGCGACCACATGTCCTGCCCGGCCAGCAGCCGTGCCTTCGCGTCGAGGTCGAGCTTGCCCAGCGCGCGTTCGACCGCGTCGTCGAGCGGGGTTCCGGAGGTGTCGCTCATGGGGTGGACTCCTTCGTGAGGACGTGACAACCCGTCGCCTGCCTGCCTGACTGGTCGCCATCCTCCGGCCCGCGTCCTGTTGATCGGTAGGTGTCGTCACCTCTTCGTTACTTTCGGCCCGTACCCGGCACCGGGCTAGGCTCACGCCTGTGACTGCCAACGACCGCGGCCGGGGACTCGGCCGCGCGGTCCGCAACGAGGACCGCAAGGCGGAGATCATCCAGGCCGCCCTCGAAGTGATCGCCGAACGCGGCTACCGGGGGGCTTCGCTGGCCGCCGTCGCGGAGCGGGTCGGGCTCACGCAGCAGGGGCTGCTCCACTACTTCCCGACCAAGGAGGCCCTGCTCGTCGCGGTGCTCGAGGTCCGCGACCGGTGGGACATGGCCTCGGCGGCGCTGCACGGCACGGCCTGGCCGATGGAGATGGTGGCCAACCTGGTCGAGTACAACGCCACCCGGCCGGGCGTCGTCCAGGTCTTCAGCGTGCTCGCCGGCGACAGCGTCACCGAGGACCACCCGGCGCGGGAGTACTTCAGGGACCGCTACACACGGGTGCGCCGCTGGGCCGCCGACTCGCTGCGCGCCGAGTACGGCGGGACGCTGCCCGGCGGCCTCACGCCCGAGCAGGCCGCCCCGTTGCTCGTGGCCGTCATGGACGGTCTGCAACTGCAGTGGCTGCACGACCCCGGCGAGGTGGACATGCCCGCGGTCTTCCGGCGCTTCGTCGCCCTGCTCGATCCGGCCCGCGACGCCGGGGAACCCGGCGGCGCGTGAGGGGCGCACCCATCCGGGCACGCCCCTCGTCCCCCGTTCCCGCCCGCTGCTAATCGGGCAGACGCACCAGCATCTTCCCGGTGTTGTCACCGCGCAGGACGCCGAGGAAGGCCTCCAGGTTGTTCTCGATCCCGTCGACGACGGTCTCGCGGTAGCGCAGCCTGCCCTCGCGGATCCAGCCGCCGACCTCCTGGACGAACTGCGGCTGCAGGTCGTAGTGGTCACCGACGAGGAAGCCCTCGATGCGCAGCCGGTTCTGGATGAGCCGGGACAGGTTGCGGGGGCCGGGGGCGGGCTCGGTCGCGTTGTAGAGGGCGATCATGCCGCAGACGGCCACCCGGCCGCGCAGGTTGAGGGCGCCGATGGCCGCCTCGAGGTGCTCGCCGCCCACGTTGTCGAAGTAGACGTCGATGCCGTCGGGCGCGGCCGCCGCCAACTGCTCGGCCACGGGGCCGTCCTTGTAGTTGAAGGCGGCGTCGAAGCCGTACTCCTCGACGAGGAGCTTGACCTTCTCGTCCGAACCGGCGCTGCCGATGACCCGGGAGGCACCCTTGAGCTTGGCGATCTGGCCGACCTGGCTGCCGACCGCGCCCGCCGCGCCGGAGACGAAGACCGCGTCGCCCTCCTTGAGGCCGGCGACGCGCAACAGGCCCGCGTAGGCGGTGAGGCCGGTCATCCCGAGCACGCCCAGGTAGGTGCTGAGCGGGGCGAGGTCGGGGTCGACCTTGACCGCGGTCTCCGCGTTGACCAGGGCGTACTCACGCCAGCCGAGGAAGTGCAGCACGTGGTCGCCGGGGGCGAAGCCCTCCGCGCCCGAGGCGACGACCCGGCCGACCGCGCCGCCGTGCATCGGCTTGTCCAGCCGGTACGGCTCCGCGTACGACTTCGCGTCGTTCATACGGCCCCGCATGTAGGGGTCGACCGACACGTAGAGGTTGCGCACGAGGATCTCACCGGGTCCGGGCTCGGGGACCTCGGTCTCGCGCAGCGCGAAGTCCTCGGGCTTCGGCCACCCGTGCGGGCGGGCGACCAGGTGCCATTCACGGCTCTTCGGCATGGGGGAACGCCTCCAAAGCTTTAGGTTCTTAACTAACCATGAGCCTGGATGTTTGAGGAAGTCAAATAAATCGGCATGGGCGTGTCCCGTCGCACACCGCGGCGACGGCCGGTGGGGCCGCAGGACGGAGCGGGTCGGTGGACGAGCCGGGGAGGACGGGCCCGGTGCCCGTCAGGTGCACCACCACAGGAAACGGGTGCAGGAGGGCGTCGGCTTCGGCGTGTGCGTGGGGGGCGCGGACGCCGGGCTCGAGTTCTGCGGCGCCGAGGTGGTGGGGCCCCCTCCGGCGGGGGGCTTGGTCCCGGAGCCGGCGGGCGGGTGGCTGACCGAGGCGGAGGCCGAGGCCGAGGGGGACGACGACTCCTTGTCGCTCTTGGAGGCGCTGGGCGACGCGGAGGCGCTCGCGCTCTCGGACGCCGGGGCGTCGGAGGCGGGTGCCGCCGGGTCCCCCGAGGTGTCGTCGCCGGGCGAGGAGGTCGGGCGCGGGGAGGCGCCGTCGGTCCGCGTGTCGTCCGAGGCGGCCGAACTCGCGCCCGTCACGTAGCCGGCGAGCGGGAGTTCCGCCACGCTCCAGCCGACGAGCACGATCGCGGCGCCCACCAGGGTGCCGACCAGCAGCCGGGAACGGCGGCGGGTGCGGACGCGGCGGGTGCGGGCCCGGCTGCCGGAACGGCGCGGGGAGCTCTCCGCGGACCCCCGTCCCGCGGCCTTGCGGCGGTCCGCACGACCGCCCTCGGGCGGCGCCGTGGCCTCGCCCTCGTCGGTCCCGGGCTCCTGCACGGGCGCGTCGGCAGGCCCCTGCGCACCGAGCTGGTGAGCGGGCGTTCCGCACCCCGGGCAAGACAGGGCGCCGTTGATGTGCCGTCGGCATGCTGCGCAGTAGTCCATTGCCCCGGCAGCGTATGGGACGCGACGATACGACGTACATATGAGTTGACCGTCGATCCCGTGAAACCTCTGTGAAACCCGGGACATGCGGGTTTAGGGGCCGATCAGCCCCGAATCAACCCCGAACCACCACGGAATCAACCACCGAACGGCACATCGGGCATCCCCTGCCCGGCCCCCGGCACCACCAGCAGCGATCCCGACAGCGGCCGCTCGGCCAGCTCCCGGGCGTCAAGGCCCGTGCTCGCGGAGGTGATGTAGAGATCGGTCAGCGACGGGCCGCCGAAGGCGCAGGCGGTGGGCCGCCGTACCGGCACCTCCACGACCCGGTCCAGGTCCCCCCGCGGGGTGTAGCGGCGGACGGCGGCCCCGTCCCACAGGGCCACCCAGACGCAGCCCTCGGCGTCCACGGTGAGGCCGTCCGGGAGCCCCGCGGCCTCCTCGACCTCCGCGAACGGCCGCCGCCCGCGGACGAGTCCGGTGTCCCGGTCGACGTCGAAGACGTCGACGCGCCGGGTCGGGCTGTCCACGTAGTACATGAGGGAGCCGTCGGGGCTCCAGTCGGTGCCGTTGCTGACGGTCACGTCGTCCAGCACCGGCTCGACCGTGCCGTCCGGGGCCACCCGGCGCAGGGTCCCGCCGCCGGGCGCCTCGTCGTAGCGCATGGTGCCGGCCCACAGGGTGCCCGCGGCGTCCACGGCGGCGTCGTTGGCCCGCCGGCCGGGGACGGGGTCGCGGTGCAGCCAGCGGAAGGCACCGTCCGCGTCGTACAGCCCCACGCCGTCGCGCAGGTTCACCACCACGCCGCCGGCCGCGCGCGGCTTGGCCGCGCCGACGTGCTGCCCGGTCGCCATCACCGACTCGCCGCCGCCGGCCGGGTCGTACCAGTGCACCCGGGAGGCGAGGATGTCCACCCACAGCAACCGCGCGCCGACCGGGTCCCAGGTCGGGCCCTCGCCGAGGCGCGCCCCGGCCTTGAGGGCGAGTTCGACCCCGCTCATCGCGCACCGCCCCGGTGCCCGAGGCGCTCGGACAGCTCGGCGGCGCCCTTGACGGCCAGTTCCTCCAGCTCGGCCCGGCGCTCCTCGGTCCAGCGGATCATCGGCACGGAGATGCTGAGCGCGGCCACCACCCGTCCCGCCGAGTTGCGGACCGGGGCGGCGACGCAGGAGACGTCCGGGTTGGACTCGCGCCGCTCGACGGCGACCCCCCGCTCGCGCACCGCACCGAGCTGGCGCCGCAGTTCGTCGGCCGAGGTGATGCTGTGCTCGGTCATCGCGGGCAGCGGCCCGTCGCCGGGCAGGCGTTCGTCGAGGGCGTCCGGGGGCAGCGAGGCCAGCAGCATCTTGCCGACGGAGGTGCAGTGCGCGGGCAGCCTGCGCCCGGCCGCCGACACCATCCGGACCGCGTGGGTGCTGTCCACCTTGGCGATGTAGATGACGTCGGTGCCCTCCAGGATCGCCACGTGCACCGTCTCGTCGCAGGTCTCCGCGACCGAACGGGCCACCTGCTGACCCTCGGCGGCGAGGTCCAGCTGCTCGGCGTAGCGGCTGCCGAGCTGGTACGTGCGCACGCCGAGGCGGTAGCGGCCGGACTGACCGGGCTGCGGCACCAGGTAGTTGCGCGCGGCGAGGGTCGTCACCAGCTCGTGCACGGTGGTGCGCGGCAGACCCAGCCTGCGGGTGATCTCGGGCGCGGACATCGTGCCGTCGCCTTCGAGGAAGAGCTCCAGGATGTCCAGGGCTCTGGTCACGGCGGGTACGAGACGTCCCATCTCTGCTCGCTCTCTCCGGCGCCTGTTCGATATTCCGTATAGCGATCGGTATCGCGAACGCAGCGTATCCGCGCCGGGTCGTAGCGGGCAATGGCCGCGCACCGCGCCACGCCGATTGTCTGCTTGTCGGATAACTCTAGGGCCCTTTGCTACTTTCTCAGTGCCCATCAGGGGCTTTGCACCGCTTTCCCACCTTTCGGTGATTCCTTCACCTCTCTCCTCCTACGGGGTCGCCGTGACGATCACGCCCAGCAGCATGCGCAAGACGCCCAACCGGCCCGGCGGGCTCGTCCCCTCACCGGCCACCGGCGACGGCGACCGGCCGGCCCCGGTCCCCGGCGCCCCCCGCCGCTACGACTACGCGCGCCACGGGACGCTCGCCGGACCCCTCAACGACCCCCCTCGGCCAGGGGTGCTGTACCGGGTCAGGTACCGCAGCCTGATCTCCCGCGAAGGGCACCGGATCCGCACCTGGCTGCTGCTCACCGCCGCACCCCTGGCCTCGCTGGGCGTGCTGGTCTGGCTCGTGCAGCCGCGCCACTGGACGGCCCGGGAGACCGCGCCGCAGTGGGCGCACGTCGCCGACACCGCGATGCTGGTCTCCCTCGGCCTCCTCGAACTCCTCCGCCTGGTCGCCGTCCTCGCCCACGCCCACGCCACCCTGGTCGCCCGCGACCCGGTCCCGGTCGCCCCGGCACCGGGCACCCGGGTCGCCCTCCTGGTCTCCTCCGCCCCGGGCGGTGAGTCCCTGGAGGAGCTGCGGGCCACGCTGGAGGGCGCGGTACGCGTCCGGCACGAAGGCCCCGTCGACGTGTGGCTGCTGGACCAGGACGACGACCCGGAGGTCCGGCGGCTCTGCGAGACGCTGGGCGTACGGCACTTCACCCGCAAGGGCGTCGCGCGCTGGAACCACCCCAAGGGCGCCCTGCGCGCCGGCGCCCGGCACGGCGACCACAACGCCTGGCTCGACGCCCACGGCGGCGACTACGAGTTCACCGCCGGCGTCGGCACCGGCCAGGTCCCGCTCCCCCACTACCTGGAGCGGATGCTCGGTTACTTCCGCGACCCGGACGTCGCCTTCGTCGTCGGCCCGCAGGTCCACGGCGACCACGACACCGCCGTGACGAGGGCCGCCGAGAGCCACCGGTTCCTCGTCCACGCCTCCGCGCAGCGGGCCGGCAACCGTTACGGCTCCGCCCTGTTCACCGGCACCACCGACGTCGTCCGCGTCACGGCGCTGCGGCAGGCCGGCGGGATGTACGACTCCGCCGCTGGCGACCTGGCCACCGGGCTGGAGATCCACGCCCGCCGCAACCCCGCCACCGGCCGCAAGTGGCGCTCGGTCCACACCCCGGACGTGGTGGCCGTCGGCCGGGGACCGTCCTCCTGGAACGGCTTCTTCGCCCAGGAACTGCGCCGCAGCCGCGGCACCTACGAGTCCCTCCTGCGGCAGTTCTGGAAGGCCCCGTGGAAACTGCGCCCCGGCAGCCTGCTCACCTACACGCTGGCGGCCGCCCGTTACCCCCTCTCGGGCCTCGGCTGGATCCTCTCCGCGCTGGCCTGCGTGCTCTTCCTGGGGCTCGGTGCCTCCGGCGCCCCCTTCGACCCCACGGTGTGGCTGGCGCTCCACGGCGCCGCCGTCGCGTTCCGGATCGCCCTGTGCCTGGGGACCCGAGGGCGCAACGCCGGCCCCCACGGGCCGAAGGGGTCCTTCGGCGTCGCGGGGTTGCTGATGTCCGCGGTGTCCGCCCCGCTCCACGTACTCTCCCTGGTACGGACGGTGCTCCGGCGCCCGCCGGGCCGGCTCGCCACGGCCGAGGGCGGCCCGGCCCGCCCGGACCGGCTCGCCACCTTCCGTGTCCACCTGCTCTGGGCGGCCCTGCTCGCCGGTTCGCTGCTCGCCTCGGTCCCCCGCGGCCACGCCCACCCGGCGCTGCGCGTCTGGGCCGCGATCGCGCTGCTGACCTCCCTGGTCCCGCTGCTGGTCTGGCGGTGCAGCGTGCTGCGGCGCCGGGTGGCGGACGTCCTGGCCGCTCGGCAGGCGCGACGGGCCCGGCGTACGGCCAGGGGCCGGCACCGCGCGCCCAGGCAGCGCGCCTCCGCCCGCATGGCGGCGGTACGGCACCACATGGCGCGGCGCTGAGGAACACGGCAGGACCCGGCACACCAGGACGGCCGCCCGGTACGGGCGGCCGTCCTTGCTTCGTCCTTGCTTCGTCCTTGCTTCGTCCTTGCTTCGTCCTCGCTTCGTCCTCCTCAGCCGGGCACCGCGGGCCTCGACGGCGCGGCCGAGGGGGATGTGGAGGGAACGGCCGCCGAAGCCGGGGCGGACGCCGGAGCCGGGGCAGCCACCGAGGGCGGGGCGGACGCCGAAGCCGGGGCGGACGCCGACGGGGTCCAGGTGGGTACGGCGGGGGCGGGTCGCAACGCGCGTGCCGCCGGCCGCCGCCCGGCCTCCCGGGCCAGTTCGAGCGCGTACGCCGCCCACCAGTGCCCCGCGGGCGGCGCCCCCCGGCAGGCGCCGTCGGACTCACCGGGCTGTTTCACCCACAGGTAGGCGTCCACCAGCGGACTGCCGGTACGCACCGTGGGTGCGGGGCCGAGCGCCCGGTCCGGCGGTTTGCACCAGGACTGCGCGTTCCTGCGCACGGCCGCCCAGGGGCCCTTGCCGTTGCGGCTGGTGTCGATGACGTAGTGGGCGCCGCCGAGCAGCCCGGACAGCCGGTCGCCGTACTGCGTGCTGACCCCGGTGGTGTGGAAGCCGGCGACGTTCAGCGCGAAGCCGTCGGCCCGGCCGATCCCGGCGAGCCGCAGCGCCGCGGCGAGCCGGCGCAGGTCGGGGACCCGCCCCGGGTTCCCCGCGTCGAGGTAGACCCGGGTAGCGGTACGTGCCTTGAGGAGCCCCACGGCCTCGGCCAGCAGCGCCGCCCGGCCCGGGGGCGGCCCGGGGGCGGCTCCTCCGCAGCCGGCCACCAGACCGGCGACCGCATCCGGTTCGAGGATCACCACGGCCGGACGGCCGCCGATGCCGCCGGAGACGCCGGTGATCCAGCGGCGGTAGGCGGCCGCGTCGGCGGCGCCGGTCGGGCGGCGGACGCAGTCGCGCCGCGGGAGGTTGTGGAGCACCAGCACCGGGATGCGGTGGGCGCGTTCGGCCGCCGCGGTGATCCGGCGGGTCTCGCCCGCGGCGTCCTGGGTCCGGTCGTCGAGCCAGGTGGCCAGCGGCTGGTCGGCGATCCGCCGCAGCAGCGCGGCGTCCGCCGTCCGGCCGCGGGCCTCCCAGGCGTCGGCCTGCCGGGCGGCCCGGCTGTCCGGGTCCGCCCAGAAGGGGGAGGGCCCGATGGCGGCCGGCGGGGCCTCCGCCAGGGCCGGGCCTGCGGCCCACCCCGGTGAGAGCAGCACCGCCGCTCCGGCCAGCCCGGCCACCACGCGTACGGTGCGTGCGCCAGGTCGTCGGGCACGTGCGATCGCAGCGAGAACCATGTGACCCACCGTCACATCGGCCGCCGGGCCCCGCCGCTTCTGGTGCGCCGAACGGTCGCCCAGAGACCGAATAACTGACGAAGCGTCATGTGCTATCCGAATCCGGTACGACTATTCGGGTGATCATGCGCATCCATGGACAAATCGGGTCGTTGGTCAGATCACGACCTTTGGTCCCCTCCAGTCCGAAAGGATCAGAAGTGAAGCGTTTCTCCAAGGCTGTCGCCCTGACGGTCGCCACCGGTGCCCTCGTCCTCGGTTCCGCCACCACCGCCCTCGCGAGCGGCTACGACGGCGGCGGCAAGGGCGGCAGCCACGGCTACGGCAAGGGTTACGGCAAGGGCTACGGCTTCGACGGCTACGGCTACGGCAACCGCCGCAGCGGTGCCAACGCCCGTGCCATCGCCGCCGGCTCCCCCGGCATCCTGAGCGGCAACGTCATCCAGGTGCCGATCAACGTCCCGATCAACGTCTGCGGCAACGGCCTGAACGCGATCGGCCTGCTCAACCCGGTCGCGGGCAACGTCTGCATCAACGGCTGACGCGAACCGTCACACCTGCCGGGGCCGCCGGAGGTCACGTCCTCCGGCGGCCCCGCCATGTCACAGGCCGTTCGTGTAGGCCGTCAGCCGCGCGGTGCCGTAACCGCCGTCGATGGGCACGTTGCGCAGGGCGTGACCGGTCAGCCACTGGCTGAGCGCCGTGAAGGACGCGTCCCCGTGGGTGTCCTTGTACAGGGCGGCGATCCCGGTGACGTGCGGGGCGGCCATCGACGTGCCGTCCATGTCGCGGAAGCTGCCGTTGAGGTACGCCGACAGGATGCCCATGCCCGGTGCGTGGATGTCGACGCACGTGCCCCAGTTGCTGAACCAGGCACGGCGGTCCTCCTGGTCGATCGCCCCGACCGTGAAGGCCGTCCGCGAGCTGGCCGGGGAGACGAAGCACGCGTTGAGGTTGTCGTTCCCGGCCGCGGCCACCGGGAACACCCCGGCCGCCGCCAGGCCCTCGACGGCCCGGTTGACCGCCGGCGACCAGCGCCCGGAGAGCGACAGGTTCGCCACGGCGGGCTTCTTCGCGTTCCCGGCCACCCAGTCGACGCCCGCGATGACGGCGGAGGTCGACGTGCGCCCGACGCACGGGAAGACCCGCACCGACACCAGCGTCGTCTTGCGGGCGACACCGGTGTAGGTGCCGCCGACGACGCCCGCCACGTGGGTGCCGTGGCCGTTGCAGTCCCCGCCGTCCAGGCCGTCGCCGATCGCGTCGTACCCGGGCACGGCACGACCGCCGAAGTCCGGGTGGGAGAACTCGATGCCGCTGTCGACGATGTACGAGGTGACCTTGGCCCCGGTGGACCGCACCGAGAAACCGGTGCCCCCGAGGGCCCGGTTGTTGATCCGGGTCAGGCCCCAGGGCGTGAAGCCGCCCAGGCTGCGCACTCCCGTCGCCCGCGGTCCGGAGGAGTCCGGTACGGGGGCCGAGGGCGAGGCGGGGCCGGGTGGGGCCTGCGGGACCTGGACCGGCTTGGTCCCGGGCACCGGGGAAACGGACTGCCCCGGCGCCGCGGGGTCCGGTGCGGACTGCTCGGGAGCGGCCTGTTCGGGCACCGACTGCTCGGGCCCAGCCGGTTCCGGCTCCGCCTGGTAGGGCACCGCCTGGTAGGGCACCGCCTGGTCCGGAGCCGACTGGTCCGGAGCCGACTGGTCCGGCCCGGCCGGTTGCGGCATCGCCTGGTCGGGGGACTGCTCAGGCGACTGCCCGGGTGACTGCCCGGGTGACTGCCCGTCCGGTCCCGCTGGCAGGGGTACTCCCTCGCCAGGAGCCTGCTGCGGCCCCTCCTGTTGCGGGCCGGGGCCGGGGAAGTCGACGGGGCCGGACGGCTCGCCCGGGACGTCGCCCGGGTAGGGGGGCTCCAGGTCGGTGTCGGCGGGGGCGTCCTCGCCGAGCGGGATGGCGACCACCGCGTCCTGCTCCACCTGGTCGACGCCGGGCGCGGCGCGTACCCGCTGCGCCTGGGCCGGTGTGAGCCGGGCGGCGAAGCCGGAAAGCGCGTGCCGGTAGGTGAAGAGCGGCTCGACGCCCAGACCGTCCAGGACGGTCCGCGGCGCGGTGCCGTCGTCCAGGGTCACGACGTACTGGTCCGGGATCGCTCCGGGAGGACCGGGCCGTGGTTCCGCCGCGCTCGGGAGGGGCGCCGTCAGGGCGAGGGCGGGAAGAGCAGTTATCAGGGCGGCGGAGGCGGTCCGTCGCAAGGAAATTCGCATCTGCGGAGCTCCTTGACCGGTAGCAAATCTGACGACCCCCCAGGTTTCTGGTTATCAGCTGACCATCCTGGACGCCTTGTTCCGGCGGCTGTTCGGGTGACGCTCCGCATCCGCCCCGCCTTGCGCGTCGTTGACCAGACCGCACGTCAGTGACCAAGGAAAGGAAGAGCTCGTGAAGCGTCTCTCGAAGGCCGCAGTGCTGACCGTCGCGGCCGGTGTCGCGGTGATGGGCAGTGCGGGCGGCGCCCTCGCAAGCGACGGCGGCAAGGACGGCCACTACGACCGCGGCGGTGCCTCGGCCGAGGGTGCGGCCATCGGCTCCCCGGGTGTGCTCAGCGGCAACGTCATCCAGATCCCGGTCAACATCCCGGTCAACGTCTGCGGCAACGGCATCAACGCCGGCGCGCTGCTGAACCCCACAGCCGGCAACGCCTGCTTCAACGTCTGACGGCAGCGCCCGCCCCCGGGCGCCCCGCCATCCGTCCGCACCTCATTCTGGAGCTTCGCAACATGCTGAAGAAGGCACTCGCCTGCGCCACTCTCGCGGTGGCCGCCGCGGGCAGCGCCGCGGCCCTCGCGCCGACCGCACAGGCCTCCGACGTCCACGGCGGGAACTACTCGCAGAACGTCAACGTCCTGCCGCACCTCTGCCTGGACGTGAAGCGGGTCTACGCCCTCAACCCTGTCGCGCTCGACGCGCTGACCGAGACCAGCGGCCAGCAGTGCAACGAGAAGTCCAGCGTGGTGGACGCGCACAAGTCGGCACTGTCCGACCTCGCCGACGTCGGCGCGTACCAGAACTGATCCGGGCGGGATCCACGGCGGCCGTCCCCGGCGTACGGGGGCGGCCGCCGCTCGTGCGTGCCGGCGCGCACGGGAGAAGGGCCCGGCCCCACGGAGTTCCGTGGGGCCGGGCCCTTCGTGTACCCGGTCCCTCAGTTCTGGTAGGCCCCGGCGTCGATCAGGTCGGACAGCGCGGACTTGTGCCCGTCGACGACCTTCGACTTCTCGTTGCACTGCTGGCCGCTGGTCTCGGTCAGCAGGTCGACGGCGAGGGGGTTGAGGGCGTAGATGCGCTTCACGTCCAGGCAGGGGTGCGGGATCAGGTTGACGTTCTGCGAGTAGTTCCCACCCGAGGTGTCGGAGGCCACGGCGGCGGGGACGACGGCGCCGGTGGCCGCGACGGCGAGAGAAGCGCAGGCAAGAGCCTTCTTCAGCATGGGGAGTTTCTCCTCTGGGAGTTCAACGACGTCCTCCGGACGCCGACATCAGGAGCAACGCCCCCCGCCGGGTGGACGTGACGGTCATTGCTCCAGGTTTTCCCTCTTTCACTCCCAGGCCGTAGGGCACGCCGCTAATACGAGGAGTCCGCGACCAACGACCCGAGGACGACGGCGCTGTTGAACCCGCCGGTGCCGCGGGCGAGCACCACGGCCGTCGTCAGCCGTTCCGGCCGTGTCCAGCGGGTGACCAGGCGGACGTCGTACCGCTCGCGGGCGGCCCTCGCGTCGCCGCCCCGGGTGGGCGGGATCACGCCGGTGCGCAGGGCGAGGGCGGCGGTCACCGCGTCCAGCGCGCCGGCGCCGGAGGTCAGCCGGCCGACGCCCGCCTTGGGCACCGTCACCGGTAGCTCCGCCAGCCGGTCGCCGAAGACCCGCTGGAGCGCCGCCGCCTCGGCCGCGTCCCCGGCCGGGTCGCCGGCGCCGTCGGCGAAGACCACGTCCACGTCCCCGGGAGCACGCCCGGCCTGCTCGAGCGCCGTGGTGACGGCCCGGGCCAGCTGGACGCCGTCGGGCGCGGGCGCCGTGTGGTGGTGCGCGTCGTGCGTGGCGGCGTGGCCGAGCAGTTCGGCGTAACCGCGCACCCCGCGCTCGGCGGCGTGCGCCTTCTCCTCCAGGACCATCAGGGCACCGCCCTCGCCGGGGACGAACCCCGAGGCGTACGGGCTGAAGGGCAGGTAGGCCCGTTCGGGGTCGGCGCCGCGGTGCACCGTGGGCAGGGTGGACTGGCAGGCGAGCGCGAAGGGCGACAGCGGCGCCTCGGTGCCGCCGACGATCACGGCCTTGCCGCCGCGCCGCAGCCGCCGCCAGGCGTGCTTGAGCGCGTCCAGGCCGCCCGCGCCGTCCGCGGCGACGACGCCGCAGCCGCCGGTCAGCCCGTGCCGGATGGAGATCTGGGCGGCGCCGGCCGCGTGGAACCAGGCGATGGACTGGTGGGCGCCGGCCTGGCCGGGCTGCCGTGCCCACAGGGCGTGGGTCTCCCGCTGGCCGGACTCGTTGCCGCCGGAGCCGCTGGAGGTGACCACCGACAGGTGGAACGGGGGGTGGTCGGCGGGCCGCAGCGCCGCGTCGGCCAGCGCCATCTCGGCCGCGGCCAGGGCGAACCAGGTCCAGCGGTCGGTCTCGGCGCGCAGGGTGTCGTCGATCCAGCGGGCGGCGTCGAACCCGGTGACCTCCCCGGCCAGCACGACCGGGGAGCGGCTCGCGTCGGGCCTGCCGATCGGCCGGATGCCGTTGCGCCCGGCGACGGTGGCCCGCCAGTAGGGGCGGGCGCCGACGCCGGTGGGGGCGACGACCCCGAGTCCGCTGATGACCGCGCGTGTGGTCATGCCTCCGCCTCCCGTTCAGGGTCCGGCTCCAGGGCCGAGAAGACCATCGCCGACTGGAGACCGCCGAGCCCGCAGGCCACCGACAGTGCGTGCCGCACCCGCCGTTCGCGGGCGAGGACCGGGGTGTAGTCGAGGTCGCACTGCGGGTCGGGCCGCAGGAGGTTGGCGGTCGGCGGGATCACCCCCCGCCGGACGGCGAGGGCGCAGGCGGCCATCTCCAGGGCGCCCGCCGCGCCGAGGCAGTGGCCGATGACGGACTTGACGGAGCTGACCGGGACCTTGCGCGCGTGCTCGCCGAGGGCGCGCTTGTACGCGGCGGTCTCGTAGCGGTCGTTCTGCACCGTGCCGGAGCCGTGGGCGCTGATCCAGTCGAGCTCTTCGGGGGCGATGCCGGCCTCCGACATGGCGGAGATGACCGCCTCGCTCAGGTCGTAGCCGTCGGGGCGCAGACCGGTCATGTGGTAGGCGCCGGTGCGGTTGTCCCAGCCGCGCACCTCGCAGTAGACGGACGCGCCCCGGGCACGGGCGTGCTCCAGTTCCTCCAGGACGAGCACGGCGCCGCCCTCGCCGAGGACGAAGCCGTCGCGCCGGGCGTCGAAGGGCGCCGGCGTGCGCTCAGGGTCGCCGGTGAAGGCGGTGGTGGCGCGGATCGCGTCGAAGCAGGCCACCGTGACCGGGGAGATGGGCGCCTCGCCCGCGCCCGCCAGCATGACGTCGGCCTCGCCGTCGCTCAGCGTGCGGAAGGCGCAGCCGATCGCGTCGACGCCGGAGGTGCAGCCGGTGGAGACGACCGAGGACGGACCGTGCAGACCATGCCGCAGCGAGAGTTCGGCGGCGGCCGAGGAGGGGTGCATCGCCCGGTGGAGGAAGGGCATGCCGTGGTCCGGGCTGACCTCCCAGTGGCGGCCGCCGTCGCTGGCGACCACGTACTCGTCCTCCAGGGTGACGGTGGCGCCGACGGCGGTGCCGAGGCAGACCCCGATGCGGTCGGTGTCCTCGGCTTCCGTGCGCAGCCCGCTGTCGGCGAGCGCCTCGGCGGCCGCGGCGAGCGCGAACTGGGCGAACCGGCCGTTGCGGCGTATCTCCCGGGGGGTGAGCCCGGCCGCGAGGGGGTCGAAGTCGGCTTCGGCGGCGATCCGCGAGCGGTACCGCGAGGGGTCGAAGCGGGTGATCCGGCGGATCGCCGGCCTGCCCCCGACGATCCGCTCCCAGAACGCCTCCCGCCCGACGCCGCCGGCGGCGACGGCTCCGACGCCCGTCACCACCACCCTGCGCGCGGTACGGCCTGCGGTCACCGGTCGACCAGTTCGCGGCCCGGCGCCGGGCCCTCCGTCGCCGGCCCCGTCGCGGTGGCGGCGCGGGCGATGGCGGCGGCTTCCTCGCGGGTCTCGGTGTCGACGTGCCCCAGTTCCGGACGCGGCGCGAGCGGGGCCAGGAAGAAGACGGCGCGGGCCACCGCGTCGGAGGTGTTCACCAGCCGGTGGCGGACCCCGCGCGGGACGAGCAGGGCCTCGTTGGCGGCGACGCTGCGCGGGCAGCCGTCGAGGTCCACCCGCACCTCGCCCTCGACGACGACCAGTTGCTCCTGCGAGTACGGGTGGTAGTGCTCGGCGACGGCCTCGCCCGGACCGACGGTGACCATGCCGCAGAACCCGTCCGTCGTGCCGACCGAGGTGGTGGTCAGCAGGGTGCGGATGTCGCCGCCGCGGCGGGTGTCCGCGTGGGTGTCCAGGGTGCCGACGGGACGGATCCGGCGGGACTCCAGCCGGTCCTTGACGAGCTGCATCTGGACGCGGGAGTTGCTGTTGATGCGTTGCCGCATGCCCTCGTCGTCGACGGGCGCGTCCACCTTCATCCGGAAGTCCTGCAGCCAGCGCATGCGGGTGCTCTCCGGGCCGAGTTCCTCGTACTGCCAGTAGATGTTCATGAACTCGAACGGCCCGGTCTCCAGCCGCCGGGCCCGCACGGTACGGGTGGCCGGGTCGGCGGTGCGCTCGGACACCCAGGACCAGACGCGGCCCTTCTCGTCGGGGTGCATGGTCAGGCGGAAGCGGGTGGTGTCGCCCTCCTGGGAGATGATCTCGGCCTCGGCGTACTCGCTGAACAGGGTGGGCCAGCCGGCGACGTCGTTGGTCCGCAGCCACACGTACCGCAGGGGCGCGTCGATGACGATCTCGTTCTCGGTGTGCATCGTCATCGGGTCCGCACCTCCGCCGCGGGATGGCCGGACTGACGTTCCGTCACTGAGGTCATGGGGGCACTACCTCCAACCGAGCGGGCCGAATAATCACACAATCGGTCCCCGCGGTGACGGAACGTGTCACGCCCTCGCGGCCCGCTCCACCCGTACGGGGGCACACTTCGTGAGGGCCCGTCAGCGGCGCTTCCGGCGCCGGTCGACGCGGGCGTGCGGGACCTCCGCCTCCTCCCCCGTCCCATGCTCCCCGCGCGCCGCTCCCCTGCCGGCGGACGGGGCACGAGGCGGCTGCGTCCGGTGCGCCCGCTCTCGGTGCGGCCCGCTCTCACGCGCGGTGGTGGGGCGCCTCCGTGCCGTCCACGTGGGTGCCGGGCACCACGGGGGCGTGGGCGGGCGGGAGGTCCTCGGGGACGGGCTCGCGACCGCCGTCGTCCCCGCCCGCCGAGGCGGCGTGGCGGGCGGGCCCGCCGGTCCTTACCTCGGAACGGTGCGGCCAGAGCGATGTCTTCCTGTGTTTTCCGGTCATAACGGGCGAATACCCGTACCGGGCGCCCGTCACCCGTCATCCGTCACGCGGCCGTGAGCGCGACCGCCGCCTCCGCCGTGTGCACCAGGAAGGTGAGGGTCTCCTGGAAGTACAGCCGCACGCTGGTGTCGTCGTGCGACAGGTAGCCGATGGACACGTCCTGGCCGATGCGCAGCTCGAAGTCGCCGCCGCGGGTGGAGAGCAGGAACGCCCCGTCGATGGCGGGCGCCCACACGATCTCCCCGTCGAGGAGCCGGGCCAGGTGGGCGTGGATCGGGTAGCCGTAGTGGGAGGTCTCGTTGACGGCGGTGTACGCGTCGGCGCTCAGCGCGAGCGTGTACGGGCCGCCGACGCCGGCGAGGCGGAGCGCCGAGATGGCCTGGCTGACGGCGTTGGGGTAGTCGCGCACGTCCGCGGGGAGGCTCAGCGGCGGGTTCGAGGCGCTCGCGCGGATGCCGGCGATGCCGGCCGCCGCGTACCCCTCGAAGACCGCCCGGTCCTCGGTGAACGCGATGCGCCGGGCGGCGTCCTTCACGGGCTGCCAGTCCGCGTCCTGGGCACCGCGCTCGACGATGTCGACCTCGCTGCGGGCGACCGTGAAGGGCACGCGCAGCTCGACGACCGGCTGCGCGCGGCGCACCCGGGCGAGGACGTCCTCGTGGGGCGCCTCGACCGGGTCGAGGTGGCCGGTGTTCACCCCGGCGAACTCGGGGCCGGCGGCCTCGGGCACGTCGACGATGCGGCGGGCGGCGACATGGCGCTTGAAGGTGCGCCGCGCCTCCTCCTCCAGGTCGTCCCAGGCGGCTTCGGAGATCGGGGCGAGTTCCCGGTGCAGGTTGTTCATGACGTGACGGTCTTCCTCAGGTCGCCGATCCCCAGCGACTTCGCGGCCGGGGCGGCCGCGACGGCGGGCGGATCGGGAAGGTCGTCCAGGAAGTCGGCGGAGGGCACGAAGAACAGCGTGCCGGTCACGGCCCGGGAGAAGTCCAGGATCCGGTCGTGGCTCGCCTGCCCGTCGCCGAGGAACATGTTGCGCAGCATCCGCTCGGTGACCTCGGGCGTCCGCGCGTAGCCGATGAAGTACGTCCCGAACTCGGCGGAGCCCACCCGGCCGAAGGGCATGTTGTCGCGGAGGATCTGCCGCTCGGTGCCGTCCGCTTCGACGATCGTGGTCAGGGCGACGTGGGAGTCGGCGGGCTTGACGTCGTCGTCCATCTCGATGTTGCCCAGCTTGCTGCGGCCGATCACCCGCTCCTGCGCCTCCACGGGCAGGGCGTTCCAGGCGTCGAGGTCGTGGACGTACTTCTGCACGATCACGTAGCTGCCGCAACGGAAGTCCGGGTCCTCGTCGCCGGTCAGGACCGCCTCGGTCGCCTCGGGGCCCACCGGGTTCTCCGTGCCGTCGACGAACCCCAGCAGGTCGCGGACGTCGAGGTACTTGAAGCCGTGCACCTCGTCACGGACCGTGACATGGCCGCGCAGCCGGTCCATGACCAGCGAGGCCAGGGCGAAGCACAGGTCCAGCCGGGTGGCCCGGATGTGGAAGAGCAGGTCGCCCGGGGTGGCGGGCGCCTGGTGGCGGGGCCCGGTCAGCTCGGCGAAGGGGTGCAGTCCGGCGGGGCGCGGCCCGCCGAAGAGGCGGCCCCACACGTTCGACCCCACCCCGGCGACACAGCTCAGCCGCCCGTCCGGGGTGCCGAAGCCGACCGAGCGCTGCAGCCCGGACAGGTCCTCCAGCAGATCGCGGACGGTGGTCTCCCCGCCGGGGTCGACCGTCACGACCAGGAAGATCGCGGACGTGGTGAGAGGGCTGAGCACCGGCTGCGGCAGCGGTTCCGCCATCACCACGCTCCTTCGGTTCGGGGGCGCGCCCGGGTCGGGGCGGGACACGCACAAGTCTGCTCCGGGGCCCGGCCCGGTGCATCCTGACCAGGAGCGGCGGCGAACCCCTGTGGAAGGCGGCTGGACATGAGCGGTGGCCCGGAAGGGGACCGGCAGCGCCTGCTGACCGTGCTGCTGCTCGTCCTCACCGTGCTCAGCGGGCTGGTCGACGCCGTGAGCATCCTCAGCCTGGGCCATGTCTTCGTGGCGAACATGACGGGCAACCTGGTCTTCGTCAGCCTCGGCCTGGCCGGGGCGCCCCAGTTCTCCGTCGTCACCTCGCTGGTGGCCCTTGGCGGCTTCGCCGTGGGCATCCTCTTCTGCCGGGCGGCTCTGGCCCGGCTGACCCGCCCGATCGCGCTGGTGGGCGTGGCCGCGGTGTGCGAGACCGCGCTGCTGGCCTCGGCCACGGCCCTGCATGCGCTGGACGGGCCGCGGCGCGTGCTGGTGGTGGTCTGCGCGGTGGCGATGGGCATCCAGAACGCGATGGCCGGACGCGTCGGCGTCGCGGGCCTGACCACGACCGTGATGACCCGCACCCTGGTCGGGCTGCTCAGCGGCACCGGTGCCACGGCGCCCGACCGGCGGATGGCCCTACGCCAGGCACTGAGCGTCGCCGCCCTGGTGGCCGGCGCCCTGGCCGGGGGCCTCCTGGTGCTCCTGGTGACACCGCCCGCCGCCCTGGGCGCGGCCACCGGGTGCGCGCTGGCGGTGGCCGTGGCGGCGACCGTCGCCGCCCGCCGGTGACCCGTCCTGTACCGCCGTCAGAAACGGACCGGGAGGGCCACCAGGCCGCGGGTGCGCATCGACGGGCGCCACCGCAGCTGCGCGGGGTCCGCGTCCAGGGCGAGCCCCGGGAAGCGGGCCAGCAGCTCGGTGAGCGCGATCCCGGTCTCCAGCCGGGCCAGCGGAGCGCCGAGGCAGTAGTGGATGCCGTGCCCGAGGCCGAGGTGCGCGGTGTCGGCGCGGCCGAGGTCGAGCCGATCGGGCTCGGGGAAGCGGGCGGGGTCGCGGTTGGCCGCGGCCAGCGACAGCAGCACCGTCTCGCCGGCGGGGACCGTCACGCCGCCGATGGTGACGTCCTCCAGCGGGAAGCGCCGGATGGCCAGCGGCGCCGGCCCGTCCCAGCGGGTCAGCTCCTCGACCGCCGCCGCGGCCCCGCCCGGCTCGGCCCGCAGGGCGGCCAGTTGCCCGGGGTGCGTCAGCAGCGCCAGGACGGCGTTGCCGATGAGCTGCACGGTGTTTTCGTACCCGGCGAACAGGACGAGGAAGGTCAGCGACATCAGCTCGTCCTCGCTGAGCCGGTCGCCGTCGTCACGGGCGGCGATCATCGCGGAGAGCAGGTCGTCCTCGGGGTGGGCGCGCTTGCGCGCGATGAGCTGCCCGAAGTACGCGAGCATGGCGGCGACCGCCTCCTTCGCCGCGGAGGGCCGCGACGGGTCCGGGGCGACCAGGGCGTCCG
Source organism: Streptomyces sp. PA03-5A (assembly GCF_033792725.1). Taxonomy (NCBI): domain Bacteria; kingdom Bacillati; phylum Actinomycetota; class Actinomycetes; order Kitasatosporales; family Streptomycetaceae; genus Streptomyces; species Streptomyces sp. PA03-5A. Next base: position 14,253 of record NZ_JARAVL010000002.1, on the reverse strand, counting down.
TCCAGCCCCGGAAGTCGCGGCGGTCGCCGGGGGCGACGCCGAGCAGGTCGCAGATGACGCGGATCGGCAGTGGCGCGGCATAGGCGCCGATCAGGTCGGCGCGGCCGTCGGGGGCCACGGCGTCCAGCAGTTCGGCGGCCGTACGGCGGACCGGCTCGCGCAGGTCCGCGACACGGCGCGGGGTGAAGGCCTGCGACACCAGGCGCCGGATGCGGGTGTGGTCCGGCGGGTCCATGTTCAGCAGGTTGGCGTCGAGGGCGGGCGGCAGCGCGAACCCCGAGTAGTTGCCGGGCAGGGCGTTGCGCTTGTCCAGGGACAGCAGCGGGTCGCCGAGCGCCTGACGCACGTCCTCGTACCGGGTGACCACCCAGGCGGGACGCCCGTCGGTACCGGTGACGCGGTGGACGGGACCGGCCTCGCGGAGCCTGCCGTACGCCCCGTAGGGGTCGGCGATCAGCTCGGCGGGGTCAACGGGAGCCTGCCCGGGCGGTGTTGCGTCCGGAGCGGCGTTCGGCGGGGTCGAGGAGGCCATGCCCCCACCCTAAGAGCCGCAGCGTGGCGCTCCGGCCCCTCGCCCGCGGTGGCCGCCTCGGCAGGCCCTAACCGAGCGCCGCCGAGAGGAGGGCGACTGCCACGAGGTAGGCGATCGCGGCCGCGAGGACGACGCCCGCCATGGCGAGCGCCTTCACCGCGGGGGCCAGCCCGGTGCGGGCGTGGGCGGGCGTCCGGCCCCGTTCGAGGTGGCCAACCCGGCGCCCTGTTGCGCGGACCGCTGACGGAGCACCGACGACGCGGTCCACCGGCGGCGTCAGCCGAACACCTCCGGGTGCTCCTCGACCAACTCGCGTATGCCGGAGGCCGGTCTGCCCAGGATCTCCCTGACGTCGTCGGTCGCGCGGTCGTACCGGTTCGCCGCGTGGAGGCGGGCCATGGTGGCGATGTGCTGCCGTACGTGCTCGGGGAGCCCCAGGGCGTCCAGTTCCCCGGCCCACTCGTCGTATGGCACGTCGACGTAATCGACCTTCCGCCCCAGCACCTCGGTGAACTCGTCGGCGATCGCCGTCATGTCCCGGGACCCGGCCCCGGTCAGCTCGTGGACCCGGCCGACGTGCGACGCCGGGTCGGCCAGCACCGCCGTGACCACCTCGGCGACATCACGGGCCGCGACGGGCGAGGTCCGCGCGTCGCCGAAGGGCAGGCGGATCGTGCCGTCCCGGGCGACCGAGCGGAAACCGAGGCCGAGGAAGAGCGGGTTCTCCATGAAGACCGTCGGCCGGATGTGGCAGACCGGCACCCCCGACCAGTCCATGACCTGCTCCGCAAGCCACTGCTGCCACTGCTGCTTCGACTCGGACGTGCTGGTGAGGTTCATCTGGGACACCGTCATCTGCGACATGTTGACCAGCACGTCGAGCCCGCCGTGCGCGCGGGCCACGGCCGCCGTCGTCGCGGCGGCCTGCAGGTACTGCACCGACACGCCCATCCCGAAGTACATCCGGCCGCAGCCCTCGGCGGCCCGCGCGACGTCCGCGGTCCTGGTCAGGTCGCCGGCGAACACCTCTGCCCCGGTGTCCCGCAGTTGCACCGCCCGCTCGTCCTCGCGGTGGACGAAGGCGCGGACGGGGAAGCCGCGTTCCCTCAGCAATTCGACGGTCCTGTGCCCGACCGCCCCCACGCTCCCGGCGGCGCCGGTCACGAGGATCATCGGGCTGTCCGGCATCGTCCGGCCCTTCGGTCAGGACGGCGACATCACGCAGGACTCCGGTGCGCCGCCCGCCTCCAGGCAGGAGACGACCGGATCCAGCGCCGCCGCCAACTGGTCCTGCGTCATGCCGGGATGCGCCTCCAGCCACTGCGTGGCGAGGGCGGCGAAGGCCTGCACATGGGGGTCGGCGGCGATGTCCGGATGGGCCTGCAGGAAGGACTGCAGCGCCTCCTGGACGTCCGCCGCGGACCATCCCGAGTCGCCCGGCGCGCAGTGCGAGACGGAACCGTCCTGCCCGCTCCCGGCGTGGCAGCCGTCGTCGGCGACCGCCGTACCGGTGCCGCCGAGGACCAGGGCCCCCGTCGCGAGCGCGGCGATCGTTCCTGCGGCGAGCTTCTTCGCGAGAGCCATGGACTCCACCTCGGATCAGCTGGTCGGATCAGGTGGCCGGATCGGTCGGTGCGGTCGGTGCCGGTTCGGTGCCGGCGCTCCCGAGGCACCGGGCACACGACGGTGCCTGCGAGGGAGCGCGGATCACCGGCCCCCTGGGGAGGGGCGGGATGGCCGGGGCCCGTGGCACCCGGATCGCGGTGCCGGGCCGTCATCGACAGGTCCAGCACATCACAGTCACCCGGATGGCGCATCCGGAGGGAACCGGGGCCCCGGCCGTCCCCGTTCAGCCCGTGATGCCGTCCAGTTGCTCCGGTGCGGGCCGGAGCGCCCACAGGTCGCCGCCCGGGGGCGCCTCCAGGTCCGCGAGCGCGGCGCGCGCCCGCCGGTCGCCGTGGTCGGCGGCGGCGTGGACGAGGTCGGAGGCGGCGTAGGCGTGGAAGTCCAGCTCGGGGTGGGGCCACGGCCCGGCACCGGTGGCGGCCGGCAGCAGGAAGTCGACGGCCCGCCGCAGTGACGCGCCGCCCGGGCCCGTGTGGCGCCACAGGTCGACGCCCACGTGGTCGCCGACGGCGGCGAGCGGGTGAAAGCCACCAGGTTGAAGGTGGAGTAGTGCCAGCTGCGGGTGCGCGCCAGCTCCTGCGGCTGGCTGCCGTCGGCGGTGATCTGAGGGTCGATCAGCCCGGCCCGGGCGGCGGTGACGGTCCGCCGGGCGAGCGCGGTGCGGCCGGTGGCGGCGGCGAGCGCGGCGACCTGCATGTGGTGGAAGGTGCCGTGGTTGTTGGCGGCGGCGCCCTCCTGCCTGCCGAAGTCGCTGTCCACCAGCCAGTCGAGGAAGCCGTTCTCCCAGGTCCGCATGCCGTCACGGTCCCGCGCCGACCAGCCGGGTGCGCCCAGATCGAGGACGGCGGTGGCGTCCAGGAGGCTGGTGAAGCCCTGGGAGAAGTCGATGATGCCGATGGCACGCCCGTCGTAACGGCAGGGGATGGCCTGCGCGTTGCCCAGGTTCGGGTTCATCCGTGTCGCCGGGTCGACGAACCACGTGCGCAGGATGCGGGCGGCGTGCTCGGCGTAGGCGTGCCTTCCGGTGTAGTACCAGGCGAGGGAGAGCTCGTAGGCCGACTCGAAGACCTTGCCCCGCTCGTCGTGGTCGGTGAGCCCGTCGACCTCGGGGTTGCGCTCCCCGTCGCGTTGCACGTACGGGCAGCCCTGGGGGTTGTCCGGGGTCCTGGGCGCGCCGGGCCACCAGTAGGGGGCCTGGCTGAAGTAGTCGTGCAGGTCACCGCTGGGCGGGACGCGGTCCTTGTCCACGACCGTCCAGGGGCCCTGCCCCAGCCAGGCGTCGGCCTGGACGGCGAGGTCCCGCAGGGCGCGGCGGGCCCGCGGACCGCCGGCGCGCAGCCGGGCCTTCGCCCGTACCAGGTCCTTCCCGTCGAGGACGACCGTCCGCGGTGCCGTGGTGGGCCCGCCGGCCGTGCCGTGGCGCCCGTCCGGCCGGGCCGCGGCCGGGGCGGCGGAGGCCAGCGGGACGAGGAGGGCCGCGAGGACGGCGACGACGCCTGCGCGGCGGCGCCGGGAGTGGCCCCAAGGGGTGCGCATGTCCCTTCTCCCTCTGTCTCTCTATATGAACGGAACACATCTCCGTGAACGCGCCACCGGAACCTAGGCCGGTGTCGACGGGGCGTCAAGAGCGCCCCTCCAGCCACCCTCGACGACGGTTCGTTCACGTACAAGAACCCACGCCACGTAGGTGTACAGCACTGTCATAGGCATGCCAGGCTGACCCTGGCCTCCTCGCGACCCCCCACTCCGAATGGCAGGCACCCATGGGCATCTCCCGGCGCCATCTGCTGACCACCGCCGCCGGCGCCGCCGCGGCGACCACCGCGCTCGCTCCCCCGGCACAGGCCGCACCCCCCGCGCACACCGCGTACGCCGACGACCCGGCCGCGACCACCCGCACGTTGCGGGAGGCGGCGGACTACGCGGTGGCGAAGCTGCGCGCGGTGGCACCCGGGGTGACCTCGTTCCCCGTCATCACGAAGTTCGAAAAGTGGACCTACTCCGCCGACGGCGACTGGGTCGGCGGGTTCTGGCCCGGCACGCTGTGGATGGCGTGGCTGCACAGCGGCGACCCGCAGTTCCGCTCCCTGGCCCTCGCCGCCGCGGAACGGCTGGCGCCCCGGCGCACCGACACCGGCACGCACGACCTCGGTTTCCTCTTCTCCCCGTCCTGGGTGACCGCCTGGCGCCTGACCGGCGACCCCAAGTGGCGCGACGGCGCCCTGCAGGCGGCGTCCTCCCTGATCAGGCGGTACAACTCGGCAGGCCGCTTCATCCGGGCCTGGGGCGCGCTCGGCAGCGCCGACAACGCGGGCCGGGTGATCATGGACACGATGATGAACCTCGACCTCCTGGCCTTCGCCGGCCGGCAGACCGGGGACCCGGCCTACCTCGACATCGCCGTCGCGCACGCGCGGACCACCCAGCGCCACTTCCTGCGGCCCGACGGCTCCACGCCGCACGTCTTCGACTTCGACCCGGCCACCGGCGCCCCCGTCGGGCCCAACACCGTGCAGGGCTACAGCCCCGCCTCCTGCTGGTCCCGCGGCCAGGCCTGGGGCGTCTACGGCTTCACCACGATGTTCCGCCGCACCGGCCACCCGGAGTTCCTCGCCACGGCCCGCAGGCTCGCGGACTTCGCGCTCGGCGCGCTGACGCCCGATCACGTCCCCGTCTGGGACTACCTCGCCCCGCAGCAGCCGAACGACGTCAAGGACGCCTCGGCCGGCGCGGTCATGGCCTGCGGCCTGCTCGACCTCGCCGCAGCCACCGGCACGGCCCGCTACCGCGAGAGCGCCCTGCAGCTGCTCCTCGCCCTGTCCCGCACCTGCCTGACCACCCGCTCCACCCGCGCCCAGGCCGTCGTCGCCCGCTGCACCCGCAACCGGCCCGCCGAGGACGGCGTCGAGGTCTCCGTCCCCTACGCCGACTACTACCTCCTGGAGGGCATCCTCCGCGTCCTGCGCCCCGCGGACGCCGACCGGGCGATCGACCTGTCCACGGTGTGACGTGCCGTCCGACGGCGCCGGATTCCCCGCGCGGCCCCTCCCCGGCGAACGCGACCGCGCACCAGGGCAGTTGGGCAGCCGTGCGGGCCCGGCGCCCCGGTCACCGTTCCGTCCACGGCGCTTCCGCGGACGCGTAGGATGCGCAGGCCACTCACACGGGGAGGGCCGGAATGGCCGCCAACGAGAGCTCAGACCTCGCGCCGCACGCGCGCAGCCGATCAGGGCTGCGTGCAGCACTGGCCGTCTGCGCCGCCGCAACGACAGCCCTCACCCTCGCCGGGTGCACCAGCGGTGACGGCGTCACCGGGCAGAGAGCCACAGCCCTGGGCGAAGCACAGTCCGTCTGCCGATCATGGGGCTTCGGCCAGGACGCCCACCTGCCGGGCCCCGACCCCACCGTGCCGGTGCACGTGGACACCGCAGCGGCAGAGGCGAGCGCCACCGCCAACAAGGCTTCGCACGCCGAAAACCTCGACACGGCATGGACCCCGCTCGCGGCGGCCTCCCACACGATGGCGGTGATCGTGCAGGGCGAGGTCACGTTCGAGTACTTGCCACCTGACCTCCAAAGCGACTTCCGCGACGCGTACTTCACGGCAGCCGAGGAGTGCCGCAAAGCGTACGCGGCTGGGTGACGACGGGACCCGCATCCCGCACCCGCCCGTCCCCGCCGACGGTGCGCCTCAGCGAATGGGCGTACCGGGGGCGCGTCCCGCACAGCCGTACGGCCGGGCGCGCGGCCTTCCGCCCGCCCCGCATCCGGGCCGTCGCCGAGCCCTTCGACGGACCGGCCAACGATCAGTGAAGCCCCTCCGGGTGACCCGGAGGGGCTTCGTTCGTTATCCCGCTGCAGGTCCTGAACCTGCGGGCCCACGGCCCTTGGTGGGGCGGGTGGGACTCGAACCCACGACCGACGGATTATGAGTCCGCTGCTCTAACCGGCTGAGCTACCGCCCCGTACGGCGTGCCGTCACCATCCCGTGCACGCCGTCTGCCGCAGCATAGCTGCTCATACGATCTGTCGCCCTCGCGGGTCACAGACGCACCACCTGGTGGACTGCGATCACCGGATGATCGGTTCCCGGGGACACGAAAAAGGACCCCCACGGGGGTCCTTGACCGCTGCTCCCCCGACTGGACTCGAACCAGTAACCTGCCGGTTAACAGCCGGCTGCTCTGCCAATTGAGCTACAGGGGATAGAGGAGCGCGAGCTCCCCCGACTGGACTCGAACCAGTAACCTGCCGGTTAACAGCCGGCTGCTCTGCCAATTGAGCTACAGGGGATCGCTCCGCTTGCACCGAATGCACCCGTTTCCGGCATCCCGGACGGCGTGCGCTCGCTGCGACACATACATTAGCGCAAGGTGGGGGGTGCTCCGCCAACCGGTATCTCCGTGGTTGTCCGCAGGCCACGACGGGTAGGCGCGAAGCACAGCCCCGAGACGAGGAGAGGGTGGAGCCATGCGCTACCGGCTGACGTTCATCAGCGGGGTCGCCGTCGGGTACGTGCTCGGGGCGCGGGCCGGCCGCGACCGGTACGAGCAGCTGCGCAAGAGCGCCCAGCGCATCGCGCAGAACCCGGCGGTGCGGAACACCGTGGAGTCCGCGGGCCAGGCGGGCCGCGGGGCGGCCGTGAAGGCCGTGGACGCGGTGACCGCCAAGGTCGGGGACCGGCTGCCGCCGGCGGTCGCGGAGCGGCTGCGCCGCGTGCGCGGCAACGGCTCGGCGGTCGAGGACGACTGGGGCACCAGCAACACCTGACGACGCCGGTCCGGCGCGGGCGGATGCGGGTGAAGGTGCCCGGTTTTCCGCCGTACGCGCCGGGTGCGGCATGATGCCCGCATGGGGATTGTGGCGGGGATCGACAGCTCGGGCAGTGGCACGACGGTCGTCGTGTGCGACACCGAAAACGGAGCCGTGCTCCGGCAGACGCACGCCCCGCACCCCCTGCCGGGCGGCGAGGGCGCCGGGACGCCGACCGAGATCGACCCCGAGGCCTGGCTGCTGTCGCTGGGCGAGGCCGCCAAGGGCGGGATGCTCGAGGGCGTGGAGGCCATCGGGGTCTCCGGACAGCAGCACGGGATGCTGGCGCTGGACGCCGGTGGGGCGCTCGTGCGGCCCGCACTGCTCTGGAACGACAAGCGGGCGCAGATCCAGGCCGCCGACCTGACCGAGGAGCTGGGCGGTCCCGGCGCCTGGGCCGAGGCGGTCGGGGCGGTGCCGCAGGCCGCGTACCCGGTGGCCAAGCTGCGCTGGCTGGCCCGGCACGAACCCGCCTCGGCGCAGCGCACCGCGCAGGTGCTGCTGCCGCACGATTGGCTGGTGTGGCAGCTCATGGGCCGCCCCCGGCGGCGCACGACGGACCGGGGCGACGCCTCGGGCACGGGCTACTGGTCGGCGGCGACCGGACAGTGGCGCACGGACATCGTGGAGCTGGCGCTCGGCCATCCGGTGCAGCTGCCCGACGTGCTGGCCCCCGCCGAGCCGGCCGGCCGGACCCCGGAGGGGCTGCTGATCTCGGCCGGTACCGGGGACAACATGGCGGCCGCCCTCGGACTGGGCGTCGGCCCGGGGGACGCGGTGGTGTCGCTGGGCGCGGCGGGGACGGTCTTCGCGGTGCACCACCACGCGCTGAGCGACCCGACCGGCCTGATCACCTCCTTCGCCGACGCGACCGGCCGCCATCTGCCGGTCGTCCACACCCGCAACGCCGTACGGGTGCTGCGCGGCACCGCCGAGCTCCTCGGCACCGACCTGGCCGGGCTGTCGGAGCTGGCGATGCGCTCCACCCCGGGTTCGTACGGCCTGGTGCTGCTGCCGTACCTGGAGGGCGAGCGCACACCTGACCTGCCGCACACCGCGGGGACGCTGCACGGGCTGCGGCGCGAGAGCATGAAGCCGGAGCACCTGGCGCGGGCGGCGTTCGAGGGGATGTTGTGCGGGCTGGCGGACGCGCTGGACGTGCTGCGGGCGCGCGGGGTGGAGGTGCGCCGGATCTTCCTGCTGGGCCCGGCGGGTGACCTCCCCGCCGTACGGTCGATGGCCCCGGCACTGCTGGGCGCGCAGGTCGTCGTGCCGCCGCCGGGCGAGTACGCGGCGCTGGGCGCGGCCCGGCAGGCGGCCTGGTCACTGGGGGTGGTGAACGGCACGGCCTCGCCGGAGCAGCCTCCGTACTGGCACCCCGCGGACTACGCCGTGGCCGAACCGGGCCCGGACGACGGGCCGATCGGGCACTCGGTGCGGCAGCAGTACGTCGCGGTGCGTGAGCAGACGCATCCGGGGGCGTTCCCGGGTTGATCCCGGTGTCGGCCATGAGCCGGTAAATCGTGTGCCTACGGCAACCATCGGACTATAGGGTCATCCGTCGTGCTGATCCGTCTTCTGCGGTCCCATCTCCTGCCCTACAGGCGTGCCGTCTCCGTGCTCGTCGTACTGCAGCTCGTGGCGACCCTCGCCATGCTCTACCTGCCCACCCTCAACGCCGACATCATCGACGACGGCGTCGTCAAGGGGGACACGGGCTACATCCTCCGGGTCGGCGCCATCATGCTCGCCGTGACCCTCGTCCAGCTCGCCTGCTCGGTGGGCGCCGTCTACCACGGCGCCCGCACCTCGATGGCGGTCGGCCGGGACATCCGCGCCTCCGTCTTCGACCGGGTGCAGCGCTTCTCCTCCCGCGAGGTCGGGCAGTTCGGCGCCCCCTCGCTGATCACCCGGACCACCAATGACGTCCAGCAGGTGCAGATGCTGGTGCTGATGACCTTCACGCTGATGGTCTCGGCACCGATCATGTGCTTCGGCGGCATCATCATGGCGCTCGGCCAGGACGTGCCGCTGTCCTCGCTGCTGCTGGCGGTGGTGCCGGTGCTGGGCGTGCTGGTGCTGCTGCTGGTGCGGAAGCTGCGTCCGCTCTTCCGCTCCATGCAGGAACGGCTCGACACGGTGAACCGGGTGCTGCGGGAGCAGATCACCGGCATCCGGGTCATCCGCGCGTTCGTCAAGGACGACTTCGAGCAGGCCCGCTTCCGCAAGGCCAACGACGACCTGACGGACGTCGCGCTGCGCGCCGGGCGGATGATGACGCTGATGTTCCCGGTCGCGATGGCCGTCGTGAACGTCACCAGCGTGGCCGTGCTGTGGTTCGGCGCCCACCGGATCGACAGCGGCGGCATGCAGATCGGCGCGCTCACCGCCTTCATCAGCTACCTGATGCAGATCCTCATGTCGATCATGATGGCCACCTTCATGGTGATGATGGTGCCGCGTGCCGAGGTCTGCGCCGAGCGCATCGAGGAGGTGCTGGGCACCGACCCCAGCGTCACCCCGCCCGCCGATCCGGTGCGGCTCGCGGTACGGCGCGGCGAGCTGGAGCTGCGCGCCGCGGACTTCGCGTACCCGGGCGCCGAGGCCGAGGTGCTGCGCGGCATCGACCTGGTCGCCCGGCCCGGTGAGACCACGGCGGTGATCGGCTCCACCGGCAGCGGCAAGACGACCCTGCTGGGTCTGGTGCCGCGGCTGTTCGACGCCACCGGCGGCCAGGTGCTGATCGACGGCACCGACGTCCGCGAACTGGACGCGGCGCACCTGGCCGAGACGGTCGCCCTGGTCCCGCAGAAGCCGTACCTGTTCACCGGGACGGTCGCCTCCAACCTGCGCTACGGCAACCCCGAGGCCACCGACGAGGAGCTCTGGCACGCCCTGGAGATCGCGCAGGCCCGGGACTTCGTGGAGCGGCTCGCGCAGGAGGGCGGCGGCTCCGGACTCGACGCCCCGATCGCCCAGGGCGGCACCAACGTCTCCGGCGGCCAGCGCCAGCGCCTCGCCATCGCGCGGGCCCTGGTGCGCAAGCCCACCGTCTACCTCTTCGACGACTCCTTCTCCGCGCTGGACTACGCCACCGACGCCGCGCTGCGCCGGGCGCTGGCCCGGGAGACGGCGGACGCGACCGTCGTGATCGTCGCGCAGCGGGTCAGCACCATCCGCGACGCCGACCGGATCGTGGTCCTCGACGAGGGCCGTGTGGTCGGCACGGGCACCCACCACGAACTGATGGACGGCAATCCCACGTACCGGGAGATCGTGCTCTCCCAGCTCACCGAGCAGGAGGCGGCATGAGCGTCCCCGCGCCCCGGAGGGGGCCCGCACCCACGGCGGGGCCGATGCGGTTCATGGGCGGCCAGCCCACCGAGCGGTCCATGGACTTCAAGGGCTCCGGCAAGCGGCTGCTGGGGCTGATGCGCCCCGAGCGCACCCTGGTCGTCGCCATGCTGGCCTGCACGACGCTGGGCGTCGCCCTCAACGTCATCGGCCCGAGGATCCTGGGCAAGGCCACCGACCTGATCTTCGCCGGGGTCCTCGGCCGTTCGCTGCCCGCGGGCACCGACAAGGCCGGGGCGATCGAGCACCTGCGGCAGGAGGGCAGCAACACCCTCGCCGACCTGCTGCAGTCCGCCGACTTCACCCCGGGCGCCGGGATCGACTTCGACGCCGTGGGCCACGTGCTGCTGACCGCCCTCGCGATCTACGCGGCCGCCGCGGTCTTCGCGGTCGTCCAGGGCCGGCTGGCCACGACGGTCATCCAGCGCACCGTGTTCCGGCTGCGCCAGGACGTCGAGGCGAAGCTGGCCCGGCTGCCCCTGTCGTACTTCGACCGGCAGCCGCGCGGCGAGGTGCTGAGCCGGGCCACCAACGACATCGACAACATCGGCCAGACGCTGCAGCAGACGATGGGGCAGATCATCTTCGCGCTGCTGTCGATCGTGGGCGTGCTGGTGATGATGTTCTCGATCTCCTGGCTGCTGGCGCTGGTGGCGCTGGTGACCGTGCCGCTGTCGGTGTTCGTCGCCACGGCGGTCGGCAAGCGGGCCCAGCCGCAGTTCGTGCAGCAGTGGCGGACCACCGGCAAGCTCAACGCCCACATCGAGGAGATGTACACCGGGCACACCCTGGTGAAGGTCTTCGGCCGCCAGGAGGAGTCCGCGGAGGCCTTCCGCGAGCAGAACGAGGCGCTCTACCAGTCGGGCTTCCGGGCGCAGTTCATCTCGGGCGTCATCCAGCCCGCGATGATGTTCATCGGCAACGTCAACTACATCCTGGTGGCCGTCGTGGGCGGGCTGCGGGTGGCCAGCGGCGCGCTGTCCATCGGCGACGTCCAGGCCTTCATCCAGTACAGCCGGCAGTTCAGCCAGCCGCTGACCCAGGTGGCGAGCATGTCCAACCTGGTGCAGTCCGGGGTCGCCTCCGCCGAGCGGGTCTTCGAGCTGCTCGACGCCCAGGAGCAGAGCCCCGAGCCGAAGACGCTCGGGCTGCGCAAGGAGCAGCACGGCGAGGTCCGCTTCGAGGACGTGGCGTTCCGCTACGAGCCGGAGAAGCCGCTCATCGAGGACCTGTCGCTGACCGTCGAACCGGGCCACACGGTCGCCATCGTCGGCCCGACCGGCGCGGGCAAGACCACGCTGGTCAACCTGCTCATGCGCTTCTACGAGGTCACCGGCGGGCGGATCACCGTCGACGGCACCGACATCGCGTCCCTGCCGCGGGAGGAACTGCGCTCCGGCATCGGCATGGTGCTGCAGGACACGTGGCTGTTCGGCGGCACGATCGCGGAGAACATCGCGTACGGCACCGAGGGCGCGACCCGCGAGCAGGTCGAGGAGGCCGCGCGCGCCGCGCACGCGGACCGCTTCGTCCGCACCCTCCCGGACGGGTACGACACCGTCATCGACGACGAGGGCACGGGCGTCAGCGCCGGCGAGAAGCAGCTGATCACCATCGCGCGGGCGTTCCTGTCCGACCCGGTGATCCTCGTCCTCGACGAGGCCACCAGCTCGGTCGACACCCGTACCGAGGTGCTGATCCAGCGGGCCATGGCGCAGCTCAGCCACGGGCGGACCAGCTTCGTCATCGCGCACCGGCTGTCCACGATCCGCGACGCGGACGTCATCTTGGTGATGGAGAGCGGCGCCATCGTCGAACAGGGCACCCACGAGGAGCTGCTGACCAAGGACGGCGCCTACGCCCGGCTGTACGCGGCGCAGTTCGCGCAGGCGGTGGCGGAGGTCGACTGACCGGCCGCGAGGCCGCGACGCGAGCCCCCGCCGGCCCGGCCGGCGGGGGCTCGTGCGTGCTCAGTCCAGGTAGCCGCGCAACTGGTCGGCGAAGGCGTGGTCGCGCAGCTTGTTGAGGGTCTTGGACTCGATCTGCCGGATGCGCTCGCGGGTGACGCCGAAGATCCGGCCGATCTCCTCCAGGGTGCGCGGGCGCCCGTCGGCCAGGCCGTACCGCAGCTGGACGACCTTGCGCTCGCGCTCGCCGAGGGTGGACAGCACCGCCTCCAGGTGCTCGCGCAGCAGCAGGAAGGCGGCGGACTCCACGGGCGAGGTGGCGTCGCCGTCCTCGATGAGGTCACCGAGGGCGACGTCCTCCTCCTCGCCGACCGGGGCGTGCAGGCTCACCGGCTCCTGCGCCAGGCGCAGCACCTCGCTCACCCGCTCCGGGGGGATCTCCAGGTGGGCGCCGACCTCTTCGGTGGAGGGCTCGTAGCCACGTTCCTGCAGCAGGCGGCGCTGGACGCGCACGACGCGGTTGATCAGCTCCACGACGTGGACCGGGACCCGGATGGTGCGGGCCTGGTCGGCCAGGGCCCGGCTCATGGCCTGGCGGATCCACCAGGTCGCGTAGGTGGAGAACTTGTAGCCGCGGGCGTAGTCGAACTTCTCCACGGCGCGGATCAGCCCGAGGTTGCCCTCCTGGACCAGGTCGAGCATGGTCAGGCCGCGGCCCACGTACCGCTTGGCGACGGAGACGACCAGGCGCAGGTTGGCCTCGATCAGACGGCGCTTGGCCATCCGGCCGAGCACGACCAGCCGGTCGAGGTCGACGGCGAGCCGGGAGTCGGGGTCCGGAGTGCCGTTCAGCTTCTCCTCGGCGAAGAGGCCGGCCTCGACCCGGCGGGCGAGTTCGACCTCCTCCTCGGCGGTGAGCAGGGGTATCCGGCCGATCTCGCGCAGGTACTGGCGGAACAGGTCCGCGGACGGGCCGGAGACCTCGTCGCCGGACCGCCGTACGGGGCCCGGGTCGGCATCGGACTCGGGGTCGGACCCCGTCTCCGCCGCGGCCTCCGCACGCGCCTGCGCCTGCGCCTCGTCGGGTCCGCCGGCCGGTTCCTCGGGGTGCACGGCCGCGTGGTTCTGCTCCGGCACGCGCTCCAGCAGGTCGTCGGCCGGGGCCGTCAGGGGCGTCAGTGTCTGGATGTGCACGGGAGAGACCTCCACGGTGAGCGCAGCCACGGACTCGGAGACGCGCCGCGACGGAACGGTCGCGGCGTCCTCGCCACGGCCCGTCCGGGAGTTCGCCGTCAGCGGCACTCCGGTGGCGTCACCATCGACACCGCTCGGCAGTCCGCGCTCCGAGGACTCTTGCACCGCCCCCAGTGTGGCCTACGGCACACCATGCCCACGAGGGTCGTGCGCCGCTTTTTTGTGACGGAGGGCAACCCCCTCGTCACGCCCGCGTCCCCGTCCGTTCCCGGGCGGGACGGCCGTCGGCGCCCGGCTCAGAGGGCCGCGACGCCCTGTTCGCGCAGGCGCTGGCCGTACTGCTGGAGCGCCCACAGCTCGCCCTGGACGGCGGCGAGCTGGGCCTCGTCGGCGCGCGGGCCCTGGGCGCTCAGCCGGGTGTGGTCGGCGTTGAGCTGGGCGATGCGGCGGGCGACCGCCTGACGGCGTACGTCGACGAGGATCTTGCCGGCGTAGACGTCCGGCGCCTTGTGCTGGACCGGCTCGACGGCGAGTTCGGTCACCAGCGAGCGCACGGTGTCGTCCGGTGCCACGTCGCGGACCCGGACGAGGAACTCGGCGTCGGCGGCCTCGGCACCGCCCGCCTCGGCGATGGCGCGGCGCACGGCGGCGTACGGCGGTGCGGTGAACTCGTCCTCGCCGTAGGCGTCGAAGGCCGGGGAGACCAGTTCCGGGTGCTGGAGGGCGAGCTTGAGCAGTTCGCGCTCGACCCGGTGGGCGGGGCTGCGCATGTCCAGCCGCGGCCCGCGCGGACCGGCCGGCGCGGCGGGGCCCGGGGCCGCGTCGGGG